>JBKHDD010000033.1:0-34642 GCA_046541515.1 Desulfococcaceae bacterium
TTGAAAAAGCTCCTCGGACTGCAAAGAGATGGCGGTAGGGTTCCCCCCGGACGGGGAAGCCAACCAAGGCGGGAGAGCGACGTTGGCGAATCTTCCGCCTCGGCGGTTTCCCGGTGGAAAAGGCTCCGGACCGAATGTGGAGAGATCAGGCCGTCGCCGATTCCGCCTTCGCGGGCTGCGGATCGAAACAGTTGGAGGGCGGCGCCGGGTCCAGCCCCATATCCCGCTGAATGCGGTGGCAGGCGTCCAGGCCGTTGCCGCGCCCCTTGGCGGCGTCGGCCTCTCCGTCCCGGGGGCTCGCGCCCACTTCCGGGAAAAACAGGTTCGCCCCCGCCATCAGCGCGGCGGTTTCGGGTTCGTGGGTGCAATGGGCCCGGGGCACGTCGGCCATGACCAGTCGGCCGACGGCCACCATGCGGGCCATTTCCCGTTCGGTGATCATCCCGAATTTCTCCATGGGCGATCCCGGAAAATTGATGCGGCGCATCACGCCGCTGCAGGTGGCGCCGTTGTCCCGCGCCAGAAACATCAAATCCACCAGCTCCTCTTTGGGATGCTCCGGCCCAACCGGCTCCACGCAGTTCATCCAGAGCAACCCCGCGTCGCGCAGCACCTGAATGGTGCGGATGCGCCGTTCCCGAGGCTGCGGCGTGTCCCGGCCTTCGCCCGCCCGAACCGCGTGGTAGGCCCCCACGAAACCGGCGTCCAGCAATGCTTCGCCCTCCTGGCGGTTGACGTCCCGGGTATTGGCCACCAGCCGGGTGGAGACGGCCTTTTTTAGTATTCGCCCGATTTCCGGCAGCCGGTTGAAGGAAAAGGCGCCGGTGGTCATGAGGTTGAGCGCGTCCGCGCCCGCCGCCTCCGCCGTTTTGGCCCATTCCAAAATTTGTTCCTCGCTGAAGTCGATCTTCTCGGTAAAATGCCGACCTCCCGGGTGAGGGAGCAGAAGGAGCAGTCCAGCGGACAGGGGGCCACGTTGACGCCGATGTGGAAATGGTTCTCGGCTTTGAGGCCGAACTGTTCCCTGGTCGTCCGGTTGGCGGTTTCCATCAAGGCGCAGACCTCTCGGGATTCCAGCGGAAGGTTGAGCAGCTCCACGGCTTCATCTCGGGCGATGCCGGCGAAATCGCCGCCGCGTCGCAGGATATCGTCCATTTTCGGGGAAACCTTCCAGCTCATGTGGGATGAACTTCTTTCAGGGAAGCCTCGTGAATCGGCGTTCCGCCGAATCGAATCGAGAATTCCGTTGCGCGTTGGATCGGGGTTGGAGCGGTCTCGCTCCGCGAGCGGAACAATAATCCGATTCCTTGACAAAGTCGTCGAGGCGGGAAAACAAAACTTGCGGGCCAAGGGCGGCGAAACTTTAATTGCCCCTGGAAGCGTTCCGTTTAACCATGTTCGCCTCTGGCCGGGCGAGCGACCAGCCAGGGCCGCTCCCGCCGGGCGTCCAGCCAGGCCAGGAGCCCGCCCAGTCCCCCGCCGACGCCGTTGTAGATCAGGTCCAGCAGATTGGGACTTCGTTTTTCCGTGAATTGTTGGAAATATTCGATGGAAAAGGAGATGGAGAGGCCGATAAAAAAGGCGGCGAGGATGAAAAGGGCCGGGCGCTTGCGGAGGGAGGTCGGACCCAGCCGGTAGAGGAAAAAACCGATGGGAAGGAAGGCAAGGATATTCTGGATCATATCCTTCATGCCGAACCAGAGATGAAGGTTCGCCAGGAGCGCGCGTTGCAGGCTTTGAAACTGGGCTTTGCCCAGGGGACCGCCCAGGGCGGCCGGGCTCAGGTCGGCAAAGGGCTCTTCCCCCGTTCCCCGGCTGAAATCGTAAAACGCCGCCAGCCCTTGGGAGACCCGGTTCGCATTTTCTCCGCGTTCGCGGCTTGCGCGGTAATTCCGGGCCGCCTCCCCGGGCGAAAGCGCCCTGGCGTAGACCGCGGCATGGTAAATGACGCCCCGCCACGGCCGGTTCGGGGTTCGTTCATTGCCCACGGTCAGATAATGGTCTTCGTCCCAGTTGGAGAAGCCGCCGGAAACCAGTTCGCTTTCGGCGGCGATTTTGCCGTCCACGTAAAGCCGCTGGGGCCCCTTTCCATAGGTGACGACCAGGTGCTGCCGTTTCCCGGGCCGGAAAACGGATGGCGTTTCCAGATGGGGATCGATTCCGTTGAGATCGGTCCCGGTGGTGCGGAGCCGGAAGGAAAGGGCGGCCTCCTGTTGCCCCAGCGTAAAATTCCGCAAGCTGGCGCCCTGGGAATAGGAAAAAATCCGGGCGGGGCCGCTTTGATCAATGTCGGCGGTCGAAAGATCGACCTCCACCGTGATCCCGTCCGCTTTTTGGAGGGCCGCCGCCAATTCCGCCGGAGGCGCGGGCGAAGAAAGGGCGGCGCAGCGGTCGGTCCGCACGCCCCCGGCGGTTCGCTCGATTCGTTGATGGAAACAAACCGCGACGAAATCGAAGGGCCAGAAAGCGGCGAAGTAGATGAGGCCGAGATAGGCCACGAAGAGAAGGCGAAAGGCTGGACCGGAAAGATGAATCAAGGGGAACTCCGTTCGAGGCGGGACTGACGGGCTGAACGGAGCCTTCCGCCGTAAGCGGCGCGATTCGCGCAATTGCCCCGATCCGCCCAATGAAATTAACGAAACGCTAACTATTTTTTCGCGAGATTCTAACACGATCGGCATACAATCGGAAGTTATTTCGGGAAACTTGGCCCGAAAAAATTTAAGGGGAGGCTGAATGGTCAATCGCAAGCACTACGTGGTGGATACGAACGTTCTTTTGGAAGATCCCGAGGCCCTGGCCCGACTTCGGAACGGCAACGAAAACAAGGTATACATTCCCTACCACGTCCTGCTGGAGCTGGAAAAATTCAAAAAGAGCCCCAAACACGGCCACGTGGTGTCGCGCATCGTCCGATTTCTCTCCGAGAACGGCGACCAGTTTACGGTGTTGCAACCGGAAGCCATCGCCGAATCCTTCGCCAACCACGTGGACCATTTCATTCTGGACGAAGTGCAGCGCAGCGGTCTCCAGGATCCCATTCTGGTGACCAACGACCGGTTCTTCCGGCTCCAGGCGAGCCTGCGGGGCATTCAAAGCGAAACCTACAAGGAATCGGCGCCGTTTAAATCCGACGCCGAACATTTCTCGGGTTTCGTGGAAGACCGTGAATCTGCGGTGCCCAACGCCTTCATGTGGGGGGAGCAGGGAAAACCGATTTTTTTCGGGATCAACGGCGAACGGACCATCGACTATCAGCACCGGATCTGGAACGTGGCGCCTCGCAACGTCTACCAGAACCTGAGCCTGGAGCTGATGGTCAACCCGGATATCCATGTGGTCTCCATCCAGAGCGCCGCGGGATACGGAAAAACCTTCCTGGCCCTGGCGGCGGCTCTCTATCTCGTCCTGGAGCGCAAAAGCCACGACAAAGTGTACGTGGTGAAGCCGATGATCGAGATCGGGCAGAAAATGGGGTATCTGCCCGGGAAGGTTTCGGAGAAGATGGAGCCGTACGTCCGCTACATTTCGGACCTCGTGCTCAAACTCCACCGGGGGCGCAACGCCGGCCGGATTTTCTCCGACGCGGACAGCCACCCGCCCGCGTACGATCCCAAGCGGTTCGAGCTGCTGCCGCTGACCTACATCCGGGGCATGAACATCGAAAACGCGGTGGTCATCATCGACGAAACCCAGAACATGTCCCGCGCGGAATGCCGGGCGATTTTGTCGCGGATGGGAGAGGGCGTAAAGTGCATCTGTCTGGGAGACATCCACCAGGTGGACAACCCGTACCTGACCGCCGCCAACAACGGACTCAACTGGATCGTTAACAAGTTCACCGGGAGTCGGATTTACGCCCATCTGGTGCTCAAGGGCGACAAATCCCGGGGGCCCATCACCGATCTGGTGATCAAGTCGGGGCTGTAAACCCGAATCCGGTCGGGGAAAATGCGGGAGCGGTCATGGCGGCGGTCCCGGTTGGGGCCGCCGTGGTCCCATGCAAAAGCCGAGGATCATGGATGTTGGGCCGGCGGCGGGGCCGGGCGCGGCCGGAATTCGGGTCGGCTTTCGACTTTCCTCGCCGCGGCGGCCGATTCTTCCAGCAGCGTCCGGGTGAGATGGACGGTGTAGTTGACCGGCGAGTGTTCGGACAGGAAGTCGGGCGGGCCGGGAATGAGTCGTCGGCCGGAAAACTCGGCGGCGGTTGCGACCGGTTTGGAGGGCTCCGAGGCCAGGGCGTCCGGGGCGGGAGTCAGAAAAACCGGTTCGCCGATGTGGCGAAAATCAAACGGAATGCGGGACGGCGGGACCCCGGTCACGATGTCCCGCAGACTGGCGATTCGGTACACGGGAACGCCGTCGAGGCCGGCCGCAAAAGCGGGATCGCCCACGCGGGGACAGCCGAAGGTATACACCGCGCGAGGTTTGCGCATGGAGGCCGCCAGCAGCGCAAGCGCGCCGCCCAGGCTGTGCCCCGCAAAAAACAGGGGCAGGTCGATTTCCTCCAGGGCCTCGGCCACTTCGGGCCAGACTTTGAAAAATTCCTTTTTAAACCCGCTGTGCACCATGCCGCCTCCCGGCCAGCGAACCTGGAAGGTGGTGAGATTGGACAGCCAGGTTTCCAGTCCGTTGGTGCCCCGAAACACGAGGACGGCAAAGCCTTTTTTGCGACCGGGCAGGGTGGCGAAAATTCCGCATTGGACGGTGGGCTTGTAAAAAAAACGAACCTCCCGCATCCCCACTTCGGCGAGAATGTCGTTTCGGCCAAGGGCCGGCGCCGCGTCCATCAGTTCCTCGCGCCCCCGACGGTAGATGAGCCGACACATCTCCGACATCCACCAGGCGTTGGCGGCCCGGTACCCCTTTTTCTCCGGGCGAAATGGCGCGATACGCCGTCCTTGTGCCGAGCGGCGAAAAAAAGAATTTCCCTCGCCCGGACGCACTAGGGCGTCCCAGCTTCTGTCAAATTCCATCGCGACCGTTCCCCCGATTATTTCAGCACGATTTTGACCGACGGCTTGTCCTGGAACCGCACCCGCGCGATTTTCATTTTGAGGCGGGTAACGGTCCCGTCCGGTCCCTGAAACCGGATGTCCTTGATTTTTTCCTTGTCGCCGTTCAAAAATGCCCGGTCGATGCGTTCCTTCAGCTTGAGGGATTCCTGATAGGGGATGAAATCGAAGATCCGCCGACCGGTCAGGGCCGTTTCGTCGGATATGCCCAGGGTTTCGGCGGCGGTCTGGTTGATGTAGCGGAAGGTGTAGCCGGAATCCAGAAGCATGATTTTTTGTTCGTTGTCGTCCACGAAGCTCTTGAACAGGTCGTAGTTCAGGGCGTATCGGCTCTGGCAATCGCGGAACCGGTTCTGCAATTCCTCGAAATCCCGTTCCAGCAGGGCGAACTGGTCCAAAAGCTGGGATTTTTCCCGAAGAACCCTTTCATTTTGTTCCGACAACCGGATAAAGTCGATTTTTAGGTCTTCGTGCTCCTCCCGCAGCCGGTCCTTTTCCTCTTGGGCGGCGATGTGCAGTTCTTGAAGCCGCCGATTTTCCTCCATCAATTTCTCCAACTGCTTTCGGACCTCCTCCAGTTCCCCGCGAATCGCGGGATCTTCCGCCGTGACCACCGCCACTTCCTGCTCGTCGGTCTCGTTTTCCAACTCCTCGATATGGGCCACCAGCTCTTTTTTCGTCTTCCGCATCCAGTCGGCCATGATTTTATCCCCCCTTCACGGTTCCTTCAGTCGACGGGCCTTCTCGCCCGTTTTTTCTTTTTAATGGGTTCCCCGCCCCATCTTTCTTCCCAAGGCCCCTTGATTCCTACGGTGGGGGCGGTTTTTCCCGTTCCGCCCATCCGATGACCCTTGGCCGGAGGATTCGCCCCTTGTCGCCGCGTTCCCGGCGGGCGAAAGCGTTGGCCGCGCTTCGTTGGGCGATTCCCCGCTTTTCCGGACAATTGGCATTCCCGTGTTGCGGACGCCCACCGAACCCGTCGGCTTCAAAAAGACGGGAAGGGTGGCCGATCTCTTTGATAAACGGGGTATGTGTAGGCTTGTTTCCCTGACTTGTCAATAATGTTTTTGCCGGTGATTCGGGCAAGTTTTGGTCGGATTTTTTACCGTTAAATGGATTTTAACATGATTTTAATGATTTATAAAAAACCAGAATCCATGAAAAAAAAGGCTTGACTTCCGAGACGGATAGGCGCATTATCCATGCGTTGATTGTACAGAAAGTGTACAAAAAATTTCCCAAAGAGTGGGTCGCAATGAGTGTTTTTAAAGATGAAGTGGACACCAAGCGGGTGATTTTCAACGTCCGGCTCGATTTGGCCCAGCGGTTGGAGCAGGCCAAGAAGGACGCCAGGGATTTGGGGAAAAAGCTGGATGTGGACGGCGCCATCGACAAGGCGCTGGAAAAATTCTTGAAAAAGGCGGAGAAAAAAATCGCGGAAGTTCACAAGAAGCGACGAGAGGAAAAGCAGGGGTTTCCCATCCAGGCCCCGCGCTCCGCAGAGGCGGAAGACGAACCGGACGAGGACGAGACCGAGGACGCCGAAGAATTCGCGGATGCCGAAGCGGACGCCGAGTCCGACCAACGGCGGGACTGATTCCGTGATTCTTTTGGCCGGAAATCATTGCCAATCAACGGCGGCGCCCTGCCGCAAGGAGGAACCATGAAAAACGAAGTGACCGTTAAACGAAGCATGACCCCGGAAGCCGCGGCCGATGTTCTGGCCGATCTGTCCGCCAGCCTGCGGGCGGGCACCGTCTGCGTCATTCAGGGGGAGGATTTCGTGACCCTGACGCCGGGCGGGGGCATCGATGTGGGCATTTTGGCCGGCCGGAAGAAGGACAAGCAGAAGATATCCATTCAGATGGCCTGGCGGGAAATCGAGGTGGAAGCCATGGAGGCGGCGGAATTCGGCATTTCCGGCCAAGAGCCGGAGACGAACGCCCCCGAGCCGGCCGAAACCGGGGAAGAGGCGGCGCCCGCCGTTGCGGTGCCGCCGGGGACCATGCTGTAAATTTTTGGGAAAGCGGACCGGCGTTTCCCTTCGGTTTTGGGTTTCGAAGGGAAAACCATCCCCATATTCCAGCGGCTGGGAAGAACGGCGGCCCAAAGGCGCCGCCCGCCGGGAAGTTTTTGGCCAAGGTGGCGGATTCCGTCCACCTTTTTAAACCGCTCCGCCGACCCCGACGGGCCGGGCGCGAGAATTGGAACGATCGAAGGAGGTTGGAACATGAAGAGCGAAGTCAAGATCAAGCGGACTATGGAGGCGGACGTCCTGGCGGACCTGCTGGACGATCTGGTCAAGAGCATTCGGGAGGGCACCGTCTGCGTGCAGCGAGGGGAAGAGTTCGTGACCCTGAATCCCGGCGGACGGATCGAGCTGGAGCTGGAGGCCAGTCAAAAGAAGGACAAGCAGAAGTTTTCCATCGAGATGAGCTGGCGGCAGTTGGACATCGAGGAGGAGGAGAGCGCCGACTTCAAGATTTCCAGCCAAGAGCCGGAGATGTCCGCGCCCGCGCCCTTCGAGGGGGAGGAAGGGGCCGCGCCGGCGGTGTAGTTTACGCCAAGCGGTCCATCGACGAAAACGCCGGGGGATTTCCTCCGGCGTTTTCGCGTTTGCGCTCCGTCAACTCGCGCAATTCCCGCCTTCGGCCTTCCGGGGGGAGGGGGAATCGGGTTCGTTGGACGTCGCGCCAATGGGGGGCCGCCGGTGCCGCGCGAAGGCGTTGCCCGGGACGGATTTGGGAAATTTTTTGATTTCCGCCGCCCGATGGCTCGGCTCCTCCATGGTGAAAGCGGCCCGGAATTCACAATCCACGATCCCGATGGAGACCGAGACCAGGGGGAATTTCCGCTCCACCCCGTCTCTTCCCTTGCCCTGAAAACAACCCCGCTCCCGATCCGCCTCCCGGTAGAGCGCGGGAACCTTCGGCTTGATTTTCCCACCTCTTCCGCAAAGGTCAACAGCAGGGCGGGGTCGGGGAAATTCCCATCGGCCGGACCGCGCATGAGGGCTTCCCATCCCAGGACGCCGCCGGTGGAAAAGTCGATCACCGGCTGGTGGTGAATCGACAACAGCGGCGTTTCCAGAATGCGGATGAATTCCTGGTGCAGGTCCAGTTTTTCGGCGGGAATTCGACGGGCCGCCGTCCGCTGGGCCTCGCAGAAGGCGCGGAACAGCCGTTGATGGAAGGCTTCCGCGCCTTCCTCGGAGACGGGGTTCATCCAGGCATAGCCCACTTCCACCGTCACCGTGTCCGGCAGCCGTTCCTCGGCGGCATGGTTCATGACCGCGTTCAGGCGGAGGCGCAGGGAGAGGGAGCGGCCGGGCGGTCCGCAGGCCCCGCCCGGAGGCAGTCGGAAGACCAACAGGGTTTCTCCCGATCCCACGGCCTCGACGAAGAGCAACGTTTCCGAGGGAAACACCACGTCGAACCGTTCGGCCGCTTCCTTCCGTAGCCGGTTCGGCAGCCCGAACCCCGAACTTTCCCCGTGCACTCCCACGAAATGGCGGAAGTCCGCCACGCGAACGGCGAGAAAGCCGACCGGGCCGTCCAGGGCGGTCTTCAAGGCCGCCAGCCGTTCCGCCGGCAGCAGGGCGGTCAGACGGTCCGGAAAAACGTCCCAGCTCCGTGTTGCCGGGTTCGTGGTCTTTTTCGGGTTTCGAAAGGGAGAAAACCCGGATTTGAACCTGTCATGCCTCCTGGGGCTCGAAGCCCTGGGCATTTTCCCGAAACGGCACGTTGGGGGGAAGCGACTTGGGCCTTTCCTTCCCGCAAATTCGCGGGCCAAGACCATAGCGAAATTATGTTATTATTTGATGAAACGGCCGGCGGGCGGGTCCGAACGACGGTGGAGGGAGCGAAAAAAAGTTGGACAATAAATATTTTGAGTCCTAATGTTAGGTGTCGAAAAGATGAATTGTTCCCTTTCACCGGAGGTAGGCATGCCGACCCCTTTCGACCAGAACATGCTCATGTCCCTTCGACGGATTGTCCAGGCCAATCGCCAGTGCAACAACGTGCCGAACCAAGAGGTCAACCTGACCGTCCCCCAGCTCCTTTGTCTGCAACAACTCTTGGAGCCGGACATTCGGACTCCCAGCCAGATTGCCCGACGAACTTTTTTGAGCCAGGCCACGGTGACCGGAATCGCCGACCGGCTGGTGGAGCGCGGGCTCATCCGGCGGGACCGGGACCTGCCCGACCGGCGGCAGGTGGTGCTGACGCTGACCGACGAGGGAAGGAAGCTTGCCAAAGACCGGCCCTGGCCGTTGCCCGCCAATTTTTCCGCAAATTTCGAAGCGCTTCCGCCGGAGGAACAGGCCAGCATCGACGCCTGCCTCCGGCGCGTCGCCGATATGATGGATCCGGTGCCCGGGGAGGATTAAGGACGTGGAGATGGAATACCGATTTCTGGAAAGCCCCCTGGGGCGTATTCTGCTGGCGGGAAGGGGGGATACGCTCTTCCGCGTCCATTTTCAGGAGGGGGCCGGGCCCTTGGAGATTCCGGAGGCGTGGACTCATTCGCCCGAATGTTTCGCGGAGGCGGTCCGGCAGTTGAGCGCCTATTTCGCCGGGCGTCTGTTTTCCTTCGATCTGGACGTGGCGCCGGACGGCGCGGAATTGAATTTCAGCGGGCGGTGTCGGCGGAATTGGAGAAAATTCCCTGCGGAGAGACGGCGGCCCGCGGAGAAATCGCCCGGCGGCTTGTACGACCCGGGGCCGGCCGGGCGGTGGGCGGGGCCAACGGCCGGATTCCCCTGCCCATGGTGATTCCCCGCCATCGCGTGGTCGGCGCGAATGGTCGGCTGACCGGTTGCGGCGGCGGACTGTGGATCAAGGAATGGTTGTTGAACATGGAAATCGGGGCTTTCGCGAACCGAACGGGAAATCCCCCCTGAAATTCAATTGGATGGGGCATCTTGCGCAAACAAAAATACGGAAGGAAAGGTTTCCAAATTCAATGATTCTCGAATGTCCAGCGGCCATTTCCCTGGTGTTTGCAATCCAATAGCAGTTTGGAATGAAATGGGCTTTGGGGAGTGCCGTGATCATCCACGACCAAGATTCGATCAATGCCGCATTGGCCAGCTTTGGGCAGAACGATATAAATGCACCCAATGCTCACTGCCTTGCTCAGGCCGTGCTCAATCGAATGGCGAAATATTCCGCCCTTAAATAATTGGTTGGCCAAATAAGATGGAATCCGGTTGTTGCCAACCAGTTCTTCTATCGTCTTGTCTATATTGTCGGCCATTACCAGTCGGTTTTCGGCTTTCCAGCGGAGCACGCGGGCGTTAAAAAGATCCATGTACTCATGTTTCTTCATCGCTGTTTTTGCCATGAGCTTGAGTTCGTTCAGCTTGGGCATGGGGTCGCCCTCCCATTGGGGAGTCGGTGGGATTGTCGTTAATTAGAAAGTGGTTTGCTCAAACAAATAATCTACGTTGCTTTGGCCGAATGTCAATGGTCGCCGAAAAAAGTTTGGCGCCCGAAAGTTGGCCCTTCTGCACAAGGAAGAATGCGCGGGAGCGGAACAAGACAAACGTCCTATTTCCGATCCATCACCCACAACCCCGTCCACCCTTCCGGCGGGTCGGCATCCAGGCTGCGGAGCCGTTCCAGGTAGCGGACCGCCACCGGGTCCCGGTCGGCGATTTCCTTGAATAGGTCCCGCGCCGAATCGAAGTGACCGCCGTAAAAAAGGTCCAGCCCCTCCTCGAAATCCGCGATGATTTCCGCCCGAGTGTCGTAATCGTCCCAGAACATCGGCTCGAAGACCGTCACCGCCTCCTTTCGTCCCACCACCTGCACCCGGCCCAGCTCCCGAAAGGCCAGGTCGTCGTCCACCAGCCGCCGGGTGATGCCGGACACCATCGTGTAGGTCCCAAACATCTTGTTCACCCCTTCCAGCCGTGCCGCCAGGTTCACCGCGTCGCCCAGCATGGTGTAGTCGAATTTCTGGGTGGAGCCGAAATTGCCCACGTAGGCCTCTCCGCTGTTCAAGCCGATGCGCATCCGCAGCTCCCGTCCGCAAATTTCCCGGAACCCTGGGCGGAGTTCCGCCAGGCGACGCTGGCAGTCCAAGGCGGCCCGAACCGCCCGGAGCGGATGGTCCCGGTGTTCCGTGGGCGCGTTCCAGAAGGCGATGATGGCGTCGCCCTCGTATTTGTCCACGGTGCCCCCGGAGGCCAGAATGATGTCGGTCATTTCGGTGAGATAGCGGTTCAACAGCTCGGCCAGGGCTTCCGGCCGCATGGTTTCCGAAATGGCGGTGAACCGTTCCAAATCGGAAAAGAAGATGGAGAGGGGGCGCTGTTCGCCGCCCAGTTGAAGCCGATCGGGTTCCCGAACCAGGGTTTCGATGAGTTCCGGGCTGAGATACTGGGCGAAGGCTTGTTTGATGAACCGCTTTTGGCGGCCTTCGGTGGCGTATTGGACCAGGATGGCCAAGGCGAAGGCGAAAAACGTGCCGACCATGGCGGGGGCGAGGGGAAGTCGGAAGCCGCCGGCGTAGGCCAGCAGAGCGCATCCGGCCGGAGCGGCCAGGAGAAAAACGCCCGTCCCGCCCAGGGAGAGGGGCCGGGCGAGAAAGAGCGGAGTGACGCCCGCCAAAAGGGAAAACAGCAGGACGAAGGGCGGGTGGACCGCCGGGTGAACGTCCCGGATAAACGCGCCGGCGAGCAGATTTTCCAGCAGGGTGGCGTGAATTTCGACCCCGGGGAAAACGCCGCCGGTGGGCGCGGCCCGCTGGTCGAACAGGCCGGGGGCGGACATGCCGATCAGCACGTATCGGTCCCGGAAGACCGCCGGGTCCACCGGGGGCGTTTCGCCGGCCCGCAGCCGCAGCTCCGACTGGATGACGGCGGCGGCGCCGTGGGCCGGAAACGTGCCCCCGGGTCCCCGAAAGCGGAGGATGGCCCGCCCCTCTTCGTCCAGCGGCAACGAACGACCGTTGATTCGAAGTCCGTCCCCGGACGTTCGGAGCTCCGCCGCGGGATGGGCCGCCAGGTAGGTCCCGATCCCCAGGGCCGGAAGGGTCGAGCCGTCGAAGGCGGCCAGCGGCGCCGCCTTCCGGTAAATGCCGTCGGGATCGGGATTCAGGTGGACGTTGCACAGGGGGTCGAAGTGGCGGCCCGCCTCCGGGACGGGAAATGCCGCCCGTGGATAGGCCGACGCCGTCGTCGCTTCCTCCGGGAGCTGGAAATCCGGCCGGGGAATCTCCGACGGCCATTGGGTGGCGTCGCCGGATCGGCGGCTGACGAAGGCCGCGCCGGCCACCTTCCCGAAGCGCTCCACCGCCGCGCCGAAGCGTTCGTCGTCGCCCACGCCGTAGGCCGAAGGCTCCAGAAACAGCACGTCCAGCCCGGCCGATTTGGCCCCGGCCCGGCGCAGGAAGTCGATGATGACGCCCCAGACCTCCCGGGGCCACGGCCAAGGCCAGCCGTTAACCGTTTTGCCCCAATCCAGACTTTTCTGGTCCAGCAGAATCAGCCGAACCCGTTCGTCGGCCCGGTCCGGGCGGGCCATCACCCGGGCCCGCCAGTCCCAGCTCCGGGCCTCCCAGGGGTCCAAAAGCCCCGGCCACCAGAGCGCCAGGGCCGTCAGCGCGCCGGCCAATCCCAGCAGCGCGCCCTGAAGAACTCTTCGGTCCGCGCGAATCCGTTGGATCCCGGCGTTCCATGCGCGGAGAAAGCCCGATCCTTCGGACCGTTCCGTCCCGCCGGACTTCCCATCCGGCCCCGGTTGGGAAGCGGCCACCGGCTACACGCGCCGCATGGCGGATTCAAAACGGCGTTGGCGCGCGCCCGGGACCCGGACCGGCTGGTAGGCGTCAAGAATTTTCTGAACCCGGCGGATGCGATCCTCGGGGGCCGGATGGGTTTTGGCGAAGTCGAGTCCGCCCGGCTTCAGTCGCCGATCCATCACCCGCAGCATGTCCACCAGGCCGTTGGGATTGTACCCGAGCCGTTTCAGGATGGCCGCGGCGTCGGCGTCGGCCTCGTATTCCAGGCTCCGGGCGTAGCCGCTGTTGATCAGGGTCTGGGCGATGTCGTTCAGCGCGCCCTCGAAGGTTTTGGTGAGGCTGGCAAGCTCCGCGCCGCCGAACTGCTTGGCGCTTTCGGCGCCCAGGATGGTGAGGGCGTTGGTGAGCCGGGCGGTTTTGATGGCCCGGAGTCCGTGCTGTCGCTGGACGTGTCCGATTTCGTGGGCCAGCACCGCGGCGGCGGCGTCCTCGTGGGTGCAGCAGCGGAGCAGCCCTCGGGTGATGAAAATATGGCCGCCGGGCGCGGAGAGGGCGTTGATGTCGTCGGAGTCCAGAATCAGAAAGTGGTAACCGCCGTAGGTATTGGGTTTTTCCGAGGCGGTTGCCAGGGTTTGGCCCAGCAGGTTCAGGTATCGGTTGGCGTCGGGCGCGCGGTAGGCCGGATATTTTTCCAGAATGACCGCGCCGATGGACCGGCCGATGTAGTACTCCTGGGCCGGCGTGATCTCCTCGAAGGATCGGCCCACGGCCTGGCCGGAGCGGGCGATGGATTGGGCCTGATCTTCGCTGATCAGGTTTGAGGACTGCGCGATCTGGGCGCCGATGGCGCTGAGTTCGCCCATCTCCGCGCAGCCCTGAAGGAGGGCGGCCGCGCCCGGCAGAAGGCCCAGCCCGAGGCTCAATCGGCCGCCGAGTCGCAGAAATTCACGTCGGTTGATCGTCCCGCTCATGGCGTCTCTCCTTCCGCGATCAGCTCGCCTTCGCGCAAAAAATCGGCAAGTTCCTCCGCCGACACCCCCCAGGTTTCCATCCGGTCCACCCAGGTGAAATCCTTGTCCGGATTTTCGGCGCGGAACCGTTGCTCCACCTGCTGGTTGAAGCCTTTTCCGGCCAGCGCCAGTTCGTCGCCGGTGGCGGTCGCCTCCACGTCATCCGCGCCGGCGGCCATTCGGAGGTTTTTTTCGGTAAGGGCGGAGGAATGCATCCAGCCCTCCTGTGCCCGGGTGGGCAGTCCCACCCGAATCCAGTCTCCCTGGCGTTGAAGCACGCCCACCCCGGCGCCGTAGGGCAAGGTCGCGACCACCTTGCCGAGAAAGGAGGGGGTGGTCCGAAGCTGCCCTTCCCGCACTTGGACGTTCATCAACTCCATTCCCGTCGCCGCCGTCGCCATCAGGAGCGCGGCCAGACAGACGGAAATCCATACGTTTTTGGGGCGCATCAATCGATCTCCTTTCGTTTTTGGAGAATTTGGGGGTCAATGTACCATGTTTTGCGGCGGATTACCCAAAAAAACCGAAATTTCCCCGCAAACCTTTCCGATGGGGCTTTGACGAAAAACGGGGTTTGCGAGAGGGGTCGAAAAAAGGCGAGCGGAAGCGCCTCCGGCCCGAACCGGACGGCGATCTGCGGATATCAGCCGATGTCGACGGATTTCCCGGCCCGCCATTCGTAAAGGTAGATGCCCAGGGAAAGAAGAAAAAGGACGAGACCGGCGACCGCGGCGATCAGATATTTGGCGGAATATCCTCTTTGCAACGTGGAAATGGACGGATGGTCGGGCCAGTAAAAGACGCGCGTGGTCCCGCCTTCGGGATAGGCCATTTCGAAATCCATGGGATACAGGATCGTGGCGTCCTTGAAGGAGAAGCGGTGGCCCAGGTACCGTTCGCCCGCCACCGTGTATTCGTAGGCGACTTGGGGAACCGAGTCTTCCAGATAACGCTCCGCCCGGGAAGTCAGGAGGCGGCCTTCCGTCGCGGGCCAACTTTTTGACATGAAGCCCAAGACGAAGTCTCTGCCGCCCCAGATCAGAAGGATGACGCTCAGCAGCAACACATAGTGTCCCTTGAGATCGAAGCGTTTCTGGAAGGCGATCATGGCGGGGTTCCTCCTTCGGAAAGGTCGAGGCGCCGGTAATCCAGCCATCCGTCCACGGCGGAGAGCAGGGGACCGATTTCGTCTCTCAGCTTGAGTTCCAGGTCGAAGGGATGGATCGCGATGCGAAGCGGCAGTCTGCTGGAGCGTGCGACCGCAACGTTCATCTGGTTCCAGGGGCGAAGAATGGCGGCCCGAATCGGAATGTCCGCTTCAAAACCGGCCAGCGGGAGTTGGCAAAACCGGTTTCGGGACGTCATGTAAATCCCCCCGGCGGTTTCGTAGCTCTCGAAGGGAAGATCGCTCAGGTCCCGCCGGCGGAGGGGGCCCATGGCCCAGGCCGGCGGCACGTAGAGATCCGGCGGGGTCAAATCGTGTTCGCCGAACCAATGGTGGCAACGACGGACCAGGGCCCGGGCGGCGCAGCGATCCAGCGAGAGGTGCTCCGCCGCCCCGCGGGAGAGAAATCGTCCGTGGAGTTGGTGAAAGAGCGTCTTTCGCTCGAACACTTGGTGGACCCAGCCGTGGCCCGCGAGAATGCAGCCGGCCGATTCCCAGGAGCGAAGGAGGGCGATTTGCCGGCCGGACCAATCTCGTCCCGGCACGACCAGCATTGTCGCCGGCGAAACGCCCGCCCGTTCCAGCAAATCGAGAATCCGGCCGACCGGCTCCAGCGTCTCCGGCATGACGTCGTGGATGGAGGCGATGGCCCGGAGGGACCCGTCACGGCCGCTCATGGGTCATCAGTTCCAGCCATTGTTCGATGGTCTCCTGGTTCAGGGCAAGGGCGGCTTCCCGGCCCCGGCGGGCCTTCCGTTCCCGCAGGGATGGTTCCACGGCGGCGATCCGACGGATGGCGGCCGACAAGGATTCGTTTTCGTCGAAGGCGTAAAGTCCTCCGGCGAGCCCCGGCCAGTCCAGGATGCCGCAATGGCGGGAAACCAGCGCCAACCGGCCCCGGGCCATGGCCTCCAGGGCGATGGTGCCAAAAGCCTCCAGCGCGGAGGGCAGTACCAGGAGATCGTGCTCGTCGATCAACGCCGGCATGTTGGGACGGGGGACGTGACCGGCGTAGGCCAAATTGGGCAGCTCTTCTTCCGCGGCCCGGACGGTTTCCCGCAAGGGGCCTTCGCCGGCAATGGTGAATTGAATTTCGGGCAAGAAGCGGGCCGAATGGATCACGTCCAGGACGTTCTTTTCCATGGCCAGGCGACCGGCAAAAAGGACGCGGCGCAATTCCTTCTCCAAGGGTTCAACCGGCGCGTGGAGAAAGTCGTGGTCCACCGGCGTGCCGACCACGACCACCGGGGTGTCGCTCAGGTTTGCGGCGGGGCGCTCCATCCCCGGGCTGTTCACCACCACGGCTCGGGCGAAGTGGAACAACAGCCGGTTCTGGGATTCCATGACCCGGCGCGTCATGCCCCCGATCAGCGGGCTCCAGTACATCTCGCACAATCCTTCCATGTGGGTATGGAATCCCGCCAGGAAGGCCGCGTGAAATCGACGGGCGGCTTCGATGCCCGCAAGGCCGAAAGGTCCGTTGGTGGCCGAAACCACCACGTTGGGCCGAAGGAGCTGAAGTTTCCGGTGAAGACGGAGAAGATGAGGGAAGACGATTTGCTGGGTGGCGTCTCCCGGCAGCGGGAAGGAAAGGGCGCCGGCGAAATCGCCGTCCTCGGGGTTGGGGGAGAGCAGGGCGATCTCGGCCACCCGCGGCCGAAGATGGTTTGTCAGATCCCGGTAATAGGCGTCCACGCCGTTGCGATCCTTGAGCGCGTCGGAGAGAATGGCAATCCGCAACCGGCTGGCGGGCGTCGGGAATTTCCATTCGCCGGCGCGGTTTGGCCGGAAATCGGCGTCCGAGGAAGCGGTTGGAGAGGGGCCGGACTTCATGAGGCCGCCCGTTCGCGTTTCCAGCGGTAATAGTCCGGGAAGTGGTCCCGAAGAACGCCGGGATCGGGAAGGGCGCGCGGCCGAATGTGGTTGGCTTTGCTGCGATAGGTCCGGGATTCTTCGGCGATTTCCATGAGGCGGCTCCGGTATTCCGGGGACAGGGGAAGATTCCAGTGTTCGTAAATCCGTTCGACCGTGCGGATCGGATCGCCCTTGAGGTCGTCCATGTGGACCGAGACGGCGGTTCCGTTTCGCGAAAGCAGGTGGCGGTAATAATGGCGCATCATCCGGGTCATTTTTTCCGGGAATTCCCCTTCGGATAGATTGATTTCGAACAGCTGTCCGCCCAGGTCCAACGAGCCCAGCAGGGACGGGATCGCTTTTTCCGGGTCCCGAAAGCAGAAGACGAAGCCGGCGTCTGGAAAAGTTTCCCTCAAGGCGTCCACCCAGGAGGCGAAGGAGGCGTTTTTGGACAGAAAGCGGCGGTCGGTTCCGCGGACGTAAAGGTGTTTTTGGAGGCAGGCCCGGTAAAAGGCCAGAATTTGGCGCTTTTCCAACTCCGGCATATCCGTGTCCAGTTTGGAGAGCCGCCAGATCGTTTCCGACTGGGAAAAGGGCAGCACCAGGATGAAGGCGGCGAAAATGGGCAGCAGCAGCAGATAATCCTCCTCCGGATCGGAGAGGGCCATTTCGTGGACGCCGTCCATCCCCTGGAACAGCTTGCGTTCCGCAAATTCCAGCAGCCGTCCGACGGGTCTGCCAACCTGACGGTCCATCGCGCCCATCGCCGTCCAGAACTTGCGCTGAGTCACCGTGGGCGCGAAGAAGACTTCCCAGGTGGCCAGGGTGGTCATCCGTTCCGCGTCGGCGGCCAGGGTCCGGTGCAGAAAGGTGGTGCCGCTGCGGGGAACGCCCAGCACGAACAGCGGTTTTTGGATGTGGACTTTTCGATAGCCCGGGAAGAAAAACTCGTCCAGAAAAAAGCAGCACCAGTGGGCCAGCCAGATCGGCAGAAATCCGAGGAACAACCCCAGGCGAAGAAGTTTCCCTTTGGAGGTCGGCGTTCCCGCTCCCGTGGGACGGGTGAGCGATTCCCGGCAGAGTCGAAGATAGCGGCGAGCGGCGAAGCGGAAGGCGGCGACGGTGGAGAAATGGACGTGAGGTGTCAAGGTGCTTTTTTTCTTTAGTAAGCTCGTTTTGGGAAAAGGTGGTCGAGAAGCGGATATCGCGCAGGGCAACTGGATTTTCCGTGTTTTTAGGATGACATGTCCCGTATCATTTTATGGAGAGTTTGGATATTAAATTCGGTATTCGCTCTTCGCAAATGGTGAAAAGTTGCTCGGCGTCCACGTCGAAGTAGCCATGGGCAAGAACATCGCGAAGCCCCATTGCTCCTCGCCATTCCACTTCTGGATAGCGGCTGAAAAGTTTTCCTTCGGTGTCCCGGTCGATTTTTTTTGAATTCTTCGCCCACGGCGATGAGGATCATGCAAATGGCGTCCATCCGGTCCAGGCCGTCGGAGCTGGTGAGGAAATCATCCGGCCTGGAAATGGCGGAAAAACGTCGGGGGATTCTTTCCAAGGCCGAAACCACCATTTCCAGTCTTTCCAACAAAAGTTCTGGATCAGACATAGACGGCTTCCTTCAAAATCCGGGCTTTGAGCCGGGGATTCATGGTCTCCCGCAGCCGGATCACGTCTACCCGACGGTTCAAGCGCTCTTCCAGGTCCTGTCGCATGGCGGAGGTGAGGAGCAAATCCGGTTTTTCCGTGGTAAACACCACGTCCACGTCGCTTTCCCGGCCGGCTTCCCCCCGTGCGTAGGAACCAAAAAAGCCAAGTTTCTGGACATGGTATCTTTCCGCAAACCGCTGCTTGCATTCCCGCAGGATTTGCTGAAGCTCGGAAGGATGGAGGGGTTGATTTTTCATCATGGCTTCTCGCCTGTCGTCGGTGGACCGCGCCCCGGTAACCGGTTTCAAGAGATTCATTCGTCATCCTCCGGAACCGAAGGTGGCTCGGGTGTCCCGGGAGTCGCCGGTTTCCAATCGCCCGCAAAGTTCGCTGAACCGCGGGATCGTCCGGATGCGTTTCCCGGACTAGCCGCCCAATGCTGGAATCCGCAAGCGAAAGGCGGGGTTTTCGCAACTCGTCCACGGCTTTCAGCCGCCGCGTGACGGCGTCGGAGCCGAGGTCGATCTTCATTTTTTTTCAGGGATCAGCCCTCCGGCAAAAACTTCCCGCCCTCGCCCGTGGTTTCGATCCCCCGGACGATGACCATTTTTCGGCCTTCTTTTTCGCCGGCGGCGCGGACGCCGGGGTCTTCCCGGCCGCCCCGGCGGAAGCTGGTGATCCGGGGATAGCGGCGGCGCATGTAGCGGTCGAGCTGGGGATCGGGAATCCGGACCAGGGAGCGCTCGTCCGGAAGACCCGGGTCGTCTTCGTCGCCTTCGGCGGTTTCCGCCGCCATCTTTTCCCGGAATCCCTGGATCAGCCCCACGCCGAAATCGGTTTTGCGGTGGCGGGTCAGCCCGCGGTCCCGGTTGTATTCCGCCCAGCGCCGGTCGATGTGGCCCAGCACGAAATCGTGGACGTAGGCGGCGGTGCGGACGTTGGCCGCCGTTCCGCTGATTTCCAGCGCCCGGCCCATCTTTCCCTTTTCCAGCACGAAGGCCGGGACGTAAATCCCCTGAACGCCGTAAAAATCCTGAAGCAGATGGTCCAGCGCGTATTCCTCCCGGAAGCGGCGGAGGGCGGGCTTCCCCACAAAGGCGCTGAGGAAATCCCGGGGCCGGGCCTCGCGGATGCGCGCCAGGTTGTGCCGGGCGATGAGCTGGTGGGCCTTGCGCATGGCCGATTCGGCCTCGTGGGGATTGGCGCTGTCGGCCAGGGCGAAGAGCTTGCGCACCCGCACCAGAATCCGATCCGCCTCCTCGGCTTCCCCCTTTTCCAGCCGCTCGTCCAAGGGGGGAAGATCGCCGCTGGCCCGGGGATCGGCCCGCAGCCGTTCGCAGGCCCGGTGAAAGGCGGGGCCGTGGGGCGGCTCGCCGACCACCCGCAGCACCTCGTCCACGAATTGATGGGCCATTTCGTGGCGGAGCACCTCCCGCACGCTGTCCCAGGAATGGTGCATCACCAGGCGTCGGCTGAGGGTGATTTGTCGTCTTCGGGCGGACCACTGGCCGTAGCGGCTTTCCATGTCGGCCAATTCAAAAATGGGGGGCCGGAGCCGGGCGCGTTCCGGCCGGTCCAGCAGGTCCAGGGAATCTTGCCACTCCATGGCCAACCCTTGAAGAATCCGGTGTTCCAGATCGGCCGTCAGCCGCTGGCGGTTGGTCGCCCGTTTATTCGCCATGCTCGTCCTCGTAAAACGGGATGCGATTTCGGGCTTCCGTCCGGGGCGGCGCGGCAAGTTCGGCGGGCTTTTTCCTCGGGAGCGACCGGCCGGTCCGGCCGGCGCTTTCCGACGGGTCCGACGATGAATCGGGCCGGCCGCCAACGCGACCCCGACCACCCACCAGGGCCAGCAGGTCGTTGACCATTTCGGTGACGTGGGCGGCCTGGGCGTTCATCTGCTGGGCCGCGGCGGCGGATTCTTCGGCGTCGGAGGTGTTTTGCTGGGTGACCGCGTTGATGCCCACCACCGCCTGGTTCACCTGCTCGATGCCCTGGGCCTGTTCGCTGGAGGCGGCGGCGATCTCCTCCACCAGGTCGGCGGCCTTGGCGCTGCTTCCGTCCACCTCCTGAAATGCGCTTTCGGTGTCGGCAACCAGAGCAAGCCCCTCCTCGATCTTGCGGCGGGCGTCCTCCAGCCAGGCGGCGGTGTTCCGGGCCGCTTCGGCGGAGCGTTGGGCCAGGTTGCGCACCTCCTCGGCCACCACGCCGAACCCGGCTCCGGCCGCTCCCGCCCGGGCCGATTCCACGGCGGCGTTCAGGGCCAGCAGGTTGGTCTGAAAGGCGATTTCGTCGATGGTTTTCACGATTTTGGCGGTTTCTTCGCTGGATCGGGCGATTTCCCGGATGGATTGGCTGAGGCGGCCCATGGAATCGCTGGCCGTTTCCACCTGCCCCCGGGTGTCGCGCACCAGCCCGTTGGCCGACCGGGCGTGTTCCGCGTTTTGGCGGATCATGGCGGAGATTTCCTCCAGGGAGACGGAAGCCTGCTCCACGCTTCCCGCCTGCCGGGAAGAGCCGTGGGCCAGGGACTGGCTAGAGTCGGCGATCTGGTCCGAAGCGGCGGTCACCTGGGCGGCGCTTTCCCGCAGCTCCGCCACCACCCGGTGAATGGGCCGGAGCAGGCTGCCGTGGATGCCCAAAATAAGGGAGGCCAGCAGGGCCAGGTCGAGCGCCACGATGGCGATGGCCATCTGGACGGCGCCGCGCCGGAGCTTTTGTTCCATGAAACGGGGGGTGATCCAGAGGGAAACGGTCCCGATCTCCTCTTCATCGCGAAGGATGGGCCGCTCCCGCCGAATGCCGGAGACCTCGACTTCGTCCTCCACGGGAACCGGCGCCCACTCGGCGTCTCGCCCCATGGCCAGTAGCCGCCGGTTTTCGAAGGTTTCCCGCACCTCCAACGCCAGAATGCGGCGTTCGGCCATCTCCGCCAGAACGGTTCGCTCCAGCTCGGCGTGGTCCATGTCCCAAATGGGGTAGACCAGCTTTTGGGCCAGCCGCCGGGCGGCGGTGTCGGCGAGGGCTTCCAGCTCCTGGGTCGCGTCCCGCTGGAACTGGAGATACTGGTAAAGCCCGAAACAACCCAGAATCAGGGTGGTGGTGGCCAGGACCAACAGACCGAGTCGAACCTGGAAATTGCCGGAGCGCCGAGGTTTCATGGATTCCCCTTGGAGAATGGAAAAACCGTTTAAACGAAATTTCCATACCAGAAAAGGCGAGGCCGGTTCAAGCGCCTGAAAACCCCTTTACACCGCCATTTCGTTCGCCGCAAGCTCTTCGGATTCCACGAAATCAGGTTTAACTGAAAACTAACCGGATTTTAGTCCGCCTCTAATGCGGTCGGCGTAGATGTTTTCCATTTAACTCGTCGCCTTTGGGAGGTAATTGCCTTGTCGGCCGCACTTTCGTTGCTTTCCCCGACGCCGGAGACTCGGGGGCTTCGTCACGAAACATGGGATCGCGTCGGTCTGCCCCGGGTGCGGGATCTGCTGGGGCTGGAACCGGAGCCGCGCGGCGGCGCCTTCCCGGAGGCGTTGCCCTTCGCCCCCGACGACGCCACCGCCGGGGCGGAAAACGAGTTGCAGGCCGTGGTGGTGGGCGCCCGGAGCGACGTCGATTTTCCTCTCACCGTGGAGGCGTCCCGTTTTTTTCGGAACCTGAGCCGCCGGGCGGCGGCGGGGGATACTTCGCCCAAAACGGTCGGCGAACTCCAGGCGTTTCTGGACGACAATCCCGACGCGGTCTGGGAAAATTCCTGGGTCCGGTTTCCCCGCGCGGCCCTGAGCCGTTCGGCTCTTCGCGCCCTGGAACACGATCTCCTGGCGGACAAAAGCGACCCGGCGGCCGGCCGGCGGCGGGACGCGGACCGGTTTTTGTTCCACCGGGAAGGGGCGGAGTGGATTCGGGTGCCGGTCAGCTATCTGCTGAAGCTTTCCCTGGCCGACGTGGCCGGGGAGGAGGCCGGTACGCCCGTCCCCGTGGCCCGCTTGGGCGAACGGCTGCTGGCCCACTTTTCCAACGACAACACCTCTCCGGAAACTTTTTCTTTTTTTCCCGTTCGCCTCACCGCCCGGCGCGGCATGGGGCGAAGCGTGGCCCGGGAGACCCTCAAGCGCTTTTTCCTCTGCCAGCTCCTGACGTTGCACGCCAACCGGAAATTCGGGCTGCTTTCGGCCGGCCAGCGGGCCATGGTATATTTCGCGCCCAACATTCACACCCGGCAGAAGCGGCTCAACGAGATGATCTCCGACGCCTTTTACCGGGAATTGTTCATGAGTCCCTGCCTTTCCGGCTGGGACCGGGGCGAAGAAAAATCCCGCTACATGAACCTTTGCCACCAGACCCTTTCCCGCAGCCAGCTCAATGCCGTCTCCAAACTTCGGGAGGCGGGGATTATTACCCGGAATCTGGTGGTGCTGCCCAACCTGAGCAACGTGAGCCTGGCCAACAACGGCACCCACGTGAGTCTGGGCAGCGGGAAACTGACCGAGTTGCTGGCCGATCCCCGTTCCGGTTTCGGGGCCGCCGAGGAGAAATATGTCGGCGATCTGGTCATCAAAATCGTCGAGCATTTCCTGCCGCTCTTTGTGGGCACCTACAGCGCCGCGCCCTACCGGCTCGATTTCTGGGATTTTCATCCGGAGCGGGTGCTGGGCTTTCTGCCCCACGAGCTGGACTTCACCCATCTGCGAATGCTGTGGCGACGCTGGAAGAAAAAGGCCGACCTGAAGGTCTTCGGCCATCCCTTCACCCCCTTCGGCCCCAAGCGGATCGATCGCTGGATCAGTCGGGCCTTCCGGCTGCGGGGGGATTTCGTGGACGACTTCCGCCTGCTGGACTACTTCGTGGCGCTGATGAGCACCTGCGAAAGCCCGGCCCTGGACGGTTGTCTGGGCGGGGACGAATGTCTCAAGCAGGACCTGAGCGACCTGGGCGTGTTCGACACCGCCATGCCCATGTACCTGTTCTATCGGCTGCGGAACCATGCGGCCATGGGCTTTTCCGGCTTCGAAGGGCGCTACTACAGCCAATTCGAACATCTGGGGCGGGACATGGGCGGGGCCGCATCTCTCCAGAATCTCATCACGGCATTGGCGTTCAAGCTGATTCTTTCGGGCGCGGTTTCCCACGGGTCCATTCCCGACGAGCCGGTCGTGGAAAGCGAACGCCGGCAAATGGTTTTCGGCAACGCCATCGGCATTCCCACTTTTTTCGTCCGGCGGGACACGCCGAATCATTTTTTGGCGGGCCTCGTGGCCCGAACTCCCGGCACCCGGCCCAGTCGTCGCTATCATGGCTATATCCGCGTTCGCCATCGCCAGTTCCGCCAGGCCCTGTTGGAAATGCTGCGGACGGACGCCGCGGATATCGTGGAGATGATGGACATGGACGACGTCCTTGCCGATTTGGGCGAACGGCTCCACGCGCCGGAAGAACGGTCCGCCGCGGGACGGCTTACCCGGGGCATTCTGGAAACCGCCGGCGCCAAGGACCCCATGGCCCTCTCCGGAGAGGTGTTCAATACCGCCGCGGAAAAGTATTACCGGGAAACCCTGCGAACCCGGCAGATGGACGAAGCCCTGGACATGCTCGCGGACGACTTCCGCCACATGGACGCCAACGCGGCCCTGGGGCGGGACATTTTTCGGGAAACGCTGCGGGAAATTCTGGAAGGAGACGGAGCCTGGGAGTTTCTGGAGCGGATTCGCCGGGACGTTCGGGAAGAAACGGTCCGGGACGCCGATCTGGTCCGGCTCATCCATCTGGTATTGCTCTCGGTCCACGCGGACCGAATTCACAGCCAACGGAATACGGAATCATGACCGCCACGATCCCCCATCAATACGTCGACCGGAAAACCGACCAAGTCCGGACGGAACAGTTGTTCGCCGACCGGCTGGTCAACACGATATTCTCCGACGCCCGAGAACGGCCCGGCGCGTTGTACCGGGCCCTGGCTTCGGCCCGCTTTTCCCGCCTGCTGGGATTTCTTGCCTACGACCAGCCCATGAGCGCCCGGCTGGGCGGCACGGTCCGTTTCGGAGCGGCGTTGGGCGTGGATTTGGACGAATGTCTGGACCCGCCGGAAACCCTGGACACGGCCCGAAAAGTCTTCGAGCGAAAAATCCGCTACTGGGAAACCCGGCCCATGCCGGCGGACCCGGCCGCCGTCGTTTCCCCCGCCGACGCCAAAATGGTGACCGTTTCGCTTGCCCGGGCGGCCGGGGCGGTGCTCAAGGAGAAATTTTTCGCCTTCGAGGAAATGCTGGGCGGGCGGGAGGAATGGATTCGCGCTTTCCAGGGCGGCGAGGCGGCGATCTTCCGATTGACGCCGGACAAATACCATTTCAACCATACCCCGGTGGCCGGCGTGGTGGTGGATCATTTCGTGGTGGACGGCGACTTCTGGCCCTGCAACCCCGGCGCGGTGGTGGCGCTGGCCACGCCCTTTTCCAAAAACCGGCGCGAGGTGACGGTGATCGACACCGACGTGCCGGGCGGAAGCGGGGCGGGACTTGTGGCGATGATCGAGGTGGTGGCGCTGATGATCGGCGACATCGTGCAGTGCTACAGCGCGGTCCGTTACGACGATCCGGTTCCGGTGCGGTCGGGGATGTTTCTGGAGCGGGGACGCCCCAAAAGCCTGTACCGGCCCGGCAGCTCCACCGACGTGCTGATTTTTCAAAAAGGCCGCATCGCTTTTGACGAGGATTTGCTGGCCAACCAACGCCGCCGGGACGTGCGCACCCGCTTCGCCGAGGGGTTCGGCGAGCCGCTGGTGGAAACCGAAGTGACGCTCCGGACCGGAATCGGCCGGGCGCTTCCCCGGGAGGAGAATCGATGATCGACGAACTGTTCGTTGCCGGACTGGGCCTGCTGCTGGGATTGGCGCTGGTCTGGGGATTTCGCGCGTTGCCGGGCGAGCGCTGGCAGATTCTGGCGGCCATGCCCCGGGCCAAAAACGGCGACGGTCATTGGGCCGGGGACAACCTGACCTATTACGGCGTCTTCAACGCCAACGCCTACGTGCTGGGATTGGCGGTCTTCGTGTTGCTGATGGGCGCGGCGGGCGCGCCGCTGATCGCCATCCTGGCCACGGCTGGTCCCTTGCTGTTGATTTGCGTGCCCGCCAGCCGATGGGTGGCGCGGATCGTGGAGAAAAAGCGCTACACGTTTACCGTGGGCGGCGCTTCCTTCGTGGGGATTGTGATTTCCCCGTGGCTCGTTTTGGCGATGAACGCGTTTGTGGGCCAAACGGCCGGATTTTCCGTGGGTGTTTTGGCCTTTCTGGCCGCGCTGTCGGTCGGCTACGCCATCGGCGAGGGCGTTGGGCGGCTGGCCTGCATCAGCTTCGGCTGCTGCTACGGCAAGCCGCTGGCGAAATGCCATCCAGCGCTCCAGCGGCTGTTCCGGAAATGGCGATTCGTTTTTCTGGGGGACACCAAAAAAATCGCCTACGCCGACGGGCTGGCCGGCGAGGCGGTGGTTCCCATCCAGGGGGTGACGGCCGTGCTCTACTGCGCGGCGGGACTGCTGGGCATTTATCTCTTTCTGAAGGGCTTTTTCGCCGCCGCCTTTCTGATGTCGCTGACGGTGACGCAACTGTGGCGGGTCTTTTCGGAATGCTTCCGGGCCGACTACCGGGGCGGCGGAAAGCTGTCCGCCTACCAGATCATGGGGTTGCTGGCGGTTCCCTACGGCGCGCTGATCGCCTTTCTGTTTCCGGCGGAGGCTCATTCGGCGGCCGCGCTGGGGCGGGGACTTGCGATCTTCTGGCGTCCGGAGGTGATTCTCGGGCTTCAATTCTTCTGGCTGCTGATTTTTCTGTACACCGGTCGCAGCAAGGTGACCGCCGCGTCCATGGCGTTCCACGTCGTTCGGGATCGGGTGTGAGCGGGATTCTGCCGATTTAACGAAATTCCAACCGAAGCCTCATTTTCGCTGAACAAATTTGAGGGAAATAGGACGTGACGCAATCGCGTTGTCCATCCTTTGCACATTCTCCGTGTGCTTCTTCTCTCTTGCGGTGGGGGCGGCCAATTTGGCCGCCCTTTCTGCGTTTGTGGTTTTCATCCCCCTTCTTTCCGCATTCCGGAACCGCTTCCGGCCAATGAAAACCCGCTTGAAATTTCAATAAAAAGTGTGCGAAGCAAGGGGTCGATCCCCCCGGCGCGGAGGCGTTGGCGTTCCCAAGCGAGGGGTTTCCCGGTAGCGTTGCCCCGAGGGAGGCGATGAGCTCATGAGAAAATTTTCATCCTACGGTCCCGTGGACAAGGACCTCCATTTTCACGTTCCCCGAACCGAATTGGTGAGGTCCGGCATCCGTCGGCTGACCGGAGAGGTTCCCGAGAAAGGCGGCCATTTCATTACCGTCTGGGCGCCTCGCCAGTGCGGCAAGACCTGGATCATGCGGGAAGTGATGATGGAGATCCGGGAGCGGGGTCAATTCGACGCGGCGATGATTTCCATGCAGTCGGCCCAGACGGTGACCACGGATCAAGGCATTCTGGAGTTGTTCGCCGAAAAGCTATCCAGTTGGTTGGGCCGACCGTTTCCAGGAATTTCCGCCTGGAAGGACCTGCCCCGCCTCTTCGCGCCGCCGGCGGTCGAAAAGCCGCTGGTTCTGATCATTGACGAATTCGACGCGTTGGAAGAAGAATTTATCAATAAATTCGCCAATGAATTTAGGGATATTTACATTACGCGCCAGACGGAAATGGGCCAAACCGCCTGTATGCTTCACGGCCTTGCGCTCATCGGGGTGCGCGGCGTCCTCGGAATCGAAAACGTGAAGGGCTCTCCCTTCAACGTCCAGCGCTCCATGCACATCCCCAACCTGACCCGGAACGAGGTCGGCGCCATGTTCCGCGAGTACGAGGCGGAAAGCGGCCAGCCGGTTGAAAGCGGGGTGGTGGACCGCATTCACAAGGAAACCCGCGGACAGCCGGGGCTGGTTTCCTGGTTTGGAGAATTGCTGACCGAAGGATACGATGGATACTTGCCGGATAAAACCCGAGCCGTTGACTTGGAAGTGTTTGACTCGGTTTTCCAGGACGCGGTGGACGCACTGCCCAACAACCACCTTCTGAACATCATCAGCAAGGCAAAACGAGACCCCTATAAGTCGACGGTTCTGGAGCTGTTCAAGACCCGGCAGGCGATGCCGTTTCGATTCGACGATCCCCGGATCAATTTTTTGTATTTGAACGGGGTGATCGACCGGGAGAAGGCGGAAGGCGGCGGGAACCTGGTGCGGTTCGCCTCTCCCTTCGTGCAAAAGCGGCTGTTCAATTTTTTCTCCCGGGAAATCTTCCCGGCCGTGGATCATCTGTACGATCCCATGACCGACATCGAAGCCGTGGTGGGGCCAACGGAGATCGACGTTCTTGCCGTGTTGCGGTTATACCAGACCTATTTGGACCGGAACCGCGACTGGCTGCTTCGGGACGCGCCTCGCCGGAAAACCGATCTCCGGATTTTCGAAGCGGTCTTCCATTTCAATCTGTACATGTATCTCGCGGCGTTTTTTCAGGACAAGGGCGGGGATGTATTTCCGGAATTCCCGACCGGGAACGGCAAGGTGGATTTGTTGATCCGGCGGGGGAAGGACGTTTACGCCCTGGAATTGAAATCTTTCAAGGACCGTTACGCCTACAAGCAGGCTTTGGTTCGGGCGGTGGAATATGCGGTTCAGTTGGGAATTTCAAGGATTTATCTGGTTTTCTTCATCGAGTCCATCGACGTGGAAAACCGGCGGGAATTGGAATTGGGCTTCACGGCGGGGGAGAGCGGCGTTTCGGTGATTCCTTTCTTCCTGGAAACGGGGGATTCCCGCTCCGCTACTCGGCCGTTTCCTCCTCCAACTCCGGACTGATTCGGACGGGGTTTTCCATCCGATCCCCCAGAAAATCCTCCACGTAGACCATCTGCACCAGCACCATGACGCAGGCCAGCAGCGGCATGGCCAGAACGATGCCCAGAAATCCCATCAAATTGAACAGAAGCACCTGGGTGGCCAGGATCAGCGCGGCGGGAACGGAGAGGACCCGCTGCTGCACCATCGGCGTGAGAAAATTGCCCTCGATGGTCTGCACCGCCACGTAAAACAGCGCGACGTAAACCGCATCCATGAAACTTTGGGAAAGGGCCACGAAGATCGCCGGGATGAAGGCCAGCACCGGCCCGAGGTTGGGAATGAAGGTCATAATGGCCGCCAGCAGTCCGAGAACCACGGCGTTGGGAATGCCGAGGATCCAAAGGCCGGTTCCCACCACGATGCCCAGCACCGTCATCGAAAATGACTGGCCCAATAGCCAGCCGCGGGTGGTTTCCGCCATCCGATGGATGATTTCTCGCGCCCGCCGCCGCCGACTTGGCGGAATCATCCGAAGGATCCCCGCCATGTAGACCGACGGTTGAAAGGCCAGATAGATTCCAATGACGAGGATGAACAATACGCTGATCAACGCCCCGAAAGTGGTGGAAAAGACCCCGACGATTCCCAAAAAAAACTCCGACATCGCCCCTTCGCCTTCGGGCAGGAGTCCGCTGGGATCCCGAGTGGTTTCCAGCACTTTTTCCCCCCAGCTTTTTTTCAGCAGAAATTGTTTCAGCTTGAAAATGTATTGAGGAACATCCTCCGCCAGGTTCATTGCCTGCTGCTGGACCACCGGCGCCAGAAAGAAAAAGAAAAGAGAGATGAGCAAAAAAAAGATCGCGATGAACAGAATCAGCGAAACCGGAAGGGGCAATCGGACCAGCCGGTGCACCTGGTTCGCTCCCCAGCGCAGAAAAATGGCCAGCAGGTAGCTGGCGAACAGCAACAGCAACAGATTGACGGCCCGGAATACCAGAAAGACCACCAGCGCGAAGATCAGGGCAATGGTCAGTCCGATGATGATCCGGGAGGTGAAGGGGCCCAAATGGAAGGCCTCTTTGGAAGAGTCCGACGAATGATGGGTATCCATGGGGGCGATCAATCCGAGGGACGCGGGGTTTCATGCACGGAAATGGCAAGGGAAACGGCCAATGACATTCGGATGGAACCGTTTCCGGCGGGCGGCGTCGGACGCCGACGGAAACGGTTGGAGGCCGGCGGAAGCGGATTATCGCCGCCGATCCGAATTGGCGAACAGATCGATTCCCGCCTTGATCACGTCGCTGATGAGCAGGGCGTAGGTGGAAACCTCTTCCGCCGTTTTATTCAAGCTTTGCGCCGTATCCGTCACGCTTTCGCTGACCTCGTCAAGGGATTCTCCCACGTCGGTCACCTGGGTGCGCAATTCCTGGCTGATGATCACGGCGTTGGCGGTGATTTTGGGCAAATCGGCCGCGGAGCGGTCCAGGTGCTCCCGATTTTTATGGACCAGTGCGCCCACGTCCCGGATCAGGCCGTTGAGGTTTCGGAGCGTGAGAAACAGGTAGATTCCCGCGCCAATGGTCAGCAAAAAAAGGATGAACCAGGCCAGTTGGTCGATCGGGATGGCGTAATTCATGAAAAAGGTCCTTTCCACCGGGCCAGCTTGAACCGGGAGACCCGGGCGTTCGTCCATTTCGCCCGAAGAGCCTGGAAATGGGACGGGGGAAGGGGATCGGACGCGGAAAGCCGGGACCGGAAAGCCGGGACCGGGAATCCACCGGGAATCCAATGGTTCCCGGCTGATTTTCCGGCCGATTTCCCCAACCGGGCAAACCGCGAAATCCGATCGTCGGCTTAGGATTTCCGTTGTTTCCGGGCCGCTTCCTGATGCACTTCCCGAATGGCGTCCGCGCATTTGTCGGCGATTTCCAGGTACTCGTCCTTCCGGGAACGAACCGCCTCCCGGAGGTCCACGGTTTTGTCGGCGATGTTCTCCTTGGCGGCGGAGAGGGTCTGGTCGGTTTTTCGCCGGATGGCCTCCCGCGTTTCCTCGCCGGAGCGAGGAGCGAACAGTACGCCGGCCGCGGCGCCGACGGCCGTGCCCATGGTGGCGCCCATCATCAGGTCGCGGGCCGTTCGAATTTTTCGCCGCCGTTCCCTTTTTTTCTGAAAATCCCAAACCCGGCGGGCGGTTTCCGTCAAAATCATGGCGTAACCTCCGTATTTGATGGCGTTTCGCATGGCAAATTCTCCTCGATGAGATGGTTGTCGACGCCATTTAAAGTAATCGGCGGGGAGGGGGATGTATCTAAGGGGAATCCATTAGTTGGGGGCCATGGACCATGGATTCCTTTTTCGCCATTCAGCGGAGGAGCGGGGAGCGCGCTGGAAGGCCCCCGGCCGCATTCGTCGCGGGAGAGGCCGAAATCAGATCCCCGCGACGAAGAGGAAAACGAATTCCCCGTCGTTGAAATCGATGGTCAGGTCCGCGCCCTTGGCTTCGGCGCTGGAAATCCAGACCGGACGGTCGTCGCCGCCGCAGTCCACGTCGGGATGGAATTCTCCGGTTTGGGCGTTGCGCCAGGAAACCATCATGGCGTCCGGAGAGATTTCCCGCGCTTTTTTCCGGGCCATTTGCCAAGCGGTTTCAAAGTCGGCCGGCGTCTCTTCCATTTGAATGGGAAGATGGGCGCCGAGAACATAGTCGGGACGTGCCGGAACGGTCATGAATGCCTCCGGGGAAAAGGGTTGGAAGAGATGGACGCGGCGAAGCCGGCGCCCGGCTCTTTCAAAAAAACGGCGGCCGCGGCCGCAGAACCGCCCGCACCGGCGCGCCGTCCGCGCCGGCGATCTTCATGGGCAGGCAGATCAAATCATAATGCCCCGCCGGGGTCCTGGAAAGGTCGAGCCCTTCCACGATCCAGATTCCGGCGGAAAGGAGGCAACGGTGGACTGGCGGGCAATCGGCCCCTTCGGCGTCCACGGAAAGAGTGTCGATCCCCGCGAGGATCACGCCCCGCCTCGCCAAAACCATCGCCATTTCGTTGGAAAGATACGCGGTTTGTCGGGCGGATCTCTTCCGGGCGGAACCCTTGCCGGTTTTGAACAGAATTCGGTCGCCGGGCTGGATGGAAGAACTGTCCCAATCGGAAGGCGATATCGCTCCGGTCGTGGGAACTTCGACCACCCGGGCCGGTCCGATCGCGACGGAAACCGGCAAGTCGTCGATCGCGGGTCCGTCGGGGATGTAGTGGAGCGGCGCGTCCATGTGCGCCCCCGTGTGGGCGCCGCAATCGATGTGGGTGAGATTGACCCCGTCGCCGGAACGGATGTCCAGAATCCGTTCGAACCTGGGCGGCGGATCGTCCGGCCAGTGGGCCATGCCGTTGTGGAGGGGCGGGGTGACGTCGATCCATTCCGGCGGATCGAGGCGGAATCGGCTTTTGGGATCGCGTCCGCTCATACGTGGATTTCCCGGGATTTCGTTTCCACCGGACGGCCGGTTTTTCGGTAGGCCATGCCCTGGAAGTCCGCGAGGATTTCGCCGGTTTCGTCGCGGACGGCGACTTGAAAGGTTTCCATCTTGCCCCCGCCGGCGGTTCGGCGGGCGTGGGCCGTCAGCGTTTGGCCGGCCCGGCCGGGGTGGATATAGGCGATGGAAACGTGAATCGCCGCGGCGATGGCGTCGCCGGAATTGGCCGCCGCCGCGAAGGCCAGATCCGCCAGGGAGAAAATCGCGCCGCCGTGGGCCAGCCCGATCCCGTTCAGATGGCGATCCGTGATGTTCAGACGGGCGACGGCCTCGCCGTCGCGGGCCTCCAGCAGCTCGATGCCCATTTCCCGGGCAAAGGCGTCCCTTTCCAGAAAAGCGCGGGCGGCATCGTCGGAATTCGGGCTTTGAGGCATGGGAATCTCCCGGGTGAAATCGAAAAAAAATGGTCGTCGGTGGCGGGGAGTCGTCCGCGCGGTTCCGGTGGTTGTGCATTTGGAAAACGGAGCGAGGAAGCGAGTCGCGCTTGCCGAGAACGGCGGACTCCTTCCGGCAACTCCTTGACGAATAAAGGGCCAAGGTTGCCGGAAGTGGATGGCCGATCCGGCGAAAGGGATCAAGGGGAAAGGCGGATGGGGGAGATGGCGTCCAAGGGATTGGAATTCGGACGCCGCAGGGTAAATGGGTGCGGCGCCCGGGCGGATTACCGGGACGCCATTTCCGGCAGCCAGTCTTCCAGCCCGTAACGGGCCAGTATCTCCGCGAGTTCCCCGGTGCGCCGCATATCCGCCAGTCCCTCGGAAAGAATTTTGGCGAAATGGGATGCGTTTGGCCGGTTGGGGGAAAAGGCGATATAGAGGTTGTTTTCGCTGCCGTGGGTTCGGTCGTCGCCCGCCTCCTCAATCCGATCCGCGACGCCCATGTCGCGACTGACATGCCGAAAGACCGCGTTGTCCTCCAACACGGTGTCGATCCGCCCGGCCAACAGCTTTCTAATGTTGTTTCGCAGGGCGTCGTTTCCGGCCACCAATTGAACCATCTTGGTCATGCGGTGCCGTTCAATGAAGTCATCCAGAAGGGGACCGTAGCCGTAGCCGAGAATGACGCCCAACCGCCTCGAACGAAGGCTAGACGGACCGGAATACTGCCAGGTTTCCCCCTTGCGAACAAAAAAAGTGTTCCGGATCACTCCCAATTCCAGTTCCGGAAAGACAAAATCCGGAACCTCGTCTTTTCCCGCGCCGATGATGCCGTGAATGCGGCCTTCCTTGGCCATTTGGATGCTGCGGGCCCAATTAAGCGTATGGTATTCCACCGTATGTCCCGCCCGTTCGAAAATCCGCCTGGCCACATCGACCATATAGCCTTCCCGCTCGGTCCCTGGTTCGCAATTGTAGGGGCACCAGGGGTCGGCCCGAAGCTGAATGTTTTCGGCGCTCGCTGGAATCGCGGTTTGCGAAATGACGGCCATGAGGGTCGCGAGGACCCAAAACCAGCGGTTCATTTAGAATTCCTTTCCGTTTTTTTGTTCCGGCTTAAGGTTTCGATCGGCTTGCGCGTTTGGGAGGGAGAGTGCCACTTCGATGTTAAATTATAATGAGTCCTTTGTGAGTTTCGTCACAATTTTTTCGGAGGAACAAATTTTTAACGAACTTTTAATGATTCCTTAATTCTTTCCAAACCGGACGGGGGTTTTATTTCGGCCGATCCGATTTGATCCCCTTCGGTCCGGTTCTTTGTCCAACTCGGATCGGCGGTTCGGATCGACCAACCAGAACCATTTCCTTCCCCAAGGAGGTTTTCATGGCCTTCGCCCAACTCGCCGAGCCATTCCCCTTCGAATCCGAAGAACCCTACATGACCCCGGCCCATTTGGAATACTTTCGCGAAAAACTCCTCGATCTCAAAGAGCGACTTCACCGCAAGCTGTCCGAGTTGACGCGGGAGCTTCAACACGGAGAGGACGCCGCCAACGAACTGCTGGACCGGGCGGAAAACGACCGGTTCCGAAGCAATATCGCGGAGGAATGCATTCGCTACCGCCGAATGGTGGAAGCCAGCGAAGCGGCTCTGGTCCGCATTGCCGACGGTTCTTTTGGCTATTGCATGGAGACCGGCGAGGAAATCGGACTCCGCCGCCTGGAGGCGGTCCCCTACGCCGCCCTCTGCGTGCAGGCCCAGGAACGGCTGGAACGGGGCATTTCGCGATAAAAACAAGCAGTTTCGGCGCTGGTTCAGTTGAATGGAACGATCCATTATGCGGCGAGAAACCCGATCGTCGATTGGGAGCGGCGCTTGGGCGGGGTGAAACGGACCCTGACGGTCTAGGCTCCGCTCAACCGTTGCCTCCAACTCGCTGTCGAAGGCGACGAAGTTTGCGCGAAAGTCGGGAAGAACGGGCCTCCCGACGAATCTTTAGGCCGGACCGCGGTTCCCATGGACAGATTCAGCCGGTTCCTTTGGGAGCCGCGATCCGGTCGAAAAGATCCAAGCCGGTTTGGCGCCGACCGTGGAAAGATCCTCGCCGTTGAACCGGCCGATGTCCGCCACCGAGCGGAACATGATGGTCGTCGAGATCGGCAGTTCCACCGCCGGCCCGGGCAGGTCGAACCCTCCCCGCCGCGCCGATTTCAGTGACAATCAGGAGATTCCTTTCCCAAACCGATCAATGCGTTGTTCGATGTCGGCGATGATTTCCCGAAGCGCCGATACGTCGGCATCTCCCAAGTGAGGCGCCAGTTGGTCCAGCAGAGATTCCATGTCCAGCGCTTCCCGATATCCATGCAGCAAGGTGGCGAGGTCGTTTTCGTACAGACCGACCCGGGCAAAGTTTCCCTGCCGGTA
>JBKHDD010000034.1:0-34199 GCA_046541515.1 Desulfococcaceae bacterium
GCGAGCATTCGCCGGTCCCTGGAGAGCGCGAGCATTCGCCGGTCCCTGGAGAGCGCGAGCATTCGCCGGTCCCTGGAGAGCGGAACGGGGCGAGCATTCGGAGGAAGGGAAACCTGTTGGAAAAGCGGAAAAGGGAGGAACGTTATTTCAGCCCAATCAGCCCCCGCCGCCCCAAATCCCGGAGGAACTGGGCGGTGGCCACTTCGGCCTCCCGGGGGTGGAGGCGATAGGTTTCGGCCAGCTCCTTGGCGATGGCGCGAACCGGGGTTTCGCCGTCGATCCGCCGCCAGACGGCGGTTCCCATGGCGTCCAGCTCCAGCCGCTTGATGACCACCGAATCTTCGGCCCCAAACCAGCGGGCCATCCGGGCGGCCCAGGGGCGGGAGCGGAGCGGATAGGCCAGCCGAATCCGATCCCCGTCGTCGGCTTCTTCGTTCACTTCGGGGTTGCGCACCGGCCGGCAGGCCAGCGCCTCGGACCGGGGGAGACGTCCCTCGGCGGATCGACCGAACACCCTACTTTCCCTCGTCGATCCGATTGACCCCTTCCATGAGCAGCCACATAAAATCCCCCAGCGGCTCCGCGGTCAGGGCTTCCGGCGGAAGGCCCGGCTTGAACCGGAACCGCCCCTCCCGATAGGGCAGCACGGAAAAAAAGGCCTCCAGGTCTTCCGAATCGCCGTAGCGGGCCTTGACGAGCTGCCCCTCCCGGAACCAGAGCTGGGCGGTGCCGCCGGAAAGGTCCAGCACCAGCGCGCCGGTCTTGCCGTTGTTGTTGAGGATCTGAAACAGCTCCGAAGGCGGCATTTCCGAGAGCCGGCCGATCATGCTGGAGGCGAACTCCTCGGCCCGGGCGGTGTTGGTCATTGCCAGACGGCGGGCCAGCAGTCGGGCGAAATAGAGCTGGATGGACGGAAACCGGTTGAGAATCTGGCGGAAATCCCGGCTGTTGATGTAGAGCACGCGGCTCGTCTCCAGCACCCGAACCGTGGCGCCCACCGACTCGCCGCTCAGGAGGCTCATTTCGCCGAAGACCTCGCCGCTTTCCAGATTGGCGATTTTGATGTCGCCGTCCCCCAAAACCTCCACGCGGCCCGAGGCCAGAATGTACAGGTTGCGCCCCGGATCTCCGCGACGAACCACGATCTCCCCCGGCGCGTATTTCCGAAACCGAAGGTAGGTGACGATTTCCCGCAGACTGCGCTCGCCGAGATTCTCGAACAGTTCGAAACGGCTGAGCAGTCCGGCGATGGCCGCCATCTCCTTTTCGGATTTCTTGGGCGGCGGAAGGCAGAAGGCCATCTCCCGCACGGCCGCCAGCTTGATCCGCCCGGCGCAGCCGCTGCACTGAAACACCTCGTTGTCGGCGCACTCTTCCCGGGCGAGCCGCGTGGTGATGTCGTTGACCAGAATCAGGCAAACGGCCTTGTCCGAGGGCGGCGTCAGCGCGGTTCCGGAGGTGGAGAATTCGTCGCCGGTGCGGTACAGGGGGCAGGCGTCCACTTCGGTCACTTTGATGCGGGTGTCCGGAAAAGATTCCGGGTTTCGGCCGTCGCCGCCGCCCTTTCCTCGGTCTTCTGGCCGGGCCATCAGGCCCCCTCTTTCGCTTCGTCGATCCGCCGGACGCCCTCCATCAGCAACCACATAAAATCTCCGATTTCCGGCGCTTTCGCCTCTTCGGGCGTCAGGTCCGGCTGATAGGAAAATCGCCCCTTGGTCTCGGCGAGGATGGCGAAAAAGGCGTCCACGCCCGTCTTTCCGTCATAGGCGGCGCCCACCAGTCCGCCGTCGCGGAAGGCCACTCGCCCCGCGCCGAAGGCCAGCGAAAGGCTGAGCGCGCCCGACTTGCTGTTCACGTTGAACGCCTGAAACAGCTCCGAAGGGGCCACGTCCTCCAGGCGTCCGGTCATGCCGGCGCGGAGCATTTCGGCCTGGGCCGTGTTGGTTTGGACCAGCCGGGAGGCCAGCAGCCGGGCGAAATACATCTGGAGCGAGGGGTATCGTTTCAGCAACCGGCCGAAATCCCGCCCTTTGATGTAGAGCAACCGGGTCGGCTCCGCCACCTCGATGGTGGCGGCGGCCGGCTCCCCGCTGATGAGGCTCATTTCCCCGAACACTTCGCCCCGCTCCAGTTCCGCCAGGCGCACTCCGTCTTCGCCGATCACCGCCACCCGTCCGGAGGCGATCAGGTACAGATTGACGCCGGGATCGCCCTGGCGCACCACCGTTTCCCCGGCGTTCAGCGAACGGAATTTTAAATAGGAACCCAGGTCTCCCAGTTCCTCCACGTTCATGTCTTTAAAAATTTCGAACTTGGCCAGCACCCCGATCATGGCCTTCAACTTCTCCTTTCGGGGCGCCTTCCGACCTTCCGCGGGCCGGGACCGTTGGGCGGCTTCGCCCCCCCGGCTCATTTCCATCCGGATTTCGCCGACGCAGTCGGTGTCGGGTCCGCTGCATTCAAACTGATGGATCGGCCCGGCTTCGTCGCCATGGAGATCGGCGTCGGCCAGATCGGCCTTGATGTCGCCCACCAGCACCATGCAGGTCGCCTTGCCCTGAGGCGGCGTCAGGGAGCGGCCGATCAGGGTGAAGACGTCGTCCTGGTCGTAAAGCGGGCAGTTGCGGTTCCGCACGATCCGCAGGATGGTTTCGGGAATGTTCATGGGCTCTCCACGCCTGCGAAAACACCAATGCATGGCCGGGCGTCCCGGGCAGGCCGCCGGAACGCCGAGTCATAAACCAATTTATCGGAATTCAAAACGAGGGTCAAACGAAAAGGGGACGGGAGCGAAGGACGGAGGGCAGGAAAAACGGATCAGTCGTCGGCTTTTTCCGGAGCGTTTTCGCCGGGACGCTCTCCCCGGACCGCCGCTTTCACCGTTTCGTCCACCGTCCAGTAGATGTTGCGGAAGAGGTCCGGAAAGGCCGCGGGCGACACCCGTCCGGTTTCGATAAATTTGACCGCCATCTCCTTGGCGGCCCGCAAAATCTGTTCGTCCACGGAAGCCATGGGGCCATCCTTTCCGGCGGAGAGTTGAAAAAAAACAGATTGAAACCCGATCCGACTCGGACCCCAATTAAATCTGGCCGTTCAAATCGTAGGGCGTCAGGCTTTCAAAGCCGTCCGGGGTCACCAGCACCGTCTGCTCGAACTGGGCGGAAAGGGAGCCGTCCCGGGTGACGGCGGTCCACTTGTCGGGCAGCACCTTCACCTCGCGCCGGCCCAGGTTGATCATGGGCTCCACGGTGAACACCATGCCCGGCACCAGCGGCACGCCGTCGCCCCGCTTGCCGAAATGGGGAATCTGGGGCGCCTCGTGGAAGTCGAAGCCCACCCCGTGGCCCACGAATTCCCGCACCACCGAGCAACCCTCCCCTTCCGCGTAGGTCTGAATGGCCCATCCAATGTCGCCCACCGTGTTGCCGGGCCGAATCATCTCCATGCCCCGGCGCAAACTCTCCCGGGCCACATGGACGATCGCCCGGGCGTCCGGGGACGGCGCGCCCGCGAAAAAGGTCCGGTTGGCGTCGGCGTAATAGCCGTCCAGCACCGAGGTCACGTCCACGTTGACGATGTCGCCGTCGGCCAACACCCGATCCCCGGGTATGCCGTGGCAGATCACTTCGTTCACCGACACGCAACTGCTTTTGGGAAAGCCCCGGTAATTGAGCGGCGCCGGTCGGGCGTTGGCCGCCAAGGTGTGTTCGTGGACGAGGGCGTTGATTTCCCCGGTGGTGACGCCGGGACGGACGGCCTCGGCCACCCGGTCCAGCGTCTCCAGCACCAGCTTGCCCGCCCGCCGGATGCCGGCGATGTCTTTGGGCTCCTTGAGCCGAATCTGGTACCGGCGAAGATACTCCTCCTTGAGGCTTTCCGGCGGCTTTTCCGGCGCACGCCCCTTTCGAAGGCAGCATTTTTTGAATTTGCGGCCGCTGCCGCAGGGGCAGGGATCGTTGCGACCGACTTTGGATTGGACCCGCTTTACTTTCATGAATGTCTCACTCGAATATCCAACAGATATATTTCCGCATCAGGTCGAAGGGAATGATGACGATGGAAAACAGCACCACGTAGACCCACTCGTGGGGCAGCAGGGCCACGGTGCGGAACATCTCGCCGCCAAAGTAGGTGATGAGCACGTGAATCAGAAAAATCAGCCCGACCACCCGCAAAAACCCGCGGTTTTCCAGGATGTGGTGGAACAGATTGAACCCTCGGACCCGAACGTTGAACTTGTTGAAATTGTTTAAGAAGACGAAAACGCCGAAGAAGGCGGTGAGAAACGCCGCCTCGCTGTGGAACAGGGAGCGAATGGGATTCGCCGTGAGAAACACGACCGACACCGCCGTCATGAAAAGCCCGTTGACCAGAATCGAGGACCACATGTCGGCGGTGATGAGCGGCTCGTCCCGCCGCTTGGGCTTTTCCCGCATGTGGTCGGGCAGCGGCGGTTCCCCGCTGAAGGCCAGGGCGGCCAGGGTGTCCATGATCAGGTTGACCCAGAGCAGCTGAATCATGGTCAGCGGCAGCCGAAACCCCAGAAAGGGGCCGATGAAGGCCACCGCGATGGCGCAGACGTTCACCGTGAGCTGAAAGGTGATGAATTTCTGGATCGACCGGTAGATGGCGCGGCCGTAGTGGACCGCGTTGACGATGGACTGGATGTTGTCGTCCAGCACCACGATGTCCGAGGCCTCCTTGGCCACTTCGGTGCCGGAGCCCAAGGCGAAACCGATGTCGGCGTTGGAAAGGGCCGGGCTGTCGTTGACGCCGTCTCCGGTCATGCCCACCACCATGCCGGCCTCCTGGGCCACCTTGACCAGCCGAACCTTGTCCTGCGGCCGGCAGCGGGACACCACCTTGAGACGGGGCAGCATGACGCGAAGTTCGTCGTCGGAGATTTCCGCCATCTCCTCGGAGCGGAGCAACAGGTCGTCCTCCCCGGTCAGCAGGCCGGCGTCCCGGGCGATGGCGCGGGCGGTGCCGGCCCGGTCTCCGGTCAGCATCACCACCTGGATGCCCGCGCCTTGAAGCTCCTCCACCGCGGGCCGGGACTCTTCCCGCAGTTCGTCGCGGATCAGCGCGAAGCCCAGCAAGGCCAGTCCATGGGGTGCCTCGTTCGCGCCCTCCTCCAGCTCCGCCTCGGTGGTGGCCAGCCCGATAAGCCGGAACCCCTCGTTGGCCCGCCGATCGATTTCGTTGGTCACGGCCTCGCGCCAGTCCTCGCGCAACGGGACGATCTCCCCGTCGCCGGTGTAGCGGGCGACGGCGTTGGAAAGAATATTCTCCGGCGCGCCCTTGACGAAGGTGACCACCTCGCCGTCGGAAAGGCGGACACGGGCCGCCGAGAATTTCCGGGCCGAATTGAACGCCACCTGGGTCAGCGTTTCCTGGCTTTCCTCCACGCAGGCCTGCCGGTCGGCATGGATAAATTGAAGAAGGGCCCGCTCGGTGGCGTTGCCGCCGAGAATCCGTTCATTCTCCCGTTCTGCCTCGCAGTTGACCACGGAGGTGGTGTTTTCCCGCAGCGCCAAATCCACCCGCCGGGCCAGGGCCGGCGGCATGTCGTCGAACCGGGAAAAATCCCGGAGAGACAATCCCTGGCCGTCATCGGCCAGGGTCAGAAAGCCGACCGCTTCCAAATGCCCGCGGGTAATGGTTCCGGTTTTGTCGGTAAACAGCAGGTTGAGGCTGCCGGAGGTTTCCACGCCCAGGAGCTGGCGGACCAGGACGTTGGTTTTGAGCAGCTTGCGCATGTTCTGGGCCAGGACGATGGCGATCATCATGGGCAGCCCCTCGGGAACCGCCACCACGATGATGATGACGGCGAGAATCAGGGCCGTCACGATGTCGTAGAGCAGGGTCTGCCAGTTGGCGATGTAGGCGCCCATGGCCGCCATGTCGCCGCCGTGGTCCAGATAAATGGCCTTGTACATGAAGGCGACGGCGATGAGCGGCGCGGCGATGTATCCGAACAGCGCGATGCCGTCGGCCAGCTTGGACAGCTTCACCCGCAGGGGCCCCATTCGCTCGTCGGCGGTCAACGCCCCGGCAAGCCGGCCGAGGTGGGTGCGATCCCCCACCACGCCCACTTCCATGACCGCTTCGCCGTCTTCCACGATGGCGCCCCGGAACACGCCGCGGGGATCGTCCAGCCGTTCCAAATCGGCCTCTCCCGGGGACTTGCCCACCGCGTCCGGCTCCCCCGTCAGCGACGCCTGGTTGACCCGGACCCGACCTTGGAGGATTCGGCCGTCGGCGGGGATTTTGTCTCCCGGCTGAAGCAGAACGACGTCGCCCACCACCACTTCGTCGATGCCGAGCTGTCGCAGGCCGCCGTCCCGAAACACGTTGACGATGATCTGGGAGGCTTCTTCCTGAAGCTGCTGGAAGGTCTGTTCATTTTTGAACTCCGAGGCGGTGGCCACCAGGGTGGCCAGGGCCACCGCCACGGCGATGCCCACCCCTTCGTACCATTCCGCGAATCCAAACAGCGCCAGCGCCACCACGACGCCCAGCGCCACGACCAGAATGAAAATCATGGGGTCCCGGAAATTGTCGATGAGCTTGTCCCAGAAGGTTTCCGTTTCCTGGGGCGTCAGCTTGTTGTCGCCGTGACGACGTCGGGATTCCGCGACCGCTTCGGAGGTGAGTCCGCGAAAACTGAACATGTATGGGGATGCCTTTCGGTGTTTGGAACGGAGTTAAACGAAATACCGTTCATTTGGCGGGAAACGGGTAGGGGCGAATCGCGCGCGCCCCGGGTCAATCCGGCTCGATTGTCCCCTTGAAATCCCCAAGTAAACGGCATTGAATTGAATGCCTGGAGACGGCATAAATTGCGCTCTCGAAGAACGGAAAATTGGGCGCGGGGGCCTGCCCCTTCCGTTCGAAAACCTCGATTTGTCGCCTTCGAAACCATTAAAACAAGGCCGTCAGGGCACGGAGGGCCCCAAAAGCCCGTCGGGACCGAACCAAAAAACGAAATACATGATCAGCGCCGCGTACCCCGCGCTGACGAGATCGTCCAACAGCACGCCCCAGGGGCCGTGAACCTCCCGGTCGATCAGCCGGGCCGGAGGAATGAGCTTGAACAGGTCGAAAATCCGGAACAGCGCAAAGCCCCAGATCACGACCTTCCAAAGCTCGCCTTCCCGAAACAGCAACGGAACGAAAAGATACCCCGCGACCTCGTCCAAAACGAAATGACGCGGGTCCGGCTCGTTCCAGTAGGCTTCGGCCCAGCCGGTCAGCGCATGGTTCGCGGCGCAGACCGCCATAAAGGCCAGCGTAAGCAGCATGAGATGGAGATGGGCCGGAAACCCCAGCACAACCGCGACGTGGATGGCCACGCCCAGAAGCGCCCCGCAGGTGCCGGGCAAAATCGGCGACAGCCCCAGGCCGAACGCGGACCCCACGATCACGGCGATGCGCTCCAGCGGCGGCGTGTTTGGCTTCATACCGGACTTTCTGAATTCGACGGGCCGCCAACCTTTCGGCCAGGTTTCGGAAACCGGACGGTCCCGTTCCAACGGTTTCCAGCGAAAACGCCATCGAAAGGCTCGCCCGGGGCCGGAAATTCGGCCCGGAAACCGAATGTATCCGAAAAAAGGATATTCCCTCCCAACTTTAAAAAAAACACCCTACCATATAGAAACAACCCGAAGAGTGTCAAGCCTGTTCCCGTTGAAATTCGGAGCCGGGCTCAATGAGAAATGACTTGATTTTTATTCGGATTTAAGGGAACAAAGGAAGATTGAATGAAACCATCCCGCTGCCCCGCCAGAAAACGAGACGGATTGGAATCCATGAACAGAACCGCTCGACCCCATCCGGCTTTTTCTCATATCATCACCCAGAACAGGGAGATGCATTCCATTTTTCAGTACCTGGAATCCATCGCCCTTTCCCGCCAGCCGATTTTGCTGACCGGGGAAACCGGCGTCGGCAAGGAGCTGTTCGCCCAGGCCATTCACGCCGTCAGCGAGGTGAAGGGCCGATGGGTGGTGGTGAACGTGGCCGGCCTGGACGACGTGATGTTCTCCGACACCCTCTTCGGCCACGCCCGCGGCGCCTTTACCGGAGCGGACCGGAGTCGAAAGGGGCTCATCGAAACCGCCGCGGAGGGCACCCTTTTTCTGGACGAAATCGGCGATCTGCCCCAGCCCTCCCAGGTCAAGCTCCTTCGGCTTCTGCAGAACGGGGAGTACATGCCCCTGGGCGAGGACCAGCCCCGCTATTGCCGCGCCCACATCGTGGCCGCCACCAATCGGGACCTCTGGATTTTGCAGCGCAAAGGGCACTTCCGCAAAGACCTCAATTTTCGCCTGCGAACCCACCACGTCCACCTGCCGCCCCTCCGGGAACGAACCGAAGACATTCCCCTCCTGGTGGACCACTTTCTGGTGGAGGCGTCCCAGGAGTTCAACAAACGCAAGCCCACGCCGCCCAAGGAATTGTACACCCTGCTTCAGACCTACACCTTTCCCGGAAACGTGCGGGAGCTGCGGTCCATGATTTACGACGCCGTCAGCCGCCACCGGGCCAAGGTGCTTTCTCTGGACGTGTTCAAGGAACACATGGACCGGGAAAACGGGGGCGGCCGCCCGGCTTCGCGGCCCGTGGCCGATCTGGACGAGGCGGCGCCCTTTCGCGGCTTCCAGGAATTGCCCACCATCAAGGAAATGACCCGAATGCTGGTGGCCGAAGCCATGCGCCGGGCAAACGGCAACCAGTCCATCGCCGCCCGCATGCTTGGCATTTCCCAACCGGCCCTGAGCAAGCGGCTCAAAACCCAGGCGCTGAAAAAGCGCAACAACCGATAGCTCGAATCGATTGCCCCGGACGGAACTTCTCCCCGGCCAGATTTCGATTCGGCGTCGGTCCGGTTTGCAGCCGCCCATTCTTCTTTTCCCGATTCCCGGCCCCATCCAAAAATTTTTTCCCGCCCCCTCCGCCGCGCTTTTTCGCCGGCGCCCCTGAAATCGAACGCCTCCCGCCCCTTTTTTCGCCGCCGCGATCTCCCTTCGTTGGGATGATTTTCCTCCAAATGGATTTATCTTGACGATTTGAAAATCTGGCCCGCGGTTCCGTTTTCCCCTGCGAAACTTAATATTGGCTTGAATATTGCTTAATTGCAAAATTGACAACCAATTTCCGGTGCTTACATTACTCGTCAAATCCCTGAAATTCAAATAAGGAGTGGATTATCCCATGCGATTTGACAAATTCACCATAAAATCCCAGGAACTGTTGCAAAACGCCCAATCCTTGGCGTCCGAGCATTCCAACCAGCAGATCGAGCCGGAACATCTGCTGGGCGCCATGCTGGCGGAAACCGAGGGCATCGGCCGGTCCATGTTGCGGAAGCTGGGCGTGTCGCCCAACGCCATCGTGCAGGAAATCGCCATGGCCATCGACAAGTTGCCCAAGGTCAGCGGCGCGACGGGCGACGCGTATCTGTCCCGGCGAGGGAAAGCCGTGCTGGACGCGGCCTTCAACGAAGCGTCCCACATGAAGGACCAGTACGTCAGCCTGGAGCATATCTTTCTGGCCATCGCCGAGGAAAAAGGCGGCGAGGCGGCCAACGCGCTGAAACGCCACGGCGTCACCCGGGACAACATTCTCCGCGTGCTGATGGAAATCCGGGGCGGGCAGACGATTACCGACCAGAACCCGGAGGAAAAATACCAGGCCCTGGACAAATACAGCCGCGACCTGACCGATTTGGCCCGGCTGGGCAAGCTGGACCCGGTCATCGGCCGGGACGAGGAAATTCGGCGGATCGTCCAGGTGCTGTCCCGACGAACCAAAAACAACCCGGTGCTCATCGGCGAGCCCGGCGTGGGCAAGACCGCCATCGTGGAGGGGCTGGCCCAGCGCATCGTGGCCGGCGACGTCTCCGAAAGCCTGAAAAACCGGCGGCTGGTGGCCCTGGACATGGGCGCCCTCATCGCCGGGGCGAAGTATCGCGGCGAATTCGAGGACCGGCTCAAGGCGGTGCTCAAGGAGGTGGAGCGGGCCGAGGGCGAGGTTATTCTCTTCATCGACGAGCTGCACACCCTGGTGGGCGCGGGCGCGGCCGAAGGGGCCATGGACGCCTCCAACATGCTGAAGCCGGCCCTGGCCCGGGGCACCCTGCGCTGCGTGGGCGCCACGACGCTGAAGGAGTACCGGAAATACATCGAAAAGGACGCGGCCCTGGAGCGGCGGTTCCAGCCGGTTTTCGTGGGCGAGCCATCGGTGACCGACACGATCTCGATTCTTCGGGGCCTCAAGGAAAAATACGAGGTTCACCACGGGGTCCGGATCATGGACTCGGCCATCGTGGGGGCGGCCACGCTGTCCAACCGGTACATCACCGACCGGTTCCTGCCGGACAAGGCCATCGACCTCATCGACGAATGCGCCAGCAAGCTGCGCATCGAGATCGACTCCATGCCCCAGGAGATCGACGAAATCCAGCGGCGCATCACCCAGATGGAGATCGAGCGGGAGGCGCTGAAAAAGGAGAAGGACCCGGCCTCCCGGGAACGGTTGGACAAAATCGAGGGCGAGTTGGCGGAGCTGAACGGCGAGTTGCGGGAAATGAAGGCCCACTGGCAGAACGAAAAGGAGATGATCCAGAACATCCAGCGGGTGAAGGAGGAGCTGGAGCAACTGGGCATCGAGGAGCAGAAGGCGGAACGCCAGGGCGACTACGCCAAGGTGGCGGAATTGCGCTACGGCCGGGCCAACGAGCTGAAACGGCGTCTGGAGGAGGCCAACCAGAAGCTGGCCGAAATGCAGGCCGACCGGAAAATGCTGAAGGAGGAAGTGGACGAGGAGGACATCGCCGAAGTGATTTCCCGCTGGACCGGCATTCCGGTGAGCAAGCTGCTGGAAGGCGAGCGGGAGAAGCTGGTCCACACCGAGGAGCGCCTTCAGGAACGGGTGGTCGGCCAGCGCGAGGCCATCGTGGCGGTGGCCAACGCCGTGCGCCGGGCCCGGTCCGGTCTTCAGGACCCCAACCGACCCATTGGCTCGTTCATCTTCATGGGGCCCACCGGCGTGGGCAAAACCGAGCTGGCCAAGGCGCTGGCGGCGTTCATGTTCGACGACGAAAACGCCATGGTCCGCGTGGACATGTCCGAGTACATGGAAAAACACGCGGTGGCCCGGCTCATCGGCGCCCCTCCGGGATACGTGGGCTACGAGGAGGGCGGCCATCTGACCGAGGCGATCCGTCGGCGGCCCTACTCGGTGATCCTCTTCGACGAGATCGAGAAAGCCCATCCGGACGTGTTCAACGTGCTGCTCCAGATTCTGGACGACGGCCGCATGACCGACGGCCACGGACGGACGGTGGATTTCCGCAACACGCTGGTGATCATGACCTCCAACGTGGGCAGCCAGTTCATCCTGGAGCTGGGCGAAACGGACCGGGAGGAGATGGAGCGGCGGGTTCGAGACACGCTTCGGGCCACGTTCAAGCCGGAGTTTTTAAACCGGGTGGACGAGACGATCATCTTCCAGAACCTGAGCCCGGACCAGCTCGGCCGGATCGTGGACATCCAGCTCCGGCGGCTGCAAGACCGGCTGGACGACCGGAAGATCCAATTGGAGCTGTCCCCGGCGGCCCGGGAGTTGCTGGCCGAAAAAGGCTACGACCGGGTCTACGGCGCCCGTCCGCTGAAGCGGGCCATCCAGAAATACCTGGAAAACCCGCTGTCCATGGAAATCCTGAAAGGGAACGTTCCGGACGGCAGCGAGGTGGTGGCCGACGTGGAAGGCGGAGAGGTGACGTTTCGGATTCGGTAAAACCGGATTCCAACCATGAAATGCGAAAGGCGGTCCCGAGCCGGGACCGCCTTTTTTGTTTGCGCAAAAGGGAACCCTGAAATCAGCTTTCCCGGCCGAAGATATAGGCCAGATCGATCTGCACCGCTTCGAAAGGCGGGATTCGGAGTCGCTGGCAATCCTCGAACTTTTTGCAGGCGACGGAAAAGATGACCTTGTAGGATTCGTCCGCCAGACGGCAGGCGATCAGCGTTTTCTCTTCGGGGCAAACAACCCAGTAAAAGGGAACGCGATGTTGCTGAAGAAGCAGGAAATTGTGGAATAAATCCTTTCGCTCGTGGCCCGGCGAGGTGATTTCGCACACCCAATCCGGAACCATGTCCATCAGGCCGCTCGGCCGGTCCGGCGCCCGTTCCTTTCGCCAGCCGGCGAGATCGTGTGCGGGGCATTGGTGTTCGCCGTAGCGGACGCTGATTTCGGTCATGATCCACCAGCCGCCGCCGGATTTCCGCTTGAACGGCAGGATTTCGTCGGACAAACCGGACTGGATCAGGGCGTGCTCCGACCGTGCCATGGGCCGCTGGACGATTTCGCCGTCGATCAGCTCCACCCGTTCGTCGTCGGATTCAAGCAAATCCGCCACGGTTTTCAGTTTTGGGACTTCCACATCGACTCCTCGCCAAAAATTCCAATGGCCTTTGAAAATGGAATCCCTGCGAATCAAACGGCTTCCGTCCGATTACGCCACGGCTTGGCCCGTCGGAATGTTCGGCGGGAAACCCGGACACAGGGCCGACGCCTCAATTTCTCCAGCCACAGAAAAAAATTTCATCCGACCGTCCTCCCCGCAAATCCAGAACTCCCGTGCGCCCTTTTGGAAATAGAGCGCCTTTTTTATCATCAATTCTTCGGCGGAGTTGCTCGGAGAGACAACCTCCACGCAAATTTCCGGCGCGACCTTGTAGGGCGTCTCGAATCCGTTGGCCTCAAAAAAGGCGGGGCTCCCCCACGCCACATCGGCCACTTTCACGTTTTTCGAGGTGAGAACGCTGCATTCAACAAACGCCTCCCCGCCCGGCATCCTTTCATTCATCAGGGAAACAATGCGAGATTGCAAAATTCCGTGGAGATTTGACGCTGGACTCATCTCAATCTTGCCCCATTCGTTCAACTCGATCTTGTAGGGAAGATCGGCGAGGGACTTGTCCTGGAGAACCTGGCTCCATTCCATGGCGGGAACTCCCGATTCCTAAAAATTTGCATTGACTGGGTCTGCACGGAAACCCTCCCGGATCGACGAGAGTCTACCGAGAGAGGAGGTCATCCTTTCAGCGCCTTCATCGCCTCCGGGATCGTGTTTTTCGGGGCGATCTTGTACCCAACATTCCGGATTTTTCCGTCGCCGTCAACCAGAAATGCGGAGCGGCCGACGCCCGCGCCGGTTTTGCCGCGAGAACTGCATGGGGTATTTCCGGCCAAAAAATGCACGATTTCATTTATTTCAAAAAACGCCAATTATCCTACGGTGAAAATTCATTTTCGGGCTTCGGCCGAAGCCCGCATCCTTCAGGAACCTTTCCCCGAAAGGAGCCACCCCATGAGCGAAAGCGTTTACAAAGTCATCGAACTGGTCGGATCCAGCCCCAACTCCTGGGAGGAAGCCGCGGCCCGCGCGGTGGAAGCCGCCGGCAAGTCGCTCAAGAACCTTCGCATCGCGGAGGTCAACAAGCTCGACATGAAGGTGGAAAACGGTCGCATTACCGCCTATCGCGCCCGGGTGAACCTTTCATTCAAGTACGAGGATTAATCCTCCGAAATCCTTCCGCAAGGAACGATTTCAAGGGACCATCTCCCATGAAATCCACCCCGGCCCTCAGGGTCGGGGTTTTTTTGCCTCCAACGCCCCGCACCGTTCCCAAACCATTCCAAGCCAAACGGGTGGGTCGCGGTCCAAGGCGCCATCCGTTCCCCCTGTCCGGCCGGAAGAGGACCCGCGCCTCCAAAAGATCGCCCATGCCGGGCGCACCGACAAAAACGGCCCCCGTGCCGAAACGCGGGAGCCGTCGGGATGGAGGGAAGACGCTTCTATTCGGCCTTGAGGGAATAATGGTCGGCGATGAGGTCGTAGTAGGCCCGTTCGGACACCGAGCCCCAGACGCCCACCCGCTCCTTGAACTTCTTGAACGCTTCGTGGACCTTCCGGGACATCGGATCCTTGTCGGCCTCCTCCTCCAGCGTCTCCTTGGCCAGCTTCCGCAAATCGTTCAAAACCGGCTCCGGAAAGCGGACCAGGTTGACGTTGTATTCGGAAATCAGCGTCTGGAGGGCCGCGCCGTTGCCGGCTTCGAACTCCGACAGGCTCCAGATGTTGGTCTCCATGGCCACGGCGTCCACGACGGCCTGGAGGTCCTTGGGCAACGACTCGTAGGCCTTCTTGTTGAAGATGACCTCCAGGCAGGTGCCCGGCTCGTGCCAGCCCGGATAGTAGTAGTAATCGGCCGCCTTGTAAAAGCCCATCCGCAGATCGTGCATGGGTCCCACCCACTCGGTGGCGTCGATCACGCCCCGCTCCAGAGAGGTGAAAATCTCGCCGCCGGGCAAGAGGACCACGGTGCCGCCGGCCTTGGCGATCACCTTTCCGCCCAGGCCCGGAATGCGCATTTTCAGCCCCTTGAAGTCCTCGATGGTCTTCATTTCCTTGCGGAACCAGCCGCCCATCTGCACGCCGGTGTTGCCCTGGGGCCGGGGAATCACGTTGAAGGGCGCATAAACCTCTTCCCACAGTTCCAGCCCGCCGCCGCTGTAAAACCAGGCGTTGATGCCCTGGGCGTTCAGACCAAAGGGAACCGATGAAAACCATTGGCCCGCCGGCGCCTTGCCCGCCCAGTAGTAGGAGGCGCCGCTGCCGCACTCCACGGTGCCCTGGCTCACCGCGTCGAACACGCCCAAGGCCGGCACCAGCTCGCCGCCCGCGAACACCTGCACGGTGATCCGGCCGTCGGTGGCCTCCTTGAGCCGCCGGGCGAAACGATCCGCGCCGGTCTGGAGCACCGGCAGGCCGGGCGGCCAGGTGGTCACCATCTTCCAGTTGTATTTCTTCTGGGCGATGACGGCCGGGGCGGCGATGGCGGAACTGGCGACCGCCGCAGCGGCGGCCGTTCCGGTCTTCTTCAGAAAATCTCGTCGTTTCATGGAACATCCTCCCTTTCGTTGACGTTGCGAAAACGCGGACATGACCGGCGGACGGAAGCGCTACCCGCCGAATACCACTCCGGGCAGCCAAGTCGCCAATTTCGGAAAAAAAGCCACGATGAGCAGACCGACGAGCTGAAAGAACACGAAGGGAATGATGCCTCGGTAGATGTGGCCGGTGGTGATCTCCGGCGGCGTCACCGCCTTCAGGTAGAACAGGGAAAAGCCGAACGGCGGGGTCATGAAGGAGGTCTGGAGGTTCACCGCGATCAGGATGCAGAACCAGACCGGGTCGAAGCCGAATTCCAACATGATGGGGGCCAGCACCGGCACGTGGATGAAGGTGATCTCGATGAAGTCCAGAAAAAAGCCGATGAAAAAGATCATGCCCATCACGATGGCCAGCACCACGTAACGGCTGTGCTCCTCGGCGATGCCCCCCAAAAAGGCCCGGACGATTTCGTCGCCGCCCAGCCCGCGAAACACCAGGCCGAAAGCGGCCGCGCCCACCAGAATGATGAAGACCATGCAGGTGAGCTGCATGGTGGCGTCCATGACCTCCTGGAGGATTTTCAGCGAAAACTTCCGGTTGGCCACAGTAAGGAAAGTCGCGCCCACCGCCCCCACCGCCGCCGCCTCGGTGGGCGAGGCCACGCCGGCGAAAATGGAGCCCAGCACCGCCACTATCAAAAACAGCGGCGGGAACAGCGCCCGCATGACCCGGCGAAACAAAATTCCCAAGGTCAGCCCCTCCAGGCTCTCCCGGGGCACGGCCGGCGCGTTTTCCGGCCGAAGGAACGCCGCGATCAGGATGTAGAGGATGTACAATCCCACCAGCAAGACGCCCGGCAGAACCGCGCCCATGAAGAGATCCCCCACCGGCACGCCCACGATGTCGCCGATGAGCACCAACACGATGCTGGGCGGGATGATCTGCCCCAGGGTGCCGGAGGCGGAAACGGTGCCGGTGGCCAACTCCTTTTGGTAGCCCCACTTCAGCATGGTGGGCACCGCCAGCAGGCCCATGGTCACCACCGTGGCGCCCACGATGCCGGTGGACGCGCCCAGCAAGGCCCCCACCACCACGACGGATATGGCCAGTCCGCCCTTGATCCGGCCGAATAGCAGGCCCATGGTGTCCAGCAGCTCCTCGGCCAGGCCGGAACGCTCCAACATGACGCCCATGAAGACGAACAGCGGCACCGCCAACAGGGTGACGTTGCCCATGACGCCCCAGATGCGCAGCGGCAGAAGATTGAAAAAGCCCCAGCCGAATCCGACGAGCCCGAAAACCAGGGAAGTGCCCAGCAGGGTAAACGTGACCGGAAATCCGGCCATCAGGAGGATCGTCAGAGCCAGAAACATCCAGGCGGGCAGGTATTCCATGGGTCAATCCTCCTCGGAATCGGACGACGGGGTGGAATCGGACGAAGGATCGGACGAAGAATCGGCGGTGGGGTCGGATGCTTGCCTGGAGGAATCGTCGGGCCGGGGGAGGTCGGTTTTAGGGAGATCGGGGGCCGGTGGGTCGGCATGGCCGCGGGACGTGGTTCCGGCCGGGGGCAGGCCCAGTTCGGTCTCCCGGCCCAGGATGGTGAAGCCGCTTTTAATGCCCAGGGAAATGCCCTGGAGGAGGACAAGGACGAATCCGGCCGGAATGGTCGACTTGATCACCCATCGATAGGGAATCCCACCGGGGTCGGGGGAGCCTTCCATCACGGCGAAGGCGTTGGAGACGAAATTGAGCGATGTGGAAATGATGAGATAGCAGCCCGGGATCAAAAAAAAGATTACCCCGATCAGGTTGACCCAGGCTTGGGCCTTGGGGCCGAGTCGCTGGTAGAAAATATCGACGCGGACATGGCCGTCCTTGAGCAGGGTGTTCCCGGCCCCCATCAAAAAGATGAAGGCGAACAGGTGCCACTCCAGCTCCTGCACGAACACGAAACTGGCCTTGAAGGCGTAGCGCATGACCACGTCCACAAAAACCACGACCACCACGAGAAAGGTCACCCAGGAAACGCCGCGGCCGACCCAGGTGTTCAGGGCGTCGATCCAGCGGCACACCGCGCGAAAAAAGGCCATGTCGCCTCCGGTTGCGTTCGGGGAGCCGGTTGGGGAAGTGGAGATGTCGCCGGACAAGCCGCAAGGTCGGCGGAGGATTCAACAGAAATCGAGCCCGGCGGACCCTTCGGAGAAAGTCCCCGGAGGGTCCCGAGCCCGTCCCGTCGCCCCCTTTATATGACAGTCGGCGGAAAAATCAACGCCAAATCCTGAGACAACTCTCAAGTTCTGAACGGAATTTACGATGAGGTCGGTCCGCGGACGAGGAGGAGGGGCGGCCCGGGGCTACACCCGGCCGATGAGCAGGGCCAGCCGAAGTCCGCCGTGGAACAGCGGATGACGTTCGGCCGGAAACGGCAGATTCCGGGCGATTTCCCGGCCCGGCGCGATCATGGCGAAACGCCATCCCCGAAAGCGAGATCCCAGATGTTCGCAGATGGCTTCAAACAGCGCCTGGCTTTCCACTCGGCTCCCCATCCGGACGCCGTAGGGCGGATTCAAGACCACAAGCCCCGGCCCGTCGGCGACTTCCTCGGGCTTGATGTGAAAAAAATCCCGCCGGGTCACCCGAACGAAATCGGCCAGGCCCGCCGTTTCCACCGCCGTTTGCAACGCCTCCGCGGCCTCGGGGGTCCGGTCGGAGGCATGGATGGACGGCGCGGGGGGATGGGGCAGGCTCCGGTCCGCGGCTTCCCGGCGCAGATGACCCCAGCGGCGGGGACGAAAGGAGGGCCAGCCCATGAAGGCGAAATCCCGGCGCAGCCCGGGCGGCGTCGCCGACGCCATCAGCGCCGCCTCCAGGGAAAAGGTGCCGGCCCCGCACATGGGATCGATCAGCGGTTCCCGGCCGTCGTACCCGGCCAGGACCAGGGCGGCGGCGGCCAGGGTTTCCCGCATCGGGGCGCGCCCCACGTCCGGCTTCCAGCCGCGCTTGTGCAGCAGCTCGCCGCTGCTGTCGATGGAAACGGTGAACCGATCTTCCAAGGCCCGGATGAACAGCCGCTGGGAAATCTCCCCGGCCGGGCCGGACGGGACGCCGCCGCCCAAGGCCTGGAAGCGCTTGCCGATGCCGACGGCGAACCGTTCCGCCACCGCGCCCTTGTGGTACAGCCGGGACCGGGTGACCGACACGCTCATTTCGGGGGGCGTTCCAGGGCAGAGGTACAGTTCCCAGGGGATTTCGGAGAGGCGGCGCTCCAGCTCGGGAAATCCCCGGGCCCGGAATTCGGTGATCCGCATCAAGACCCGGTTGGCGGTGCGCAGATGGAGGTTGGCGAGCCAGGCGTCGGTCAGCCGGCCGCGAAATTCCACGCCCCCGGCGATGGCCCGGGCGTGTTTGATGGACAGCGGGGGGGCGGTCAGTTCGTCGAAGCAGAGCTTTTCCAGCCCCGGGGCGGTGGCCGCGAAAAAGGTCCGGACCCGGCCCGTCAGATGGCGCTTGATCCGTTTGGCAAGGGCTTCTTCTCCGGACATGGGACTCTTTTCGCAGAAAGTGGCGGGCAATGCGGCGGGGATCAGCCCCCGTCGCTTCCGGGAAAATCCGCCTTGGCCGCCGACCGGCGTCCGTACCCCGGCACGGCCATGCCGGCGGAAAACGATCCCGGCAAAAGCGGGAGTATCATATTCCGGCGGCCGGATTCAAGGATGGGATGGGCGTCCCCAACCTCCCCGCGAGTTTTCCCGGGGGTCGAAGGCGCGTAGACCGGAAGCGGCTCTCCGGCGGAAAAGCCGTCGGACGGAGAACCGTATCCCAGCCGAATGGGGCTGGAAATCCGGCCGCGGCGAGGACAGGTTTGGCAAAAACGGCCGTTGATCCGGGCGATGGTCGTGCAGCGATAGGGACCCGTGCAGGTCAGGGCCCGCTCGATCTTGGCCTCGGTTTCGGAAAACCGGTACCGGGGGTAGGGCGCGGAGAGGCGATGGGCCAGCCGTCGGCCGTCCCGGCAGCGGGCCGAGATGGTGAGCAGGACGTACCAGTCCGGCTCGGAAAGCGCGGCCGCGTCGTCGCGGCAATGGGCGATAAAGGGACAGCGGGCCGCGATCCGCTCGAACTCCGGGACGGGCCAGGCGGCGGTCGGAAACCCCTGCGATTGGAAGGGATTTTGGCGGAACGCGCGGGATCGAGATTCGGATGGGAGGGCGCCGGCGACGCCGGTGGAATCCCCCGAAGTCCAAAAGGACCGTCCGGTCCGCTCTGGAGGGGGAAGGATTCGCCACGCCTTCAGCAGCTCGGTCACCCGACCCGCCGGAACGGGGGAATGGCGCGCCAGCGCGGCCCAGGGGGCGGCATGGGGCAAAAGGAAACCGGCCTCCGGGTCCAGCGGAAGCGTGTGGCCGCGACGGACCGCCGCCCCCCAAAAAGGCAACGCGATGAGGCTGCCCAGTCCCCGCCCGCCGGCCCGATCCTGTGCTGGAAAAAAGCGGTCGAAGGCCCCGCCGCTTTCGGGGATTCCGGCCTCCTCCAGCAAGCCCAGGCCCAAGCGGCGGGCCAACCGGGCGGACACGGGGCCGTCGAAAAACAGATAGGCGTGGCAGCCCCGGCCGGACCGGGAGCGAAACAGCAGAACCGGCAGTTCCAGCACCGCGCAAACCTCCGCCAGGGCCCGGGCTTCGTCGAAGGGGCGAAGCCCGGACGCGCCGCCGTCGAAATCGGCGGCCAGAAACCGGCAGGTCCCGTCGGGAAGCAGCGGGTAAATCCCCAGCAGATGTCGTCCCCGAACATGGTCTTCCAGCAAGGCCCGTCCCAGGGGGACCGGCGCGTGGTGGGCGCAGCCCCGGCAGGCGTTGGCCATGGTTCCCCCCTTCCGGCAGGAAGGTCCCCACTCGTTTCCGCAGACGGGCGAAAACCCTTCGCGGCCGGTGGCCGGGGAGCGCCAGAAACGGGCCACCACGTCCCGCCGCCCTCGAAACAAACGCGCAAAGCGGCGAAGCTCCTCGACGGTCGGCGGTTCTGGTTCCGTGCCGGTTCCCGGGATATTGGCGGCGCGGGCCATGGCGAACCTCCTCCCTCTTTCTTGGATCCACGCAAATTTTGGCCGATGAGATTTCTCGTACCATTTTCCGGAACGGATTCCAAGCCGCCGGGCCGATGGAAGCCGGACCCCGCTTGACCGAATACACCCTTGCTTCGAAAAAATTACACGGTTTTCCGTATATCTCCGCCACGCGCCGGCCCCTACGATTGGGACTCGATTTTCGACAGAAAACGGAAAGGCGCACATGCGAACGATGAAACAATGGCTACCTTGGAAACTCCTCATTAAACGTGCCGCCCGGGCCTACGGCGTCATCGATCCCCTGCGCATCATGGCCCGCATGCGCCAGTTCTCCCAGCCTTCGGAAGTGCAGGAACCCATCGAGCTGCTCCGCGCCGGCATCGCCTTCCACGCCCGGGGCCTCATCAACACCAAGGCCATTCAGCACAATCTGGACTGGGTCTGGCCCTACTGGGTGGAACGCCAGTTCAATCCGGACAGCCCCTCCTTCATCCCCCGGGCTTTTTCCTTCAGCCACGTCAACCTGACCCACCGCAACTGGACGGCGGTGGGGCACCCCGATCTGCCGCTGTATCCCATCGTCGATCCCCGAGGCCTGATCACGCCCCATTTCGACGGCTGGTCCCTGGATTTCTGGATCGTGGCGGAGGACGGCGCGCAATTGATTCCCTCCCGCCTCGAAACGGCCGAGCAGGAATGGCGATGGCGGCCAAACCCCGCCGTGATCACTCGGGTGGCGGAAAACGGCCTGTCCCTGGAAACCCGAGTGGACGTTCGGATTCGGGAAGGCGCGCCCCGCCTGCACATTCACGCCCATGCGGCGGCGGATCGGCCCGCCTGGCTGGTGGCCGCGCCGCGTCCTTACAATCCCGAGGGCATCCAGTTCATCGAGCGGATCGAGACGGTGGCCTCGGGCCACGGCCTCCGGATCAACGGGGAAGACCCCATCCGGATAAGCGAAGCCCCGGTTCGAACCCTGTTTTCCACCTATGCGGAAGGCGACGTGGTCAACCGGCTCGGCGGGAACGGAGACGGGGGCGGCGCGAACTGCCGGGTCGGCATGGCCACCGCGGCGGCCATGTTCCCGGTGGAATCCGGCCCGGTGGGGTTCGCGGTTCCCCTGGGCGACGAAACCGACCTCCGCGCCGCCGGAAACGGGAAGCCGTCGCCCCTCGCCGCGATCCGCTCTTCGGAAACCGCATGGGACGAAACCCTGGCCGACGCGGCCCGGTTGCGGATTCCCGACGACCGGCACCAGTTTCTCTACGACGCGGCGTTGCGCACCCTTTGTCTGCTGACCGCCGACGACGCGGTGCCGGGGCCCTACACCTACCGGCGGTTCTGGTTTCGGGACGCCTGCCTGATGATCCACGCCCTGCTGGGCGTCAACCTGACCGACCGGTCCCATCGGATTTTGGAGACCTTTCCGCCCCGGCAAAAGTGGAACGGCTACTTCCAGTCCCAGGAGGGGGAATGGGACAGCAACGGGCAGGTTCTGTGGATTCTGGACCGGTTCCAGCGGCTGACCGGCCGGCCGCCTTCCGCCGACTGGCTGGCGACGTTGGACCGGGGCGCGGCCTGGATCGTTAAAAAACGGCTCCCCCGCAAGCGGGGAGACCGGCACGGCGGGCTGTTTCCGGCGGGATTCAGCGCGGAACATTTGGGACCCAACGATTTTTACTTTTGGGACGACTTCTGGGGCGTGGCCGGGCTTCGGGCGGCGGGACGCCTGCTAACCCGGTTTGGCGAGGCGGCCGCCGGAAAACGCTACGCCGACGAGGCCGAGGATTTTCAAGCCGCCATCGAGGCCAGCGTTTCCGCCATCCCCGACGACATGCGGCGGGGCGGCTTCCCCGCCGCCCCCTACCGCCGGATGGACGCGGGCGCGGTGGGCTCCCTGGTGGCCGACTATCCCCTTCGGCTGACCCCGCCGGGCGAATCCCGGATGATGGCCACGGCGGAATTCCTGATGGCCCACTGTTTTCACCGGGGGGCCTTCTTCCAGGACATGATCCATTCCGGCATCAACGCCTACCTCACCCTGGATATCGCCCAGACCCTTCTGCGGGCCGGGGACGACCGGTGGCGGGCCCTGGTGGACCGGGTCGCCGAGCTGGCCTCCCCCACCGGACAGTGGCCCGAAGCGGTCCACCCCATCACCGGCGGCGGCTGCATGGGCGACGGCCAGCACGGATGGGCCGCCGCCGAATGGCTGATGATGATGCGAAGCCTCTTTGTTCGGGAGGAGGGCGACGGCCTGGTGCTGGGGGCGGGCGTCGCGCCGGATTGGCTGGCGTCGGGATCGCCGCTGTCCTTCGGGCCCACCCCCACAATTTTGGGCACGGTGTCGGTGGAATTCGTTTCCGACGGGGACGCCCTCCAGGCGCGGCTGGACCGGAGCGCGCCGCCGGACGGCCGGCGAAGCGGCCCCATCGTCGTGTCGGTTCCCGGCTTCCCCGCAACCCGGATGGCGGGGGAATCCCCCTCGGAAACAATGACCATCCAGAAGGAAACCGCATGAAAATCTGCATGTTCACCAACACCTACCGGCCCCACGTGGGGGGCGTGGCCCGTTCGGTCCACTTTTTCGCGGAAGATCTGCGGGCCAAAGGCCATCGGGTCATGATCGTCGCCCCCACCTTTCCCGGTACCGAATCGCTGGAAGAGAACTCGGAAGAGGTGCTGCGGGTCCCGGCCATTCAGAATTTCAATGGAAGCGATTTTTCGGTCCGCATTCCCCTGCCCTTTCTCATCGACGAGGCCATCGACGAAATGGAGCCGGACATCATCCACAGCCATCACCCCTTCCTGCTGGGGGACGCGGCCATGCGGGCGGCCCACCGGCGGCGGTTGCCGCTGGTGTTTACCCATCATACCCGCTACGAGGACTACACCCATTACGTGGGCTCCGACTCCGATCGGATGCAACGTTTCGCCATTCACCTGTCCACCGAATACGCCAACCTCTGCCATCGGGTGGTGGCGCCCAGCCGGTCCATCGCCCGCCTGCTCGCCCGGCGCGGGGTGAAAAGGCCGGTGACCGAAATCCCCACCGGGGTGGACATCGCCTTTTTCGAAAAAGGCGACGGCGATCGGTTTCGGAAGGCCAACGGACTGCCCGCCGACGCGCCGGTGGTGGGCCATCTGGGACGGCTGGCGCCGGAAAAAAACCTGGAATACCTGGCCCGTGCCGTGGCCCGGCCCTTGTCCGACCGGCCCGACGCCCACTTTCTGGTGGTGGGCGAAGGTCCCAGCGCGGAGGCGATGGCGGAAATTTTCGAGGAAGTCGGATGCGCCGACCGATTGATCCTGGCCGGCCGCCAAACCGGACGGAACCTGGCGGACGCCTATGCGGCCATGGACCTGTTCGCCTTCGCCTCCTTGTCCGAAACCCAGGGCATGGTCCTGGTGGAAGCCATGGCCGCGGGGAAACCGGTGGTGGCCCTGGACGCCCCCGGGGCCCGAGAAGTGGTGACCGACCGCGAAAACGGTCGTTTGCTGGCGGCCAAGGCCGACACGGAAGAATTCGGCCGGGCGGTCCTGGAACTGCTGGACGATCCCGAGGAACGCGGCCGGATGGCCTTCGCCGCCCAAAAAACGGCCGGCGATCTCTCCCGGGAACGGTGCGCCGAGCGGCTGACCGAGGTGTACGCCCAGCTCAAGCGGGAACATACTTCCTGGGGGCCGGTGGAAACCGCTTTCGCGGGGTGGGACGAACTGTTGCGGGCGGTGCGGGTGGAATGGGAACTCATTTCCCAAAAGGCGTCGGCCGCCGCCCATGCGGTTTGGACCGGGGAAGATTAGAATGCTGGTTCGCCTGTCCGCGGCCTGGGATCGCCTGCGGCGACGCTTCGGTCGAAGCCACCTGACGGCCCGGCTGCTGAACAATCTCCGCCCCGCCGAGGAAAGCGGCCGTCCGGGAGCGGTGGCGATCCAAATCGACGGGCTCGGCCGGTCGCAATTGGAGGCGGCTCTCCGAAACGGACGGATGCCGTTCCTGCGCGCCCGCGTTCAATCCGAAGAAACCGTTCTCCGGACGTTCTACCCCGGGATGCCCTCCACCACGCCGGCGGTGCAGTCCGAACTCTTTTTCGGAGTGCGTCAGGCCGTGCCCGCCTTCGGTTACGTCCGGCGGGCGGACGGCCGTCCCGTGCGGTTGATGAATCCCCTGGACGTGGACCGGCTGGCGGCCGACCTCGCCCGGAACGGAAAAGAACCGCTTTTGGCCGAAGGCGCCGCCTACGGCGACATCCTCACCGGGGGCTCCTCCGAGGCCCGCTATTGCACCCAGACCCTGGAGCTGGAGTCCTTTTGGCGAGTGGTCAATCCGGTCAAGACAATTTTGATTCTCCTGCTGCACGCCACCACGGTGTTGCGGCTGGCCGGGTACCTGCTGGTGGAAATCGGCCTGGCAATCTACGACGCGGTCCAAGGCATTTTCGCACGGCGGTCGTTTTTCGGCGAACTGAAATTCATCCCCATGCGGGTGGCGGTCTGCATCGGCCTGCGGGAGCTGGTGCGCTTCCGGGTCAAAAACGACCTGATTCGCGGCATTCCGCTGATTCACGCCAATTTTATCGGCTACGACGAGCAGGCCCACCGGCGGGGTCCCAGCTCCGCCTTCGCCCATTGGAGCCTCAAGGGCATCGACGGCGCCATCCAGGACATCGTCCGATCGGCCGAACGATCGCCCTTTCGGGATTACCGGGTGGTCATCTACTCCGACCACGGGCAGGAAGACGTGGAAAGCTATCGGAGAAACCGGGGAGAGTCGGTGGCCGACGCCGCGGGGCGCGTCCTTGGCGGGGGCAAATCGCCGAAAGACGCCGGCGACGGGGAAGCCGCCGGTCCCGAATACCGCCGACGCCGAGCCGGAAGCCTCCTCCGGGGGGACGGCGATGCCGAATCCGACCCCGCGCCCCGGGACGGCATCGAGCGAATCATGGTTTCGGCCATCGGGCCGTTGGGTCACGTCTACCTGCCGGGCGAGGGAACGGAAGGCGGTTCCGCCATTCGTCCGGAATTCCGCGGGGATTTGGAGGCGGCCGGGCGGGCCCTGGTGAAGGCGGCGGAAATCCCCCTGGTCCTCTTTCGCGACGGGGAAACGGCCCGCGCCGTCACGCCCGCCGGCGTCTTCTCCCTTAAAGAAGAAGCGGAACAGGTGCTGGGGGCCGACCACCCGCTCCGGGACCTGGTCGCCGCCGACCTGGCCGCCCTTTGCGATCATCCGGACGCCGGAGACCTGGTCATCTCGGGCTGGCGGCCGACGGGACGACCTTTGACCTTCCCGGTGGAAAACGGGGCTCACGGCGGACCGGGCGCGGAGGAAAGCCGGGGATTCATCCTTTTTCCCCGGGCTTTGGATCCGGAAGCGGAACCGGTGCGCCCGCTGGATCTGCGCCGGGTTCTTCAAGAGCGAATCGGCCGGGAGCGGGTTGGCGCGGCGAATCGAACCTCGCCGTCCGCCATCGATGGACCCGCCCATCACGCCGCCCGGACGGGCCGGGACCGGTCGAGCGAGGAGCGGCCATCGGACGCGTTGCGGGTGGCGACCTACAACATCCACGGCTGCCGAACCCTGGACGGCCGGGTGGGGACCGAGCGGATCGCCGAGGTGCTGGCGGAGCTGGACCCGGACCTGGTGGCGTTGCAGGAAGTGGACGTGGGCCAAGCCCGCTCCCATGGCCGCGATCAGGCGGCGGAACTGGGGGCGGCCCTGGGAATGCACGCCCATTTTTTTCCCGTTCTGCGGAAAGGGCCGGCCTGTTACGGGCTGGCGGTGTTGAGCCGACCGCCGTTTCTTCGCGCACGAAACACGCTGCTGCCCGGACCGCCGGGGCCGGGACGGGAACGGCGCGGAGCGATCCGGATAACCGTCGCCGCCGAGGGCGGGGGAGAATTCGATCTCATCAACACCCATCTGGGGCTGGGGCTGTTGGAGCGCCGACGGCAGGCGGCGGCGCTGCTCTCCGACGGATGGCTGCGGGACGGAGTGCCCGCCGCCCTTTGCGGAGACTTCAACGCCGGACCGGGCTCCCCGGTCTGCCGCCGCCTGGGAGAGCGACTGCGGCCCGCCGGCAACGGAAAGCCCACGTTTTTCGCCAAAAGACCGTTGCTTCGGCTGGACCACATTTTCGTCACCGATTCGCGCATGGTGTTGGCCGCAGGCGTGGCCTCCGGAGAAACGGCCCGCCGGGCGTCGGACCATCTGCCGGCCTGGGCCGATCTTCGGCCCAATGGAGAAAGCTCGTGAGTCCCCGGACCCAATGGGCCATCGGCATCGGCGTGTTGCTGGCGACGGGAATCGTCCTGGTGGCGGGCGTTCAACTGGACCTGGAGGCGCGGGTGCGGGCACTGGTTCGGTCGGTGGCCGACCCGACCCGGTTCGCGGTGCTGATGGCCCTGTTGCCGGCCGCGGGGGCGCCCATCAGCCCTTTTCTGGTGGGCGCCGGGGCGGTGTTCGGCGTCGGCGCGGGCCTGGCCGTGGCCATGCTCGCCATGCCGATCCATCTGGGCGTCGCGATCCTGGTCGCCCATTTCCTGCGGGACCCGATCCGACGGTTTCTGGAACGAAAGGAAATCCGGGTTCCCTCGCCAAAAAACGAACGACAGGCGCTGTACAGCGTCATCTTCCTGGCCATTCCGGGGCCGCCCTACGCCGCCAAAAATCTGCTGCTGCCCCTGGCCGGCTTTCGGTTTCGCCACTGTTTCTTCACCAACTGGCTCGTCCAGGGTCTGCTGTGTCTGCCGCTGGTGGTGCTGGGCTCCTCCGCGATGGAGGGGCGTTTCGGCCTGGTGGCGGGGGCCGCGGCGGTCCTGCTCCTGCTCATCGTGCTGGGCCGGGCTCTGCGGAAGCGGCACCCCGGCATCCCAAAAGCCCCGAAGGGAGAAACCACCGGCAAAGGGAAGACGAAAACCGGCGGCGAAGGAGCAAAAAGCGAGACGGCATCCGACGAGACGGCCGAACCCGGCCTTCCCCCGCCTTCCAAGCCGTAAAATACGGGAATTACCCGATGGTTCCCAGGCCATCCCCTTGGGATAGTCGATGTTTCAGGAAAAAAACGGGGGGGCCGGGTCCGAAACTTCCTTCCCAAACCGGTCTCCCTAAACTTGCGAAGTGGAGGTCCCATGTTCTATGTTGGCCATTTTTCTTTTGACGAACTCGGCGACGAGGGTCCTCGCCACGGCTATTTCACCATGCTGGCTCAGGCCGAAGGTCCGGAAGAGGCCGTGGAACGGTTTCGCGGCCGAATTCAACATCTGAAGGGAAACGGCGATCTGTTCGCCGGCGTACGCGCCGTATACGTGGAGGACGTGGTGGAGATTCGGGAATTTCCCGCCGATCCGGTCATCACCCGGTTTCAGTCTTCGGAAGGACAGTTCCCCCGCTCCCAGAGCCAGCCGCTGCCCGCAGCGGAACCCAGCGGCGTATCGGTTTACGGACTGGCCACCGAGGGCGGACGGGAAACCGACGAGGACGGCTACCCGGAAGCACGGCCCTTTTTGATCTTCGACAACTAACGGCGGGGCGCGGTCGGCGCCCGACGGCGCCCGCGCCCGTCAGGATTCCGGGTCGGCGCCCCGGGATTCCTCGGCGACATCTTCCTCGGCGTCCGGCTCGGCGGATACGTCGTCCGCTTCGGGATCGGCTTTTCGGGCCTCCTCGCGCGCCTGTTCCTCGGCTTCGCGGGCGGCCCGGGCCTGGGCGTCCTCGATCTGCTCCTGCCGGGCTTTTCGCTGGTGGCGATCCACCTCTTCCCGGTGGGCCACCTCCCCGTGCATGCCCTCTTTTCGCTCGTCCAGGCGGGCCAGGGCGGAGGATCGGCCGTACAGAATCAGGGTGTCGCCGTCGTGGACCCGGGTGTCGCCCTCCGGGGCGCCCAGATAGGCGCCGTTTTTCCGGTTGATGCCCAGCACAACGACCCCCTCCTCCCGAAGCCGGCATTCCTGAAGCGCGCGATCCGCCAGCCAGTCGCCGGCTTCCACCTGCATTTCGCCGACTCCGTACTCCCCGGCCAGGCGCAACATGCTGGCGTAGTCGCGCACGTCCAGGCGGGTGTATCGCTCCAGGGCCCGGCCGATCAGATTGGACAAATGGCGATCCACCCACTGGCTGGCCGCGGCCATCCAGAGCGCCGCGATGCCGGAAAACAGCAAGACGATGCGCAAAAACAGCGATTCGTCTTGCCCCACGTCCACGAAGGAGACGATCAAGGAGGAAATCGCCCCCACGATGCCGGCGTTGCCCACCAGCATGAGCAGGAAGAGAATCCGGCGACGAACCGGATGATTGACCACCTTTTCCGATTCGTTGGTGGTAAAACCGACGCCGGTCAGGGCCGACCGGGCCTGAAACCGAGCCGTCTGCCGGGAAAGGCCGGTGTGGGACAGCATCACCGTGGCGATCCGGGTGATGAGCAGGGAAAGGAACAACACGATGAGCAGAGAAATGATCGATAGCATGAATTCGCGCGACAAAACGCCCGGTCGCGGCGGGCGGCGTTGGACCCGGAAAAAGGGCCGGGCGGCGGTTGGAAAGGCGTCCTGGCGGGTCCGGCCGATTTCCGCTCCAAAAAATCCGGGAGAAAGGCGGTCCCCATGACGCGGGAAGTGGATGAAGGCAAAAAAAACGGCGGTTGTTTAGACGCGTATCACGGCGATCCCCCCGAAGGCAAGTCCGGGTCGGAGGAAGAGAAGGGCGAAAACGGCGTCGACACCTCCGATGAAAACTTCCGGGAGGGCCACGACCGGGCGCTTTCCCTGTTGCGGGACTGCGACGGCCCCCACGGCTTTCTGGCCTCGCCCAGCCATCGGGCCAACTACCGCCGGGTGTGGGGACGCGACGGCGCGATTCTCAGCCTCGCGGCGTTGATGACCGAAGACGAAGAGCTGGTGGACGCCGCTCGCCGCACCCTGCAAACCCTGGCCGAACACCAGGGCCCCCACGGAGAAATCCCCAGCAACGTGGACCCGGAAAGCGACCGCATCAGCTACGGCGGCATGGCCGGCCGGGTGGACGCCGATCTTTGGTTCCTCATTGCCTGCGGACAATACTGGAAGGTCACGGAAGACGACCGGTTTCTGGAGCGGATGGCCAAGCCCATGGACAAGGTCCGATTTTTACTGGGGGCCTGGGAGTTCAACAACCGCGGTCTGCTCTACATTCCCGAGACCGGCGACTGGGCCGACGAATATCTGCAAAATGGCTACGTATTGTACGATCAGCTCCTCTATTTTCAGGCCCTGCGGACCCTTTGCGCCATTCGAAGCCATCTGCACGGCAGCCGTGATCACCGGCTGGAAGACCGGACCAACCGGCTGAAACACGTCATCCAGGCCAATTACTGGTTCAAGGATTCCGACAGCGTTCCCGACGACGTTTATCATGAAATCCTGTTCAAAAAGGGGCGCAAGGCGGCCACGCACTGCAACCGCAACTACTGGATGCCCTTTTTTTCGCCCCACGGCTACGGCTATCGATTTGACGCCTTCGCCAACGTGCTGGTCTCGCTTCTGGACGTTTCGGACCCGGAGCGGCGGGAAAGCGTGGACCGGTACATCGACAACCACCTGGTGGATTCGGACTGTCCGTTGCTGCCGGCCTTCTATCCCGTCATCACGCCGGTGGACAAGGACTGGGAAGAGCTGCACATGACCTTTTCCTACTCCTTTAAAAACCGGCCCCACGAATACCATAACGGGGGCCGATGGCCCATGCTTACCGGCTTTTACGTGGCCGATCTGGCCCGCCGGGGAAAAGCGGAGGCGGCCCGCCGGTTCCTGGGCGGCATCCATCGGGGCAACGCCCTGGAAATGGAGGGCGAACCCTGGAGTTTTCCCGAGTATGTTCACGGGCGGGACTACGTGGCCGGCGGCACCCGCCACCAGGGATGGAGCGCCGCCGGCGCCCTGATCGGCCACTACTCGCTGGAAAACAAGGAGGTTTTTCGGATCAATGAAAACTGAGCGACGCATCCTGCTGTGCAGCGATCTGGACCGGACCCTGCTGCCCAACGGCCCCCAGCCGGAATCGCCCGACGCCCGGCCCTTGTTGCGCCACTTGGCCGACCGGCCCGAACTGGAGCTGGTCTACGTGACCGGAAGGGACCGGGACCTGATCTGGGAGGGCATCCGGAATTACGATCTCCCCTTGCCCCGACGGGTAATCGGCGACGTTGGGACGACCCTCTACACCGTTTCCGCAGACCGGGAGGGGGTCCATTTTTCCGCGTCCGAAGACTGGAAGGCGGCCATCGGCGACGATTGGCAGGGGATGGATCGGCAGGCGCTTTCGGAACTGTTTTCCGATCTGGACGGCATTCGTCCCCAGGAGCCGGAGAAGCAGAACGAATTCAAGCTGAGCTATTACGCGGACCCGGAACTGGACGCCGACGGCCTGATGGACCGGATGGACGAGCGCATGCGGGAACGCGACGTGCGTTCCAACCTGATTTGGAGCATTGACGAGGAAAAAAATCTCGGGCTGCTGGACGTGTTGCCGGAAAGCGCCAACAAACTGCACGCCATCCGTTTTTTAATGAAGAAGCTGGGCTTTGGCGAAGATTCGGTTATCTTCTCCGGCGACAGCGGAAACGACCTGAACGTGCTGACCAGCGGCCTGCGTTCCATCCTGGTGGCCAACGCGGCGGAGGCGGTGCGGCGGAAAGCCCTGGACGCCCTGGCGTTGGAAAACCAAACCGACCGGCTCTACATCGCCCGGGGGGATTTTCTGGGCATGAACGGCAACTATTCCGCCGGCGTTCTGGAAGGGCTGGTCCATTTCGAGCCGGAGGCGCGAAGCTGGATCGCCTCGGCGCTGTCCCAATTCAATCGAAACGGAAGGTAGGCGGCGCAACGGCGTCGTTACGCCAAGAAACGAACTCCGAAAAAAGAAACGCTTCCTTGAAAATTGGATTGAATGATTACCGTCCATTGCCGAAAAACTCCTCCAGCCCCCCTTAAAAAAAGGGGGGTGAACGCGCTTGACTGAATGGCGTTGAGGCGGCCCTCCGGATCGATTTTCTCCGACCGAGAAACCGGCCCCGCCGGGCGCTAGGCTGCGGAACCGGGTTTCGGGCGGGGCGCGGACGGACGGACGATTTTCTCCAGCATGATTCGGCCTCGATTGACCCGAAGAAAAAACTCGTCCCCCGGCCGGAAACCGGTTTCCATCAAGAGATTGGGATCAATTCGCAGCCCTTGCTCCGTAAGGCAGGGATAAAAGGAGAGGTTGTCGCCCACGATCCGCACGGCGGTTCCCGGGTCCGCCTCGCGAACGTCCCGATCGATGCAACGCTCCAACTCCTCCGGGGTTTCCATTTTCAACGCCTCCAGCAAGTCCCGCACCGTCTTTCCCCGCCGGGCCATCCGGCACAGCAACTCCATTGAAATTCGACCATTCATCGCACCCTCCCTGGAAAAGATTTCGTTCACCCATGGGCCATCCCCGACGGGACATGATGGGACCCAATTTGATCGGGCTCCAATCGATGGCCCCGCGATCCCTTCGGCGGACCATGATTCAACGGCAGATGATTCAAACCGATCTTCGGCCCGAATCATTCGCCATCATCCATCATGACCCATTGGCCGGTGCAGGGTAATAAGGTAAATCCCCCACACGAACCTTCGACGAGCGGTATTCCGTCGGGGCGAAACGGCCGCTTGTTCCAGAATATCACGCACATGGTCGCCTCGGGGAATACCGGACACGGACCGGCCAAGTACGGGGATGACCCCATGGCCTTCATCCGCCTCCTTTCATAGGGTTTCGATCAGCAATGGAAACCGAACGGCCGAGCGCTCGCCGGAGAACGCCGTCGTTCGGAACGTCCGACGCAACCGGGCGAAGCCATTGAAATCCACACCCAAAGGAGGTCCAAATCATGCGGAAAACCAGCGTATTTTCGGGAATTGTTCTCGCGTTGACCATCGGTTTGCTCTTGCCGTCGTCCTCCGCGACGGCCGCCGCGAATATCGGCGACATTCAAATCACCGATGCCGTGGAAAATGAAATCATGTTCGATCAGGCCGTCCGCCTGGCCAATATCGACGTGGATACGGCCGACGGCGTGGTGACCCTCTCCGGAACCGTCAACAATTTGCTGGCCAAACGGCGGGCCGCCCGTCTGGCCGAATCGGTCAAAGGCGTAACCGCCGTCATCAACCGGATCGACGTGGCGCCGGCCGCGCAACGGCCGGCGGAGGAGATCCGGGCCGACGTGAACAACGCCCTGTTGCTGGACCCGGCGACGAAGTCCTACAACGTGGATGTCGCCGTTTCGGACGGGACGGTCGCCCTTGACGGCACGGTTCAGTCTTGGCAGGAACGGCAATTGGCCGAAAAGGTGGCCGCCGGCGTTCGCGGCGTGACCGCCGTCCGGAACGACCTGGAGGTCAATTACCAGGCGGATCGGCCGGACGGCGACATTCGAAACGACATCCAGGAAGCCCTGCGCTGGGACACCTTGGTGGACCACGGCCTGATCGACGTTTCCGTGGACGACGGCGAAGTGACTCTGACCGGAACCGTGGGCAGCGCCGCGGAAAAGAGCCGGGCCATCACCGACGCCTGGGTGGCCAACGTGACCGACATGGACGCCACCGGGCTCAAAGTGGAACTGTGGGCCCGGGATCCCTCCATGCGAGAGGGCAAGTACGCCGATCTTTCCGACGAAACCATTCGCAACGCGCTGATTCGGGCCCTGGCGCGAGATCCCCGGGTGTATTCCTTTAACGTTCGCCCCGAAGTGGACGGCGGCGTGGTGACCCTGCGCGGCAAGGTGGACAATCTCAAGGCCCGCCGGGCCGCGGCCGAAGTGGCGCGAAGCACCGTGGGCGTCCATTCGGTGAACAATCGCGTCAAGGTCCGAACCGCCGCGGACGCGGCGAGAAGCGACGAGGCGATCGAGGCGGACATCCGCGCGGCGCTGACCCGGGATCCGTTCGTGGACCGGTTTGAAATCGTGGTCGATTCCATCGGCGGGGTGGTTTCCCTGGCCGGCACGGTGGATTCCTACTACGAGAAATCCCGGGCCGACGACGTGGCGTCCCGCGTCGACGGCGTGATCACGGTGGACAACAACCTGATGGTCACCGACCAACTGGATCCCTACGCCTACAATCCCTACGTGGACGACACCTACGTCTACGACTACGACTGGTACGACTACCAGCCCGCCTACACCTTCGAAACCGACGCGGAAATTCTGGACGACATTCGGGGCGAACTGTTCTGGAGCCCGTTCGTGGACAGCGACGAGGTGACCGTGATGGTGGAAGACGGCGTGGCCACCCTCACGGGTACCGTCGATTCCTGGTCCGAATACCAGGCGGCGAGGGAAAACGCCTACGAAGGCGGTGCCACCTGGGTGGACAACAACCTGACCGTGCAAGGCCGATAACTGAATGTGCGCCGAGCACGCGCCCGGCGCGTTTCCCTTCGGAATCGCCCATCGGGCCGGCGGATGGAATTTTCAACTCGCCGGCTTCCACTTTTTTGGCGTTCCAATCGGCGGTTCCGTGCGAGAATTCTCACGAAAGGAGAAAAACTATGAAAATCAGTTGGAAAGCCATTCTGGCGGCAGTGATGATCGCGGCGGCCGGCCTTTCCGGCTGCTACGCCACCGGCAGGGCGGTGGGCGAAGGCGCGGAGGAAGTGGAAGAAGGTGCCGAGGCGTTTGAAGAAGGTTACGAGACGGGAAAAGACTGATAAGAGTTCCTGATTCTCGACATCCGGCCGCCGGGTGAACCCGCCCGGCATGGCCGGACGCTTTTCTTTGGAGACCGCGATCCCGGGACGCGTCCCCGAATCTTCCCAGCTTCCCGGGGGCCGGAGACGCCATGACCCAAGCCATTCCGCGAACGTTTCGGACCAGCGTGCCGCTGTCGCTCCTTTTTCTCGCCACACTTTTTTCCGTGGCCGGGGGAGAAACGAACGGCCCCGGATATCACTCGGCCTATTTTATCGCGGAAGCCCTGAATCCCGGCCTCGCCCAACCGTCGGAATCCATCAATCGGTCCACGCCCCAGGCGCTGCTGGAATTCATGATCCGCGCCTCCCGATCCAACAATTACGAGCGGGCGGCCCACGGGCTGAACCTTCGGCTGATTCCCTGGGACCGACAGGCCAACCAGTGCCCCCGGCTAGCCCGCCACCCCTGCTAT
>JBKHDD010000035.1:0-33673 GCA_046541515.1 Desulfococcaceae bacterium
TTGCCGGTTTCGCGGATGGGAATGCCGCCGGCGTAAGCGGCGGGCGTAAATTGGGCCCGCCCTTCGGAATTGACGAACAGGCCGCCGGTCTCGAAAAGGCTCAGGGAGGGGATGAACACGTCCGCCCGTTCCACGACGGGGGAGGCGACGTAGTCCATCGCCACCAACATTTCCAGTTTTTCCAGGGCCGCTTCCAGCCGTTTCCGGTCCGGGAAGCGTTCAAACAAATCGGCCTCGGCGACGACCAGCGCCTTCACCTTTCCGCCTTCCACCGCTCCCAGAACCGCTTCCCAAGAGGAAAGGTCCGCGTCGATCAGCCCCGCGCCGAATGCGTTGGCACCGGGGAGCAAAAGGGAAATCCCGGCATGTTTGCCGGTGGCGCGAAGAAGGCGAACCGTCTCGCCCGCAACGGTCGGGAGATCGGGACCGGCCAGATCCGTGCCGCAGAGAACGGCGGGGCGCCGGCTGTTTTTCAGGGCGTCGGCGACGGGCGCAATTCGCGCCTGAATCGATTCCGGCAGGTGCGCCGCTTCGGGCAAGGCCGCGTCGGACGGAAGGTCAACGGCGGATTGGAGCAAGGCCGCCACGGCCGCGCCCGTCATTTCGGGCAAAATCGGCAGGTGATGAAAATCGAAGGGCAGCTCCACCGGGCGCGGATCGATCACCGCAACAGTCGCGCCGGCTCGCACCGCCTGGCGCAGGGCCAGGGCGGACATGGGCGCTTCGGACAGCGGGTCCGCGCCGATGACCAGGGCGAAATCGACCTTCTCCAGCTCGCGGAGGGAAAGCGCCGTGTCCGGGGTCCACGCGGCCAGCGCGTTTTGGATGGTCGCCGCTTCCGTCGCCGTTGGAAACAGGGCCGGTCCTTTCCATCCATTATTTCGGACGGCCGCCGTGAGGGCGCCGAGGGTATCCAGCCCGGAGCGGGCCGATCCGACGACGGCGACCGATTCCGGCTTGGTTCCGGCCAGGCGATCCGTCGCGGCCCGGACGGCTTCCGCCGGGGAGGTCCGTTTGCCGTCCACCAGGCCCATCCGGGGACGATCCGGCCGGTTGGCGTAGCCGTATCCGTACCGGCCCCGGTCGCAGAGGAAATGGCCGTTGATGTCGGCGGAGTAGGCCGCTTCCATCCGGACCACCTCCCGATACCGGGCCAGCGTCGTGGTGTGGCAGCCCAGGCCGCAGTGGATGCAGAAGGACGGGGTTCGCTGGAAATCCCAGCGCCGGCCTTTGTAGCGGGAGGGCTTGTCGGTGTAGACGCCGGTGGGGCAGATGTCGATGATGTTTCCCGCGAAGGGGCTTTCCAGCGTGCCGGATTCCTGGCGGCCGAAATAGACGCGATTGGCGATGCCGGTGACGCCCAGATCCTTGTAGCCGCTGAATTCCTGGTAATAGCGGGAACACCGGTAGCACTGGATGCACCGGTTCATCTCGTGGGCGACCAGCGGGCCGAGGTCCTGGTCGACGTGGGTCCGTTTGGGGCCTTTGTAGCGGCGGATGGAATGGTTGCCCGAGACGGTCAGGTCCTGGAGCAGGCAGTGGCCGCCCTCGTCGCAGACCGGGCAGTCGTGGGGATGGTGGAGCATGAGCCATTCGATGACGTGGCGGCGGAAATCGACGGCTTCGGGATCGACGGTGGAAACCACCATGTCGTCCTTGGCGTCGATCATGCACGACATCTGGATGCCCTTGACCGGACCTTCCAGCAGTTTCACGGCGCAGACCCGACAGGCCCCCACCGAGCCCAAGGCCGGGTGGTAACAGAAACGGGGAATCACGATGCCGAGCTGTTCGGCGGCGTCGATGACCTTGGTCCCCTCGGGGACTTCGATTTCCTGATCGTCAATTACGAGCTTCGGCATATTGTATCCCACGGACCTTCTTGAACATGCCGCGAGGCGGTTCGTTTGGTTTTCTAGGCTTCAAATTCGGTTCGGGGAATTCCGGATTGGCGGATAATCCCGCTCAAGGTTCCAGTCCGAACCTGCGGATGATCTGGGACTGGAACCGTAATTTTTCCATCTTTTGCGGACTTTTGAAGGACGATATGGCTCCCCCGCCTTCGGACTTCCTTGAATCCATGTTTTTGGAGAATTTTGCAGATTTCTTTACCGGAAAAAATCCCGAGTCTACCCAACGGCAACCTCAAGTTGAGTAACGTAAACCTCATCATGAAGTCGGCGCTGAATTTCATCTTGGTCGGCGCACTCGAAAAACAGTTCCAAAGCTTCCGTTAAATTCGCTTTGGCGGATTCGACCGTATCTCCCTGACTTACGATATCGAGTTCGGGGCAAAGGGCGACATATCCGTCATCTTCCCGTTCAATGATTGCGGTCAACCTCATGGGCTACCTCCTTTGGCGCACGGTTCAATCCGTAACGCCTTCCGCCGATCATTTGCGCGCGTCCGCCAACGGACACCGCTTCAACCGGATATGCTCCCGCACTTCGTCCTCGAAAAATTCCAGGAGGCTTTGCACCGGACCCATGGCGCCGGGGGCGAAGGCGCAGTAGGCGTTCCAGAGATAGCGGCCGTGGGTGCGGAGCATGTCGATCATCTCCTCTTCGCCCTCGCCGGTTTCGATCCGGCGCAGCACGTCCCGGATGTAGGGCAGTCCTTCCCGGCAGGGCGTACACCAGCCGCAGGATTCCCGGGCGAAGAACTCGGTCAGGTTCAGCGTGGCGGCCACCATGCAGTCGGTTTCGTCGAAGACCATGATGGCGCCGGTGCCCAGCCGCTGCCCTTCGTCCTTCAGGCTCTGGAAGTCCATGGGGATGTCGTAATACTGCTTCGGCAGAAATCCGGTGGAGGCGCCGCCCGGCAGACAGGCTTTGTACGCCTTTCCGTCCTTCATGCCCCCGGCGTGTTTCTCGATGATCTCGCTCAGCGGAATTCCCATGGGCAATTCGTAGCAGCCTGGTTTGTTAACCCGGCCGCTGATGGCGAAAACTTTGGTCCCGGCCCCTTTTTCCGTCAGCGCCAGCCCCTTGAACCAGTCCGCGCCCTTGCGGAGAATGTGGGGCATGCAACAAAGCGTTTCCACGTTCTGCACCAGCGTCGGCAGGTCCCACAAGCCCTGGACGGTGGGATAGGGCGGCGGCTGCTTGGGGTTGGGCCGCTTGCCCATCAGGGCGTTGAGCTGGGCCGTCACCTCGCCGCAGATGTAGCGCCCGCCGCTGCGGTGAACGTCGATGTCGAAGCTGAAATCGGAGCCGAGGATGTTCTCGCCCAAATACCCGGCGTCCCGGGCCACCTGCACCTCCCGCTCCAGAATGCGGGCCGCGCTTTCGTATTCCGGCCGGATGAAGATGATGCCCTTTTCGGCCCGCACGGAGTAGGCCGCCAGGATCATCCCCTCGATGAGCTGGTGCGGATCGGCGTGGATCAGCACCCGGTCCTTGAAGGTGCCCGGCTCCATCTCGTCGGCGTTGCAGACCATGTAGCGGGGAAAGGGGGCGTCCTCGGGCACCGTGGACATCTTGAGCCCGGCGGGAAAGGCCGCGCCGCCGCGTCCCAGCAGGATGGCGTTGTTGATTTCCTGCTGAACGTCCCGGTATTCCCGGTCTTTCAGGGCGGTGGTCGCCGCTTCGTATCCGCCGCCGGCGCGGTATTCTTCGAGGGTGGCGATCCGGTCGGGTTTCCGGTTTTGCAGCAGAACCTGTGGGTGCGTGGGGGAAGACATGGCGTTTCCTAAGCGGTGGCGGAAGTTTCGGCCGGGGCCGGAGCCTGGGAGATTTCAGCGGCCTCGGCGCGAAGACGGTCCAGAAGCTCGTCCAGGCTGTCCGGGGTCAGCGGGCCGTATGCCTCGCGGTTCACCAAAATGGCCGGAGACCGGTCGCAGTAGCCGATGCAGCAGACCGGCAAGAGCGTGAACAGCCCGTCCGGGGTGGTTTCGCCCATGGCGACGCCCAGCCGCCGGCACAATTCGTCCCGCAGAGAATCGGCCCCGTCCATCCAGCAGATTACGCTGTCGCAGATGTGGATGACGTACTTGCCCACTGGCTCGCGATAAATAAAGGTATAGAAGGTGGCCAGCTCCTCGGCCTCCAGGGGGCTCATGCCCACCATCGCGGCGGCTTCGCGGAGGCCGGCGTCGCTCAGGTAGCCGTCCCGCTCCTGGATGGCGAACATGACGTCGATGGCCAGTTCGCGGGGATGGGAGACGGTCCGGACCTTTTCGGCCAGGGTCGCCAGAGAATTTTCGACGGGTTCCGGGGTCGGCATGGATCGTCCTGTTCGGTCGCTATCGGTCGATGTCGGGAAGAATATAGTCGATGGAGCCGATGATGGCGATGAGGTCCGAGATGGACCAGCCCCGGGCCAGCAGCGGCATGACCTGCACGTTGGGAAATCCCGGCGAGCGGACCCGCATGCGGTAGGCGTAGCCGAGGCCGTCGCTGACCACGTGGTAGCCCTGCTCGCCCCGGGGAATCTCGCAGGAGGCGTAGGCCTCCCCGCGCGGGACTTTCGCCCCCCGGGTCACGTTCAGGTAATGGTGGATCAGGCTCTCGATGTCGTGGAGCATGTCCTTGCGGTCGGGCACGGCGTAGCGGTAGTCGTCCGTGACCACCCGGCCCTCCGGCATGTTGGCGGCGCATTGTTTGATGATCCGCAGGCTCTGGCGCATTTCCTCCACCCGGACGAGATACCGGTCGTAGCAATCGCCATGGGTCGCCGTGGGCACTTCGAAATCGAAATTCTCGTAGCCGGAGTAGGGGATGTTTTTCCGCAGATCCCAGTTCATCCCGCAGGCCCGAAGATTGGGTCCGGAGACGCCCCAGTCGATGGCGTCGTCCAGGGAAATTTTCCCGATGCCCACGGTTCGGGCTTTGAAGATCGGATTTTTGGTGACCAGCGATTCATACTCCGCCAGCCGATCCAGGAAGATGGAGGTGAAATGATCCACCGCCGCCTTCCAGCCCTCGGGCAGGTCCAGGGCCACGCCGCCGATGCGGAAGAAGCTGGGGTGCAGCCGTCCGCCGGTGATCAGCTCCACGATGTCCAGGAGGATCTCCCGCTCCCGGAAGGTGTAAAAGGTCGGCGTCATGGCCCCCACGTCGTGGGCCAGGGTGCCGAAATAGACCAGATGGTTGCTGATGCGGAACAGCTCCGAGAGCATGACGCGGATGACCTGGGCTCGCTCGGGCACTTTCACCCCGGCCAGTTTTTCCACCGCCAGAACGTAGGGCAGGTTGTTGGCCGCGCCGGCCAGATAGTCCACCCGGTCGGTGTAGGGGATGAACTGGTTCCAGAGCTGTCGCTCGCCGATCTTTTCCACGGCCCGGTGGTGGTAGCCGATCTCCATCTCCAGCTCGGCGATCTCCTCGCCGCGCAGGGTGGCCACGTAGCGGAGCAGGCCGTGGGTGGAGACGTGGTGCGGCCCGATGTTGATGACCATTTCCTCGTCGCCGCCGTCGCGCCGCACGTAAACCCCGCCGTCCGGCGGCTGGAGGTTTCGGGCGTCGTCGTGGGTGTAGGGCGCCATGTCGGTGGCCCGGCCGGGATGGCTTTTGCGGAGTGGATGGCCCTCCCAGTGCTCCGGCATGAGAATGCGGCGAAGATTCGGATGGCCGTCGAACCGGACGCCGAACATGTCGAAGACTTCCCGCTCGTACCAGTTGGCCGAGGGCCAGAGATCGGTGATACTTTTCGTTTGCGGGGAATCGCCGGAAAGCGGCGTCTTGATCCGGATGCGGGTGGCCGGTTCGAAGGCCAGCAGGCTGTAGCTGAGGGTGTAGTCGGGATATTGGTCCCGATTCCGCCGGGCCGATTCGTCGATGGCGGTCAGGTCTTCCAGCCGTCGAAACCGGGGCGTCGCCTCGTGCTTGAGGTAGCGAAGCACCTCGGGGACCCGCGCCTCGTCCACCTCCACCGTGAGCATGTCGGAGGTGTGGGGCGTCTGCTTCACGGCCTCGCCGAACCGTTCCCGCAGGGCGTCGGCCGCGGAGGTGGACGTGTCGCCCAGCTCGATCCGGGCGGCGGGCGGCGCCCACATCCGGTCCGAACGGCTGTCGGCGAAAAAGGGCGGGGTGACGGAGTCGCCCCGGATGGCCGCGCCTTCCATGCCCGGTCCCCGGGGGTCGCGGCTCTTGGATTGGCCGTCCACCAGAATCGGCTTCACGGTGCCCTGGGTGCCGCCGCCCAGGCGAAAGACCTTTCGCGTCGGTTTTTCCTCGGCGATTTTTTCTTGAAGCATGGTCAATGCCTTGAGCACCGCCTCGGGCCGGGGCGGGCAGCCGGGAATGTAGGCGTCCACCGGGAGAATCTGGTTGACGCCCTGCACCACGCTGTAGCAGTCGTACATCCCGCCGGTGTTGGAGCAGGAGCCCATGGAGACGACCCATTTGGGCTCGGGCATTTGCTCGTACAGCCGCAGCACCACCGGGGCGATTTTTTTGAAGACGGTTCCGGAGACGATGAGCAGGTCGGCCTGCCGGGGCGAGGGGCGCAACACCTCCGCGCCGAAGCGGGCGATGTCGTAGCGCGGGGTCAGGACCGTGGCTTTTTCCACGAAGCAGCAGGAGAGGCCGAAGAACATCGGCCACAGGCTTCGGGACCGGGCCCAGTTGATGATGGCGTCCGCCGGCCGGAACAGGTCCGGGGCGGGATTCATTTCCGGGTTGAAGAAGGTCCCCAATCCAATCCTCCCTTGCGCCAAATATAGATCAGTCCCAGCAACAGGACGAAAATGAAAAAGGAAATCTGCATCCAGCCGGCCCAGCCCAACTGCTTGTAGGAAATGGCCCAGGAGAAGATGAAGGCCCCTTCCACGTCGAAAATCAGAAAGAAGATGGCGACCAGGTAGAACGGAACGGGAAACCGCAGCCGCGCCGTGCCGGTGGGGATGATTCCGCTTTCGTACACCCGCAACTTCTCCGTCCCCGGCTTGCGGTTGCCCAGCCAGGAGGACAGAAACAAGAGGACCGCGACGATGGCGAAAACGACGAAAGTGTAGACGCCGAGGCTGAATACCCCCGGCTCCCAGGGGGACAGAGCCCCGACGGAATCGACAGGTTGCATGGACACTCCGCGAAGGTGGCACGTTCGTTTGGCGGATGAACGAGGTAAGCGGACCGCGACGGGCGCGGGGATGGATGTCGTATTGCGAGAGCGGTGTCTTTATAGATGGCGGGGCGACGGTTTGTCAAGGGCGGAGACCGGTCCGCGCGGGATTCCGATGAACCGGGTTGAGCGCGGCCGGCGGCGGTGGGGGAATTTTTTGTTGCGCAACAGCAGAATGCCTCGTTTCTTGTTTGAACCAAAGGGGCGGCAGAGAAGCTGTTTTCAATGCCAATGGGCCTTCGATCCGTTATGGTTTTCCTTTTATGGTTGTCCTTTTTTTGAGGGGGGCCCTTGCTTTCAACGATTTAAAGGGAGGCGGATTGGTTGTCTATCGCGACGCTGAAAAATGGCGGGCCGGCTGTAATTTTTCGTTCTTCTCGCCTTGCGGGAAGGGAGACATCCTTGTATAGTGCTCAATTTGTTTTGACGCCGGCAATCGGACGATCCTTGAAACGGTTTGCCGTTTTTCCTCTCACTTTTTCGGTTCGCTCCCCAAATCGATTTTTCATGGCCCGTCCGGAAGCATGGGATGCGCGAATCTGGAGGTTGAATTCTTGAGAAGCTGGAAAATTCCTGTGAAACGGGAATTTTTGTTGGACGGGAAAACCGGTTTTCGTTTTTTGCGGGGCATGAAAAATCTCCGAGGCGTTTTGGGCGATTTCAGCTTCAGGAATCCTTTCTCGGCAAGGAAATGTCCGGCCCGAAGGGCCCCCGATCGGTTGGACGGGAGAATCGGTTCTGGCGGGCGGAGGGTCGTTGGGTCAGCGTTTTTTTCGTGGAAATTTTTGATTGGTACGTGATTTGCTTTTTGGGTGGTCTTGGAACCACAGGATGAATCGGTCGGACGTGGCCGATTTTCGATTGTGGGCGGGGAAACGGGTGGGTTTTGTCGGGATATTCCCTTTTCAGGCAATGACGCTTCTGCAAAAAAACATGAAAAAAAAATAATGACTTGGGAAATTTGGCCTTGAATTGTGCGTCCGCCTGATATATGCAAAAATCCTTTTGTTTTTTTCTCCTTTCTTTCCTTTTCCCATTTAAAGAGTTCCATCCGAAAAGCAGGTTCGAATTGCCCGGCCTTTTCCGCAGCGGCAAACCGGTTCCTCCCTTTTTGGGCGCCGGGACGGAGGGGGAAACCAAACAATGCGAATATTGTGGGAGTGCGCCTGATGATTAAGCGGGTGACAACCGGTCGCGGGTTTCGAGCATTGCTGGCCTTCTGCGTTTTGTCGGCGCTGGTCGGCGTCGCCGGAATGGCCGTCGCCGCCGACCTCGATGGGGACGGCCTGCCGGACTGGTGGGAGGAGCGGTTTTCCGAGGGGGGCGCACTTCGGCTGACCCGCGACGACGCGGAAGGGGACCCCGACGGGGACGGGCTCGCCAATCGAGAGGAATTTGAAAATGGCGTCCATCCGCTGGAGGCGGACACCGACGGGGACGGGCTGAACGACTGGGAGGAGCTGTTCGTTTACGAAACGAACCCCTTGATCGCCGACACCGACGGGGGCGGATGGTCGGACGGGCGCGAGGCGTCCGCCGGGCTGAATCCGCTGAATCCCGACGACGACGGGGACGAGCGGAACACTCCCTTCGTTTTGTCGCTGAACGAAGGGTGGAATTTGATCTCCCTGCCGGTGAGTCTCCCGGAAACCGAAGTCGGCCGTGTGCTCGCGCCCATCGCGGGCAAGTACGACATTGTCTGGGGATTTTACGACGGACAATGGCAGTCCTACGACCCCGGCAGTCCGGCGTGGAGCACCCTGAGCGACATCCGGCCCGGCCGGGGATACTGGGTGGACATGAACCAGGCCGCGCTTTTGCCGGTTTCGGGCCCCCCGGTCGCCGACGGAATCAGCCTGGGGCCGGGGTGGAATCTGGTGGGCTATAATTTTCTGGGGGGAATCGGGACGGCGGGGCTCTTCGAGGGATTGTCGGGAAACGTGACCAACGTTTGGCAATACGACCGGGGCGTTTGGCGGGTGTTTGACCTCCGCAATCCCGGTTTCAGCGATCTGCAACGATTGGAACCCGGCTTCGGGTATTGGATCAAGGCGGATGCCGCCGGGACCCTCCGGATTCCCTGAATTGATCATGGACGCGGCCGGGCACAAAAACCTTGAATCCGCAACGCTTCCTGATATAAAGACGGAGCCCGCCAGTGTTTTTCGCCCCGAAAAAACCGAAGCTCCGATCGGAAATTGCGGGGCGGAAGCCCGAGAGAACCTCAAATTTCGAAGGCCTATCCATGCGAAGAATCCGCTCCCCTTTCCCCATTTCCGGTCTGCTCCTTCTCTTTCTGCCACTGACGGTCTGGGGCCAAATTCCCATCCCGGCCCCCATCGGCGGAACGGTGACGGTGGACGGCGTCCAGGTGACCCAGTCCACGGACGACGGCCTATCGATTTCGGTGACTCGTCCCGACGGCACGGCGTTTGATCCCCCCGCCCGGAACGAAAACGGGCTCAATTCCTCCGATTTCTACCTGATCAATATTCCGATTTTTGATTCGGTCGATCAGCCCGGAGGCGCGGAACCGAAAAGCCAAGCGATGCTCCGGGCGACCCGGAACGGCCAACCGCTGACCATTTCCCAGCCTTCGGGCGGCGCCGTTACGGTGGGCGAGTCCGGGTCCCAGGTCCAGCGGATCGACATCGTCGCCGCCACCGGGGGCGGCTCGCAAAATCAGGCCCCCAACGCCGAGGCCGGGCCGGACCGGACCGTGACCGGCGGAGAAACGGTGACCCTGGACCCGTCGGGCAGCGCCGATCCGGACTCCGGAGACGTACTTTCCTTTCAATGGCTTCAGACGGACGGTCCCGCGGTGGATTTGACCGAAATCGGGGATGGAAGGGCGGCCTTTCTTGCGCCGTTGGTTTCCGCCGGCGAAACCGCGGCGCTCCGTTTCCAGTTGACCGTGACCGACGACGGCGGCCTCTCCGACGCCGACTCGGTGACCGTGACGGTGCAAGGGGGCGAAAACCGGCCCCCGGTGGCAAACGCGGGGCCGGACCAGAGCGTGACCAGCGGCGAGCGGGTGTTGCTGGACGGGGGGAATTCCACCGACCCGGATTCCGCCACCAACGGGATTGCGGATTTCCAATGGCGACAGATCGCCGGTACGACCGTTTCGTTGGGCGGAACCGGGGTTCCGGGCCAGGTGGACTTCATTGCGCCGGCCGTCGCGGGAGGCGGGGAGGCCCTGCTGTTTGAATTGACCGTGACCGACGCCGGCGGATTGACCGGGACCGATCAGGTCACCGTCAACGTGGCGGCCAACGGCAACACGCCGCCCGAGGCCGACGCCGGACCGGATCGGTCGGTGTCGGCCGGCGAGGTGGTGACCCTGGACGGCCGAAATTCCACCGACCCGGACCCGGGAGACGCCATCGCCGGCTACGCCTGGCGGCAACTGTCGGGACCGGCGGTGTTGCTTGCCGACGAAGACACGGCGCGGGCCCGATTTACCGCCCCGGCGGTCGTCGGCGGCGCGGCGCTGACCTTCGAGCTGAGGGTCGCCGACACCGGCGGGTTGCAGGCCACCGACGAGATGACCGTGAACGTGGTTTCCGCCGGCAACCGGCCCCCGGTGGCCGACGCCGGTCCGGACCAGCGGGTTCGGGAGGGCGACGAGGCGACGCTTCAGGGGGGCGACTCCTTCGACCCCGACGGGATCATCGGCCTGTTTCTTTGGAGCCAAATCAGCGGACCTGCCGTGGTGCTGGACGACGCCAAACTGGAGCGGCCCCGGTTTATCGCCCCGGAAGTGGGGCCCGCCGGCGCGGTTTTGGTCTTTGAATTGACGGTGGTGGACGACGGCCTGTTGGAATCCAGCGACCGGACCCGGGTGGAGGTGATCTCGGTTGGCCGGCCGCCGCTGGCGGACGCCGGACCGAACCAGACGGTGAACTCCGGCGACAGGGTTTTGCTGGATGGCGGTTTTTCCATGGACGAGGATGGGCGGATCGTATCCTACCAATGGGAACAATTTTCCGGAACGGCGGTCGCCCTTTCCCATCCCGATCGGGAAGTGGCGACTTTTTACGCCCCGGGACCGGGGGAAATATTGGGATTCAGGCTGACCGTGGTGGACGACGACGGATTGAGCGACAGCGATGAAGTCTCTGTCGTTACGAGAGACGCCGATCCCGACCCGGGGGGGCAGACGCCGCCCCCCGTCGCCGTGGCTGGACCCGATGCCGGCGCGCTTGAACCGTTCAATGGAATATTGGTTCCGGAAGGTTTCGTGACCGCTCTAAACGGCACTCGTTCCAGGGCCGGAAACAACGGAGAGCTCTCCTTTTTCTGGCATCAACTGTCCGGTCCCCCGGTTTCTTTGGGCAATCCCGCCGCTGTTCAAACCACTTTCCTGGTGCCCCAGGTGGATCGCCCCAATGTTGAAATGGTTTTTCAATTGACGGTTGTGGAACTGAGCGAAGATGGTTTTGGCAACCCGGTGACCCGGGAATCCATTGACGAAGTGACGTATATCATCGAGGACGAGGGCCAGGGGACGGGGGACACCAACAGCGGTTGTTTTTTAAATACGCTCCAGGGCGCTTCCCCGCCCGAGCTTTCCCGGCGGGACCGGTGACTCCGGCAAGAGGGATCGCCGGCCCCCGCACGCAAAACCAGGAGAAAATTTATGCGCCCCCGGGTCCGCCCCGACCAACAATTCTCTTCTCCACGCCTTTTCATTCCGATCCTTTTTCTCATGCTTTTTTTCTCCTGGGTCTCATTTTCCCCGGCTTTCGCCGCATTGGTCAAGCTGACGCCGTCGGCCGGCCGCGCCGGTGACGCTTTTGGCGCTTCGGTGGCGATATCTTCCGGCACGGCGCTGGTGGGGCGGCCGGGAGACGACGGAAACGGAACCGACGCCGGGGCGGCGGAGGTATTTATTCGCGTGGGATCGAACTGGATTCCGCAGGCCAGGCTCGTCCCCCAAACAGCGGGGCCTCATGGTTTCTTCGGCGCCGGCGTGGCCCTCTCCGGCGACCGGGCCTTGGTTGGGGCGTCTCACGGGGACGGGAACGACTGGGGAACCGGGGCGGCTTATGTGTTCAAACGGGTGGGCACTTCCTGGGCGCAAGAAGCTTGGCTGAAAGCCTCCGACGGCGCACGGAACGACGCCTTCGGGCGTTCGGTGGCGTTGGACGGCGGATACGCCGCCGTGGGCGCCCACCGGGACGGCGACCGGGGCGCGGAATCCGGCGCCGTTTACCTTTTTGAAAACGGCTCTTCGGGCTGGGCGCAAACGGCAAAACTGGTCCCGGAATCCGGCGCGGCCGGAGACCATTTCGGATGGTCTCTGGACCTGGAGGGAGACCGTCTGGTGGTGGGCGCCCTCCATCGCGGCGGTCGGGGCGCGGCCTATGTGTTCCGGAAGGGTTCCGGCGGCTGGGCCCAGGAAGCCGTCTTGTCGGCCCCCGCGGGCGCCGGGGCCGATTTTTTTGGGTTTTCCGTGGCCATCGACGCCGGAACGGTGTTGGCGGGGGCCCCGGGGAGAAACGAAGGGGCCGTCCGGTCGGGCGCCGTCTTCGCCTTCTCCGAGGCCGGCGGAACCTGGGCTTTCGCCGCGACGTTGAGCGCGGAAGCCGGCGCGGGATGGGACCATTTCGGCCGCTCGGTTGCCCTGGACGACGGCTGGGCCGCCATCGGGGCCGACGGCGTGGACGCCAACGGCTTGTCCAGCGGGCGGGTCCATTTGTTCCGGGAGGAGGCCACCGGCTGGCGGCGAGCGACCCGGACGGACGCCGAGGAAGGCGAAGCCGGGGACCGGCTGGGCTGGCCTGTGGCGGTGGACGGCGAAAGCGCCTCCTGCACGGTCCTCCTGGGCGCCCGGGGGGACGACGACGCCGGGGAGGACGGCGGCGCGGCCTATGTTCTCTCCTATCCATCCGCCGGCGGAAGCGCCCCGGACATCCAGATCGGACCCCGGACGGTTTCCCTGACCAACGACTGCGGCCCCCGGCAAACTTTCGGCGCCGACGACGATTTGCCGCCCGCCCCGGTTTCGGACGAAGAAACCCGGGAATATGCGACCGGCTTGGTCATTCCTCAATCCGTTCGCGATTATTGGGCGGCGCATCCTTCCTCGCCCCGGGCGCCGGTCCGCGAAGTCCTGCCGACCCAGGTCGATTGGAGCCAATACGACAGCCCGGTTCGCTCCCAGGGAAATTGCGGGTCCTGCTCCGCCTTCGCCGCCGCCGCGCTGATCGAAAATCTGATGAATCAGGCGGGGCTTCCGGTTCCCGCCGACGTGTCCGAACAGACCTTCCTGGCCTGCGGGCCGTTGTCATGCGCCGGCGGATGGTATTGGGACGCCTTGGATTATGCCGCGGAATTCGGCGTTCCGCCGGAGGCGTGCTACGAGTATGGCGCGGTTACGGGGTCTTGTTTCCTTCGATGCCCCGACCCGGACTATCTCGTCCGCATTGGTCAGTTCACCGCCTCTCCCGGATTGTGGGCCGAGGACCAGAGTTACAACGACCTCCGGGTCGCGTTGCAGGAGGGCCCCCTTGTGGTTTCCATGCGCGTTCCGGACGACGGCAGCTTCGCCGGGACCCGTTATCGAGGCGGGGTGTACGACTACGATGGCGGTTTTATCCGGTGGGAACAAAACGCCCATGCCGTGTTGCTGGTGGGCTACGACGACGCCACCCAGTCTTTTAAAGTGAAAAATAGCTGGGGGGCCGATTGGGGCGAAAACGGGTACTTCCGGATTGCCTATGACGACGTGCAGGACGACGTGAAATTCGGAAGTTTCGCCGTCGGCGCCAGCCTGGCCTATTTGTCCGGCCCCATGGGCACCGCCACCGTCGCCAATACCGGCGGCCGGCCGCTTACGGTTTCCGAGATTCGTTCCGACGTGACCTGGCTGGATATTTCTCCGGCGGGCGGGTTTTCCGTGGCGCCGGGCGATCAACGGGTGCTTTCTTTCCAGGTGAACGACTGGGAACGGGTCAACATTCCCGAGGAAACCGCAACGATTACCTTGTTCTCCAATGATCCGGACGAAGGCCGGGCCATGCTTTCCGTGGCGGCGGAAAGGCGGAACTGCCGACCGGAAGATTCACGGGGAGATTTGAACGGTTTGGACGGCGTCAATTTGGCCGACGCCGTTTTGGGCCTCCAGGCGCTGTCCGGTCTTCCGGCCACGGATATCCGGGCCAATTACTCCGCTTCCGGCGCGGATGTGGACGGAAATGGCCGGGTTGGGTTTCCGGAGGTTCTTTACGTCCTTCGGCTGGTCGCCGAAAAAAATTAATGGATTTTTTCCGAACCCTCTTTCTTCCCCGGCCAACCCCTTTTCCAAGAAATTCTTTCCCTTTCCCGAAGTAGTTGATCCCTACTGTTCCTTTGCGCTTCTGCCCCATTGTTCCATTTGCGACAAACAGATAATTTCCCGATCATCCTTTTCATTTTTTATTGATAAACCTGTGATCGGGGGCCAAGATGCGGCAATTTGGGGTAGTGGCGGCCGGCGCCTTATGGTTTGTGTTTTTGGCTGGTGTTTCCTTCTGCTGGGCGGATCCTCCCCCGAGCGCCCCGTTTGCCGTTCACGGCGATTTGTACCTCAACGGCCAACAGATTGTCGGAGCGGAAGCGTTTGCCGCTTATACGGTGGTGGCCACCCGTGAAGACAAAACCCATTTTGAACCCTCCGTGGTCGGCAACTTCGACAAAGGCTTTTTTACCCTCAAAATTCCCGTCCAGCAGGGAGGGACTCCCCGCGAAGCGGCCGCTCGCGGCGATAAAATCCTGCTGCACGTTTATTGGATGGGGTACAAGCTCCTTGTCACCGAACCCGCCGAAGCCAAGGTGACGGTGGGGAGTTCGGGAGATGTGTTTATTCAAGATATCTGGGCCATGACGGGACCTGGACAAGAAATGGGCTGCCCTGATGGTTGCTACAGCGAAGACGAGTTAAACGCCGCCGTCGAGGAAGCCATCCAACGGTGGGACGCCGGCGGGGACGGTCGAATCGGTCTGGAGGAGGCCATCCACGCGCTTCGGGTGGTCTCCGGCAATTAACGCCGTTCGCCTTTCCGGCCTCCCCGCCTTTTCCTTGACAGTTTTTGTCCGCCCCTGTAGCGTTTTCCCCCAATCCGGTTTTTTTTCTGCAAAGGGGGCGCGGTGGGAAACGGCGAGAATGGCGGCGCCGGCCAGTTTGGCCTGCTGAAGACGCGGCGTTTCGCGCCGTTTTTCTGGACCCAGTTTCTCGGGGCCTTCAACGACAATCTCTTCAAAAACGCCCTCCTGATTCTCATCGCCTATCGGGCGGGCCGCGATTTGGGCCTGGACCCGGACGTTTTGATCAACGTCGCCGCCGGGCTGTTTATCCTTCCCTTCTTCCTTTTCTCGGCCACCGCCGGCCAAGTTTCCGACAAGTTTGAAAAATCCATGCTGATCCGCCGGATCAAGCTGCTGGAAATCGGCATCATGACCGCCGCCGCTTTGGCGTTTTTCGCCAACAGCCTCATGGCGCTTCTGCCGTTGCTGTTTCTGATGGGAACCCAATCCACCTTTTTCGGGCCGGTGAAATACAGCATTATTCCCCAGCATTTGACGCCCGAAGAGGTGGTCGGCGGCAACGGGCTCGTGGGGATGGGCACCTTTCTGGCCATCCTGCTGGGCACCCTGACCGGCGGGGTGCTGATCCAGAAAGACCATGCCGCCGTCTGGGTCGGCCTTTCCCTGATGGCCGCGGCCCTGGCTGGCTGGCTGGCCAGCCGTCGAATTCCGGAAGCCCCGGCGCCGGCGCCGGAGATGGACCTCCGGTGGAACGTCTTCTCCCAGACCTGGCGGACCATCGGCTTTGGCCGTCGCGTCCATTCGGTGTTTCTTTCCATCCTCGGCATCTCTTGGTTCTGGCTGCTGGGCGCGGCCTACCTGACCCAGATTCCCAATTTCACGCGGGAGGTGCTTCGGAGCAACGAAGGCGTGGTGACGCTGTTGCTGACCATGTTTTCCGTGGGAATCGGCGCGGGGTCGCTGCTCTGCGAACGACTATCCGGCCGGAAGGTGGAGCTGGGGCTGGTGCCGCTGGGTTCCATCGGGCTTTCGGTGTTCGGGTTCGATCTGTTTTTGGCCTACGAGGCCCCGCCGACGACGGAGCTGATGGGCGTCGGCGCGTTTCTGGCCTCCGACGGCAGCTTTCGGGTGCTGGCCGACCTGGCGTTGATTGGCGTTTTTGGCGGGTTTTACATCGTGCCGCTGTTCGCTTTCGTGCAAACCCGCACCGAACCGGCCCACCGCGCCCGGGTCATCGCGGCCAACAACATCCTCAACGCCCTGTTCATGGTGCTCTCCACCGTCTCCGGGGTTGTGATTCTGGGCGTGCTGGACCTCTCCATCCCGACCTTTTTCCTGATTCTGGCCATCGCCAACGCCCTGGTGGCGCTGTACATCTACTCGGTCGTCCCCGATTTCACCATGCGTTTCCTGATCTGGATGCTGACCCATACGATGTACCGGGTGCGCCATCGGGGGCTGGAGAACATTCCGGACGAGGGAGCGGCCGTGCTGGTTTGCAACCACGTCAGCCTGGTGGACGGCCCGCTGATCGCCGGTGCGGTGCGGCGGCCCATCCGGTTCGTGATGTACGAGCCGATTTATCGGACGCCGGTGCTCCATTTCATTTTCAAGACCGGAAAGGCGATCCCCATTGCCTCCCGGAAGGAGAATCCGGAAGCCTACGAAGCGGCCTTCGAGAAGATCGGCGAGGCCCTGGACGCGGGCGATTTGATCGGCATTTTTCCGGAGGGGCGGCTTTCGTCCGACGGCGAAATGGGGGAATTTCGAAAGGGGGTCGAGAAAATTTTGAAGCGGAATCCGGTTCCTGTGGCGCCCATGGCCTTGCGCGGATTGTGGGGGAGCTTTTTCAGCCGCGCCCGCGGCTCCGCCATGTCCCGACCCTTGGCCCGCTTCTGGTCCAAGGTGGAGCTGGTGGCGGACGAGCCGATCCCCGGCGAGGCGGTCACTGCGGAAACCCTTCGGGAAAAGGTGTTGGAGCTGCGGGGAAAGGCGCGGTAGGGGCCGGCCCCGACATCAGGTTTTGGGGATTTTTATTCGGCGGCAAAAGCCATTGGGAACACCAGACGGCCGAGGCGCAGGGAAAGCGCCTCGGCCGTTTTACGTTTCGGGGATGCGGCGAAATCAGTTCAGGCCGAGTCCCGGCAATCCGTCCAGCAGCGCATCCGACGCGCCCTTGTTGAGCTGAAACGCGGCCACCGGCTTGTCGGAGATGTATCGGATGTAGGTCCCGGCCGAGGAATCCTCCGTAAACAGATTTTCCGCGATTCCAAGCACCTTGCTTCGGGAGTTGATTTCCAGGTTCTCTTGCGCCCGGACCATCCCCAGGTTGTCGATGGCGAGCAGGCCGACGGCGGCGCGGCTGAAGGCGGTGTTGACGAGACTGACGCCGGTCCATCCCCCGGAACGCAGTCGAGGCAGAATGCCGTCGGTGGTGGGCAGATCCAGCACGCTGAAGCCGCCAAGCCGGCTTCCGTCCCGGGCCCCGAACAGTTCGAAGCCGACGATGGGATGATCGGTTTCGGCGCCCGCCGTTTTCGCGGAAAGCGACAGCCAGGCGGCGTCCGCCGGAAGGCCAAGGGCTTCCGCGGTTCCGACGTACTTTTCCCCGGGGGCCAGTTGAATGGCCGAGGCGTTCAGATTGAGCGCGGTGCCGTTGGCCGAGTAGGGTCTGACCGTGAGATCGCAAGCTTCCGTTCCGGGATTGTAGGCGACGATGCCGGTCCACCAAACCTCGTTTTCGGCGATGTGGGGGTAAAACAGGGTGGGCTCGGCGAAATCCTTCAGCAGCAGGCCGCCCAAATAGTTCTGGCCGCTGGTGTCGGTGCTGCCGAACAGCTCCAGGCCCACCAGCCCCTCGGCGTTGCGGATTACCGCGGAGTGAATGTCTTGCCGCGCATTTCCACCGAACAGGGATCGGATGCTGAATGCGGCGTGGCCGCCCGGCCCAAGGGTCCGGGTCGCAATGTCTCCGTTGTCGAAGGCCAGCTCGATGGTTTTTTCCACGCCGGTGGTGTTGACCAGTCCAATGCCGGTCCACCAGGGGGGGCTCGATGCGATATGGGAGATGAACAGGTCCCCCGACGCCACGTCCGCCGTGGCCGGAACGGCGGCCCGATATCGGCCTTCCCGGGTAAATTTCGTATAGCCGTAGGCGGTTTCCCGGTCGGCCTGCAAAACGAAATATCGAATGTCCGATGGGTTGGCGAAAAAGGTTCCCACCGTGAACTGGCGCCGGCCCAAAGGCGGAAGCTTGAAATTCACGCTCCCGGGCACGGGGGTTCCGTTCCCGGTGTATCCCACCAGAACGCCGATGATGGACAATTCGGGGTCCGAGTTGACCACCGCGATTTCGGTTTCCCAATTCTCGTTGCTGGCCACATGGGGATAGTACAGCCGGGAGGAGAGGTCCAGGCCGTCGCCGAGGTCTTCGATCACCGCGCGGTTGATCACCACGGGATCGACGGGGACTTCTTCGGCGGTTGGGACGGCATTGATGGCGTCCACCACCCCCGTCCCCTCGATGACTTTGCCGAAAACGGCATACCCCCAGCCCCCCTGGGTCGGCGCGGTATGGTTTAAAAAGAGGTTGTCCACCGCGTTGATGAAAAATTGGGAGGTGGCGGAGTTGGGGTCGGACGTCCGGGCCATGGCGACGGTGTAGGCGTCGTTGGCGAGCCCGTTGTCGGCTTCGTTGGGGATGGCCGGGCGGGTCAGTTTCCTGGCGCTTGCCCCAACCTCGTAGAATTCCGGCGTGAAACCGCCGCCTTGGATCACGAAGTCGTCGTCCACCCGGTGGAAGATGGTCGGCCCGTTTTCGTCTTCGCCGTCGTAAAATCCGGCGGAGACGTAGTACAGAAAATTGTCCACCGTGACCGGCGCCTGTTCGGGATACAACTCCAGCCGGATGGCCCCGAGGCTGGTGTCCAGACGGACCACCGGGTTGGGGCCGGCCAGCGCGGTCCCGGCCAGGGCCAAAACGAGCAATAGCGCGAGCGCCGTCGAAAGGATCGGTTTCCAGAAAAACGTTCTTTTTTGCATGGATGCCTCCCGTGAAAGTGTTCCGGCGGTCCAAAAAACCGCCAATGTGTCGGAACGGGCTTCCGTTCCAGGCGAGAGGCTATAGCATATTTTTGGGCGGGAATCAGGTGGGGAATTTCACTGCCAAACGAACCGAGGCCGCCGGAGAACCCCCCGGCGGCCTCGTTTCATTCAGCGGAAAACTTCAGAAACTATTCGCACAGCTCGAACAGCGCCGCCGCGCCCATGCCGCCGCCGATGCACATGGATTCCACGCCGTATTTCGCGCCGCGTTCCTTCATGCGGTGGACGAGCTGGGCGCAGAGCTTGGCGCCGGTGCAGCCCAGGGGGTGGCCCAGGGCGATGGCGCCGCCGTAGACGTTGACCCGGTCCATGTATTTGTCGATGCCCAATTCCCGGATGCAGTAGAGGGCCTGGGCGGCGAAGGCTTCATTGATTTCCCAGACGCCGATGTCGGACAGGTCCAGCCCCGCCATCTTCAGCAGCTTGGGAATGGCGTAGCGCGGTCCCACGCCCATCTCGTCGGCCTTGCAGCCCACGGTGGTGTAGGTTTTCAGTTTGGCGATGGGTTTCACGCCGAATTTTTTGACCATCGCTTCGCTCATCAGCAACGTGGCCGCCGCGCCGTCGGTGGTCTGGGAGCTGTTGCCGGCGGTGACCGAACCGCCCGCCCGGAAGACCGGATTCAGCTTTCCAAGTCCTTCCAGGGTGGTGGTGGGCCGGATGCCGTCGTCGAAATCCTGGAGAAAGGTCTCCTTGCGGAAGGTGCCGTCGGCCTGGGGCACATATTTCACCGCCGGGGTGGGCACAATTTCGGTAAACAGCTTTTCGTTCAGCGCCTTGGCGGCCTTCATCTGGGAGTTGTAGGCGAACTCGTCCTGGTCCGCCCGGGAAACCTCGTAGCGCTTGGCCACGTTTTCCGCCGTGATTCCCATGGAGACGTACAGCTCCGGATGCTCCCGGGAAAAATCGGCGTCCGGCCGGGGCAGGTTGCCGCCCATGGGCACGAAGGTCATCGACTCCACCCCGCCGCCGATGGCGATGTCCGACCAGCCCGCCATGATGCGCATGGCCGACTGGGCGATGGCCTCCAGGCCCGAGGCGCAGAAGCGGTTGATGGTGGCCCCGGAAACCTCGTCCGGGAACCCGGCGATCTGGGGGGCGATGCGGCCGATGTTCAGCCCCTGCTCGGCCTCGGGAAAGGCGCAACCGATCATCACGTCTTCCACGTCGCCCTTGGTGAGGCCGGGGGTTTTTTCCACGGCCTGGTCGAGGATAAAGGAAAGCAGTTCTTCCGGTCGGGTATCCTTGAACGCCCCTTTGTTGCGACGGCAACCGGGGGTTCGGACCGAAGTCACGATATAGGCGTCTCTCATTGCGCGGTCCTCCAACGGATAAAGTGGGGGAAACCCGGCGGCGCGTTCGCCCGCCGGGATCGGATCTTGTCGGGATCGTTGTCCGGTTTGGCGGCAATTCCGTTCATTTTGGCGGAAGCTGGTCGGGGCGAATCGCATTCGCTATTTGACCATCCGGCACATTCGCCGGTTGGAGTTCCCAAAGTGAACGGCCTTGGCGCTAGTTCCGCAGCGGCTTGCCGGTTTTCAGCATGTGTTCCACCCGGGCCTGGGTCTTCTCTTGCTTCCAGAAATCGACGAAGGCCTCGCGTTCCAACGTCAGCAGGACCGATTCGTCGAGCTGGCTGTTTTTCTTCACCTGACCGCCGCTGATGACGAAGGCGATGCGCCGGGCCAGGAAGACGTCGTATTCGCCGACGAACCCGCCGCTTTGCATGTTGAACAGCTCCGACTGGACCATGCCCTGGGCCGCCTCGCCGAGCACCGGCACCGGCCGGGGAATGGGCGGCATGTAGCCGGCGTCCACCATGCGGAGGACTTCCTTCTTGGCCTCGCCGATGAGGTGATCCCGGTTGAAGACGATCCGGTCCTCCGGTCCCAGAAATCCCTTGGCGCGGGCGTCCGCGGCGGAGCTGGAAACCTGGGCCATGGCGATGTTCTGGAACACCGGCAGGAAATACTGGGCCAGGTCCGCCCCCTTGACCGCCCGGGGAATGCTGGAGACGAATTTTTTCCACAGGTTGGTGCAACCGCCGCCGGCGGGCAGCAGGCCGACCCCGATTTCCACCAGCCCCATGTACAATTCCGCGTGGGCCACGATCCGGTCCGCCGCCAGGCAGACTTCGCAGCCGCCGCCGAGGGCGAGGCCGAAGGGGGCCGCCACCACGGGAAAGGGCGCGTAACGGGCCTTCATCAGGCCGCCCTGGGCGAGCTGGAGGAACTGGTCGATTTCGTCGAACTTTCCGGCCTGGGCCAGACCCGCCATGTAAAACAGGTCGCCGCCGGCGGAGAAGGGCGCGGGCATTCCGCTTGCCTCGTTGCCGATGACCAGCCCGGCGCCGTTTTCTTCCACGTAGTCCATGGCCTCGGCCATGAACTCCACGATCTCCCGGTTGATGGCGTTCATCTTGGTGTGGAACTCGCAGCAGAAGACGCCGTCGCCGATGTCCACCAGGGAGGCGGATTTGCAGGATTTGACCAGCCGGCCGTCGGCCTTGAGCGCCGCCAGGGAGATCACGTTTTCGCTGGTCTGGATCGGCCGGTATTCGCCAGAAGCGAAGTCGAAGAACAGCCGCCGGCCGTTTTCCACCTTGTAGAAGGCGTCGTTGCCCGCCGCCAGCATCTTCTCCACCTTTTCCGGCACGGCGAAGCCTTCGGCCTTCATCCGTTCCACCGATTTCGCCACGCCGATGGCGTCCCAGGTTTCGAACGGCCCCAGCTCGAAGTTGTAGCCCCACTTCATGGCGTTGTCGATTTCGACGATGGTGTCGGAAATCTCCGGGATCCGGTTGGCGGCGTAGATCAGGTAGTCGGCGATGGCCTTCCAGGCGAACTTGGCGCCCTTGTCCTCGCCGTAGAGCACGGCCCGCATTTTTTCCGGCAGGGTTTTGGCGGCCTTGGCCTCGGCCAGGCAGGGGAATTCCGGCTTTTCGTATTCCTCGTATTCCAAGGTCTCCAGATTGATGACCTTCCGGATTTTTTTCCACTCCGGCGTCAGGTCGGTCTTGTAAAATCCGGCGCCGGACTTTTTGCCCAAAAGCCCCTTTTCGATCATCTGGTTGACGAAGTCGGGCAGGACGAAGGCGTCCCGCTGCTCGTCGTCGGGAACCATGTCGTAGGTGTTTTTGGCGACGTGGGCCAAGGTGTCCAGCCCCACCAGGTCGGAGGTCTTGAACATGGCGGTCTTGGGGCGGCCCAGGGCCGGGCCGAACAGGGCGTCCACGTCGGGAATGGTCAGGCCGTCCTCCACCATGCGCTGCATGGCCCGGACGATGCCCTGCACGCCGATCCGGTTGCCCACGAAGTTCGGGGTGTCCTTGGCCCGGACGATGCCCTTGCCCAAAATCCGCTCGCCGAAATCGGCCATGAAGTTCAGCACTTCCGAATCGGTCTCCGGGCCGGGGATGATCTCCAGCAGCTTCATGTAGCGGACCGGGTTGAAAAAGTGGGTGCCCAGGAAATGCTTGCGGAAACCCTCGCTGCGGCCTTCGGCCATTTTTTGCAGCGGAATGCCGGAGGTGTTGGAGGAAACCACGGCGGTGGGCTTGCGGACGCCGTCCACCCGCTCGAAGAGTTGGCGTTTGACGTTGAGGTTTTCCACGACCACCTCGACGATCCAGTCGCATTCGGCCAGCCGGGCGAAGTCGTCCTCCAGGTTGCCGATCTCGATGCGGGCGGCCTCTTTTTTGTCCATGATCAGCGGCGGCTGGGCCTTCATCATGGCGTCAAAACCGCCTTTGACGATCCGGTTGCGGGCCTTGGGATCGTTCTTTTCCTCGTCTTTCAGGTCCGGGGGAACGATATCCAGCAGCAGGGTCCGAACGCCGGCGCTGGCCAGAAGGGCCGCGATGCCGCCGCCCATGACGCCGGAGCCGATCACGGCGGCCTTTCGGATTCTTCGCACCATGTCTACCTCCTCACGCGGGGTTGATGAAAAATGAATGAATGCTCATTCATTTAGCAAAAGCGGGAGGCGGGTGTCAAGAAAAATCCGGGGAAGGGGAAATCTTGGGAAAAAAACCTTTTAGGAAGGGAGATGGAGAGAAGGCGGATGAACGGGCTTAAAATCCCGGGAAGGAGAGACGAGCAAGATTCCGTATGAATCCATGTTCATTTTGCGGGTTTCGGACGAAGCCTTCCCGGGTCCCGAGGGGATTCGATTTCGCGTGTCGTCTCTTGGCCCAAACTGGAAGGAAGAGTCGGTTCGGGCGATATTCGGGAACGAACAAGGGCGGGAACCCATCCAACCGAGATCGTGGGGGGAACAAGGGATCGGAATGAAGCAAACCCCGGTTTCAGGGAGCCACGCTATCCGGCGGTTCGGTGGACGGACCCGGATTCAGACCCAGCGGCGTGCCGCCCGGGTTCCGGATGACGGATTTTTCGTCTCTTCGGTCCTCCCGCCGCCGTTTCGCCTCGCGTTCTTCCCGGGCTTGGCGTTCTTCCGCCCGGCGTTGGCGGGCTTCCTCGGCGCGTCGCCGTTCCTCGGCCCGGCGGGCCGCCTCCTCGGCGCGAACGCGCTCGATCCGTTCTTGAATCTCGCGGGACCGTTCTCTTCGCCATTGCCGATACTCCTCCATGCGATCCTGGTCCGCCTCTTCGTCGTAGGGCGTCTCCGGCAGGACGTCGAGGATTTCCGCGTCGCCCAGAGGCGGTTCGTTGGAGTAGTAATGCACCCCGTTTTCATCCACCCAGTGGTAAAGCGCCCCATGGGCCGCGGGCAGGCCGATGGCCAGGCAAAAGATTGCGGCAAAGATCCAGAGCAAGGATTTCATGGAAAGCCTTCTTCCTGTCGAGAGGATTCCGAAGCCGGTTCCAACCGCTCCGACCCGTCGAGGCCGGATTCGATGGTCCGGCGGACCGCCGCCATCAACTCTTCAATATCATTATCACGGTAGGGTCCGATGGCAACCGGCGGATGGATGATCATCCGAGCGGTTCCCGGAAAAATGTCCAGCGAATCCGGCGGCATAATCCGTCGGGTACCCACCAGGGCGACCGGCAAAATGGGCAGGTCCAGGTCCAGGGCCATTCGGAACGCGCCTTTTTTAAACGACCGCAGGTCGCCGCTCCGGCTTCGCGTCCCTTCCGGAAAGAAAAAGACCGACGTGCCGTTGCGGATGCGCTCCTTGGCGGTTTCCAGGGAGGCGATGGCCGCCTGTCGGTCGGAGCGGTCCACGAAAATATGTCCCAGTCGGTCGCAGGCGACGCCGATCATGGGCGCCTTTCGCAGCTCCTGCTTCATCACCCATTTGAAATCCACCCCCAGCCAGCCGTACAGCAGGAAGATGTCGTAGTGGCTCTGGTGGTTGGCGACGATGACGTAGGACTGATCCGGATCGACGTGTTCCCGTCCCGATACTCTCACCCAGACCGGCGTGGCCCACGCATTCAGTCGCGCCCAGGTTCCCCCGCAGATGGCGCTGACCGCGCGGGGCTTCAAAAAGAACAGGAGAAGAATCGCCAGACTGCCGAAGAACGCGGTGTTCACGATGAAAAACGGGATGAATATCAACCATTTGTACGGGAGATACAGAATTCGGAGGAAGGATTTCATGTCGCCGTCTCTTTGGGAAATCGGTTGGGAAGTTCCGGGCATTGGTTCCGGTCGTTTTCTGCCCCCTGATATCCAAAAGGCTTCCATAAATCAAATCAAACCCGTCCGGGCGTCGGCCGGCGAGGCCCGGGAGCGGATCGAAGGCGGCCATTTTTGGGGAAGCCTCGGTTGCCCAGGGGCCGCCGCGTTCCTCGGAGGCGTCCCGCGGAAAAAGAATCCCTTCTGTGGCCGGCCGGACGCGCAAAACCCCTTTCGCGCAAGGCGCTCGTCGGGGAAAGGAATCCGGGCGGGGAAAACCGATGGAAATTAGAAAGGGGAGGGGAAGGCGAAGAAACGCGCGCCGATCGGGATGGGCGGAAATCTGCGGGAGGGGCGGAAGGACGGAAATCCGTCCTTCCGCGAGAATTCGGGCGCGACTACTCTTCGAGCTGGCGATTCCGACGCTGGATGTAGCCGTCCCGGATGGCCACGTAGGGGTCCAGCGCGGCGTTCTTGAGCTTCTCGTAGTCGCCCAGCCGAAAGGAGGTGTCGTTGATCTGGTCGAAGGCACGGGCCCCGATGCCGGCGACCTCCGGGTCCACGTAGTTGAGGGGACTCAGGAAGCTTTGACCAAAGGTCCCTGCGGAGTCGCGGAGGGTGGACGGTCCCAGAATCGGCCAGACGATGTAGAATCCGTTGCCGATCCCCCAGGAACCGAAGGCTTGGCCCAAGTCCTCCTCCGGCGGAACCTGAAGGGTCGGTTCCAGAGAGGCCGGATTGCCGAAGCCGAGCACGCCGAAGGTGGTGTTGACCATGAATCGACCGAGTTCCACCCCCGCCCGTTCCGACTTGCCCTGCAGCAGGCAGCCCACGAACCGAATCGGCGTGGCCAGGTTGTTGAAAAAATTCCGAACGCCCTCCCGGGCGAGGTCCGGGGTCACGGTTTTGTACCCGGTGGCGACCGGCTTCAGCAGCCAAAAATACAGCCGATCATTGAAATGGTACATCGCCTTGTTCCATGGCTCGATGGGGTCGGCGATGGCGGTTTCCTCCGCGGCGTCTTCTTCGTCTTCCAGCAGAAACTCCAGCTCTTCGTCCACGCCTTCTTCGGCGGCGCGGGCCGGGCTGCCAAAAGCGGGAACGAGCAACAGGCACGCCAGCGCCAAAAGCGCGGCGGCAAACCGTCCGGGACCAACGCATCGGGGCTTGAAAACATTCATGTTTCTTCTCGCATGCTTGCCGGAACACCGACGGGAAATCATCCTGCGGAGCCGGAGCTTTTGTCGGAGTCGGAATTGCCGTCCAGCCGGTCTTCCAGATTTTTAACGTTTTTATTTTCCACCCGTTTGATCAGCGTGTCCGGGGATTCGTTCATCAGAATTTCGGCGAACTGGGTGCGGTAATTTTTGACCATGCTGACGCCCTCGACGTTGACGTCGTACACTCGCCACTCGCCGCCGCGAAGCAGGAGGCTGTAGTCAATGGGAATCTGTGTGTCTTCCGTATGGAGCAGGGTGCGCACCACCGCCCGGTTGTCGGTGATTTTTTCCTCATCCTGAAACTCGACTTTTTCGCCCCGCGTTTCCCCCTTTACGTTGTCGAGGTAGGTGTTTTTCAGCAGATCGGTGAAGGCCTCGGTAAACCGATCCCGTTGGGAATCGTTGAAAACCCGCCAGTTTCGACCCAAGGTCCGCATGGAAATGGCCTCGAAATCAAACGCGTCCTTTACCAGCGCCCAGATTTTTTCCCGAAGCTCTTCCTGTTTTTCCGGCGCATGGTACTCGGGATCATTGATCAGTTCCAGGCCCCGTTCGATGGGTTTCCGGATGGCCTCGATGGGTTCCGACGCCTTGGCCGGGGCCGCCCCGGCGAGGCAGAGGGAAGCCGCGAGCATGACGAGCCAATAAAACTTTCGCATAATTTTTCCTCCATATGCGCGGGCATACGCGCGGGCGGGGCCCTACACGTCGCCGAAGACGTATTTGCTGATTAAATCTTCCAGATCCACGGCCGATTCCGTTTCGATGATCTGGTCGCCGGCCTCCAGCACGACGGGCGAGCCGCCCGGCGAGATGCGGATGTATTTGTCGCCGATCAACCCGGCGGTTTTGACCGAGGCGATGGAGTCGTCGGTCAGTTCAATTTCTTTTTGGATTTTCATCTGGACCACCGCCACCATCCGCTCCGGGTCCAGCAGGATTTCGTCCACCTGGCCGATGGGGACCCCCGCCACCACCACCTCCGCGCCGGCTTTGAGCCCGGCCACCGATTGAAACTTGGCGGTCAGCGGATAGTGGTTGTCTCCCAGCAGTTTCATTTTGCCCAGTTGAATGGTCAAATAACCGACGCAGACCAGGCCGATGACCATGAAAATTCCCACGCCGATTTCCGCTTTGCCGCGTTTCATGACCCCTCCGTCAGCAAATCTTAAATTCGTAGAAGACGTTTTTGCTCGATTCGGCCAGGGCCACGAGCTGCTCGATGGGCTTGTCCGGTTCCGCCTCGGCGATGCCGGCGCTTACGGCGAAACAAAAGCCGGGGTATGGCTTGATGTCGATGGGGGCCTCCTTCCGCAGGGCGTCGGCCATGCTTCGGCAGATTTCCTCCGCCGCGTCGCGGCTGGTGCGGGGCAGGAGCAGCATGATCTTGTTCAGTCCGAGTCGGGAGCAAATGTCGGTGACCCGAAGATGTCGGCGGACCTGATCCGAAAAATTTTTCAGGGCCGACTGTTCCGCCTCGTATCCGGCCATTTTGGTGATTTCGTATAGATTTTCAACGGTCAGCAAGACGATGGAAAAGGCGGTCCGGTGGTTCGCCATTCGGGCCATTTCCTCTTGAAACCGGCGTTCCGCCTGGGGCCGGGGCGCCATTCCGGTCAAGGCGTCCCGGCGGGATTCGGTGCCTTCGATGAATTGGGCGACGATCGGGTTCTCGGCTCCCGCCATTTCCATGGGGCCGCCCTCGAAGACGATCCGCCCCTCGTCCAACATGGCCACGCGTTGGGAAATGTAAAAAATGTCGGGAATTTCGTGGCTGACCACCACGCCGGTAAATCCGAAACGCCGCTGGTAATCGGCGATCATGCTGTGGACGGCGTTTTTCCGGATGGGATCGAGCCCGGTGGTCGGCTCGTCGAACAGGATGATTTCGGGGTCGGTGACCAGGGCTCTTGCCAGGGCCACCCGTTTTTTCATGCCGCCGGAAAGTTGGGACGGATAGACGTGGTCGATGTCTTCCAGGTCCAATTGATCCATCTTGTCCCGCACCCGTTCCCGGATGGCTTCCTTGGACAGGTCGGTTTTTTCCTTCAGCGGCAACGCGATGTTTTCGAAAACGGTCATGGAGTCGAAAAGGGCCGTTTCCTGAAACATGTAGCTGAATTTTCGTTTCAGCTGCCGCCGTTCGGCCTTTTTCATGGCGGAAATGGATTTTCCCTGGAACAAAATGGTTCCGGAATCCTGCTCCATCAGGCCGATGACGTGCTTCAACAGCACGCTTTTGCCCTCGCCGCTCTTGCCGATGATTGCGGTGATTTCGCCGGCGTAAATCCGCAGGTCGACTCCCTGGAGCACCGGGTTTTCGCCGAACGACTTGTACACGTCCTGGAATTCGATGAGCGGCTCGGTCATGGGCTACATCAAAAAGGAGGTTAGCACGTAGTCCGCCGCCAGAATGAGAACGGAGGAAATCACCACCGCCGAGGTGGTGGCGGAGCTGACGCCCTTGGCGCCAAACCCCTCTTTGCGGAGATGGGTGTAGTAGCCCTGGTAGCAGCAAACCGTCACCACCAGGGCGCCGAAGACCAGCGCCTTGATGAATCCGCCGTTGATGTCCACCATTTGGACCGCGGCTTCCGTCCGGTAGAAATAAATTCCGGGGCTGATGCCCAGCAGGATGGAACCGGTGAGGTAGCCGCCGAAAATGCCGATGACGTCGAACAGGGCGGTCAGCAGGGGAAAGCTCAGAAGGCTCGCCGCCAGCCGGGGGCTGAACAGAAAGCGAACCGAGTTGATGTTCATGGTTTCCAGGGCGTCGATTTGTTCGGAGATGCGCATAATTCCGATTTCCGCCGCCATGGCCGAACCGGCCCGGCCGGCCACCATGATGGCCGTGAGCACGGGGCCCAGCTCCCGGATCAGGGTCAGGGACACCACGGTGCCCAGCAACCCTTCGGAGCCGAATTTGACGAGGGTGTAATAGCCCTGAAAGCCCAGCACCATGCCGGTGAAGGCCCCGGTCAGGGAAACCACGATGATCGATTTGAAACCGATGAAATAAATCTGCGCCAGCAACTTCTGGATTTGAAGCGGCCAGCTGAACATGTGGACCAGGCCCCGGCCCAAGAAAATGGCGATTCGGCCCAGTTCCCGCACCACGAACAGGGTTTCGCGGCCGACGACGGCGAATGGGGCGAGCGGAATTGCGGAGCGATCCATGGCGGCTTCCGTTAGAGATAAAAATCAATTCGGAGAAATATAATGAAGTCGCGGATGGTGTCAAGCGGGAACCCCCGTCGGGAGAGGGGCGTCAATGAAGACTTGGCAATCCGTTGCTTTCTGGACAAGGGTTCTTCGAGGTCATGAAAAACAAAATGGAAACGAGGCGGGAAGGATGGGGCAAGCGATGGCCTCCGGAAGGAGGCCCCGGGCCGGGCTGCGGGTTCGAAGGATTCCGCCTAATGCCAATGCCGTTCATTGGCCGAAAAAAAGGCAGGGGCGTGTCGCATGCGCCGTTGGTCATTCTGGCGCGTTTGACCCATTGAAATCCCAAAGTGAACGGTATTGCGCCTAATGGGTATAATCCAATTCTTTTTTCAGCCATTTTTTCAGCCGGGAATTGAGCGAGAACACGCCCCGGTTATGCCCCACGCTGTCCAGGAACTCCTTTTCCAGCTCCGGCGGCATCCGGATTTCCGCCAGCTCTTCGGCATCTTCGGAGTTTCGGCGAATGAAATAGATGACGGGACGATCTTTCCAGGTGTTGACCACGAAATAATGGCTGCTGTCGTTTTTGGAACGAATGACGTAGTTGCTCCGAGCCCAGTTGCATCCCCATTCCAAATAGAGGCGAACGGCTTCTTCCGGGGTCATGTCCCAGTCGATGGCGTTGACCAGGTCCCAATCTTTCCGAATTTCGTCAAGTTTCATCATGGCGGGCACTCCTTCCCTCCGAAAAAAATTTTAGAAGACGAAATAAGTTCGTAAAGTAAAAATACCCATCCTTTTCCAGTCGTCAAGCCCTTTCGGCCAAAAAGAGCGGCCCGAGGGAAAGCCGATGAAAAAACGCGTGTTTTGGGATTCGGAAACCGGTGGCCCGGAGGCGGGGGCCTGACATCCAGGACCTTTCACGCGGGGGTCGCCGGCGACATTTTTTCTCGGAGAAACGAAAATGGCGGGCGCCGCCGAAGGATCGTCTCGCGCGCTCGCGCGAAGGAAAATGGAGCGACCGCGACCTCTGCCAGCTCTTGCCCCGGGATCGTCTCGCGCGCTCGCGCGAAGGAAAATGCGGACGCCACCGACGGGTTCGAACTGTGGATCGAGGATCGTCTCGCGCGCTCGCGCGAAGGAAATGGTGGTTTCCCTGACCGGGGCCTTCACCGGCATGGGGATCGTCTCGCGCGCTCGCGCGAAGGAAATGGGGAACGCGAAGGAAGATGGAGAAGATGAAACGGAGTGTTTCCCCTTCCATGACGAACGCCCCGGGTGGGCCGGAAACCCGACGGATTCCCGGAGCGGCGGGGGGACCCCAAGCGGACGAACGAAAAAGGGCTCCCCGAAGGGAGCCCTGGGAAATGCCGGGAAATGTGAAGCGGATTAGGCGGCGTCGATGGAGCGGCGATCCTGGAAGTCCATCATGACGCGCTCGCGGGCCTTGTCGATGCCCAGGGCCTTCCGTTTTTTGTCGATGTGGCCGATCATCAGCTGGGCCATCTCGTAGGGATCGGGGGTGAAGCCCCATTTGCCCAGGCCGTACTGGGTCTCGAATTCCTCAAAAAGCAGCTTGTGGAACTTGGTGTTCTGCACGATGGGGAAGGTGACGCCGAAGACGGTGTAGACGCCGGAGGCGACGAAGTACTGGCCGATGGAGATCGCCTTCTCGCTCATGTACTCGGGGGCCGCGCCGGCCACCGGCAGGTCGGCGATGCTCTCGCCCAGGCCGCCCTCGTTGACCATGGCGGTACAGGCGACGAGGATTCGGCTGTTGTCCACGCATGAACCGAGGCCGAGCACGGGCGGCATGCCGACGGTCTCGCAGACTTCGCTGAGGCCGGGGCCGGCCAAGTGGGCGGCTTCGGGGCTCAGCAGGCCGGCCTTGGCCAGGGAAATCTGGGAGCAGCCGGTCTGGACCACCAGCACGTCGTGGCGAATCAGCTCCTTGACCAGCTCCACGTGGACCCAGTCGTGCTTGACCCGGGGATTCGTGCAGCCCACCACGCCGGCCACGCCGCGGATGCGGCCGTTGATGATGTTGTCGTTCAACGGGGTGTAGCCGCCCCGGAAGGTGCCGCCCAGCATGTAGTTGATGTATTCGTGGGAGAAGCCGTGGACGCCCATGTTGCTGATTTTGGGAATCTCGATGGCGGCCTTTCGATTCTTGAATCGGCTGATCGATTTGATGACCAGCTCGTCCGTGGTTTCGCTGGGCTTGTCCTCGTGAAACTCCATGTGGACGGCGCCCTCGATCCGGCAGCGCGGATTGGTGGTGAACAGCGGGGTGCCGTAGCACTTGGCCACGTCGGACAGGGCCTGCATGATGCATTGGACGTCCACGATCATGGAATCCACGGCGCCGGTCATCAGCACCGCCTCGGTGGACATGAAGTTGCCCACGTGAGGAATGCCGTGGCGGGACATCATCTCCGCGCCGGAGCAGCACATGCCGACCAGGTTGATGCCCTTGGCGCCGGCTTCCTTGGCGGCCTTCACCAGCTCCGGATTGTTGGTCGAAGCCAGCATGGATTCGAACATGTTGGGCTCGTGGCCGTGGACGATGATGTTGACATGGTCTTCCTTGAGGGCGCCCATGTTGACTTCCACGGACACCGGCTTCGGGGTGCCGTAGAGGATGTCGGAAATTTCGGTGGCCACCATGGAGCCGCCCCAGCCGTCGGAAAGGGCGGTGCGGCTGAACTGCTGGGTCAGGTTTTCATAGTGCTGATCCACGCCCATGTGGGTGCGGTGCATCATCTCCATGATTTCCCGCATGGCGCCCCGGGGCACCATTTTGTGCTTGCGCCAGGTCTCCAAGGTCTTGGCCGGCGCGCGCTTGGCGAAGGGAATTTCGCCCTCCACCTGGGTGTAGGTCCGCTCCAGCTCTTCGTAGAGATCCTTCGCGATGTCCAGCGGATTGCGGCCTTCGGTTTCGATCCCGATGGAACTGGCCACCTGCTCCAGCTTTTGAACATCCTTGATCTCGTATTCCTGGACTTTTCCGCTGATGACTTCCCGGAACAGGTCCAGCATGCCCATGCCGTGGTCGGTGTGGGCGGCGGCGCCGGAGGCCACGAAACGGCTGAAGTTGCGGGCCATGATGGTGTCGATGGTCGCGCCGCAAACGCCGACTTTGCTGTACGGATCGCGGGCGTTCAGTCGGCAGGGGCCCATGAAGCAGTGCTTGCAGCAGGCGGAATCCGCGCCGATGGGGCAGGCCTTCATGGAGGCGGCCCGGTCGAACGAGGTTTCAACGCCGTCCCGCTGACCTCGTTCCAGCATCTGGATGGTCGCGTCGCAGATGCTCATGTCCCGGTAATTGACCTTCTTGGGTTCGACGACCTTTTTCGCTTTTTTTTCCGTTTCGGCCATGGGTGGAACTCCTCCCTTCATGGGGTTATTGCGGTGCGGAAACCGCCGGTCCTTGAGATAAATCGGAAATTCCTTTATAACTTTCCTTGCCTCTTCGGAAATTCCAATCCATCCCATGGCGGATTCCATGGAAACCTTTTTGGTAATGATTCCTAATAACGGAACCGGACTTCCTTTGTCAATTCCTAAATTTCCTTTTCGGTCGCCGGCCGGCCCCAATTTCGCTCCCCGGCGCCGGCGTCCCTTGCTTCGGCGAGACGGCCGGAATCCCATTTTCTCCGTTACCCTCTCATTTTTCGAGCTTCGCCCATGATTCCGGACGAACCTTTCCCGGGAAATCGGAACCCAGAAAATTTGGCCGGATCTTTGGAGCGATGGGGACGAATATTGGAAAACGCCGCCGTCCTGCTCGGGCTGGACCACATTCGGCTGACGGTCCTCCGGGACGGCAAGCGGCGGGCGTTGGCGACGGGAGGCCCCGATCCCAACGGCCCCAGGGATTGCCGCCTCTCGGATCGATTCGACCCGGGGGAATCGGTTTGGATGGTGGAAGACTTTTCGGCCAATTCCCAATTCCGGGACGCGCCGGAGGCGGCCGAAGGTTGGCGAAGCGGAGTGGCGGTCCCGTTTTTCGGGGGCGGCGCGCTGATCGCGTTGCGCCGCGCTTCCGGCCCTTTTTCCGGCTCGGCTTTGGCTCACCTGCATCACTTGGCCGAATGGGCGGCCATCGAAGGGTTCCTCTCCGTCGACGGGACCGGGGCGGCCGTGTCGCCCGGGAAGAGGCGGTCCGACCCCCGGCCGCCCTCGACCGATCGGCTGGAAGAGATCCGGCGGCTCAACGCCCTGCTGCTGGACAGCCTTCCCTATCCGGCCATGCTCATCCGCGCCGACCGAACGGTGGTCGCCGCCAACCGGATCGCCCGGGAGATGGGCGCCAAGGCGGGCGGCTATTGCCGGTGCGATTTCGCCGGGTCGGAATCCGGAGCGGCCGAAACCGATCCCGACGCGCCCCGGGAGGCCCGGTCGGATTCCGCCGCGCCATGTCGATTCTGCCTGGCCGAGGAGGTCTTTCGAACCGGAGAGCCCCGACGAAATCCGGAGCTGAGCATGGGGGGGCAAATCTGGG
>JBKHDD010000036.1:0-32911 GCA_046541515.1 Desulfococcaceae bacterium
CCCGATGACCGCCATGGGCCAGAACTGGTCGATTAGTTGGACCGTCGGCGTGCCTTTCAGGAAGACTTCCCGGATCACCACCATGAAATAGCGCAGGGGATTGAGCAAGGTCAACTTCTGGACCACCACCGGCATGTTGGCGATGGGCGTGGTGAAGCCGGACAGGATGATGGACGGGACCAGGTACAAAAACGCGCCGAGGAGTCCCTGCTGCTGGGTCACCGCCAGGGCCGAGACCATCAGCCCCACGCCCACGGCGGAGAGCAGAAAGAGGAACAGGCCGACGTAGAGCGTCACGACGCTTCCCACCAGCGGCGCCTGGAACCAGAAGACCGCCAAGAGCAGGATGACGCTGGCCTCGAAGGTGCCGATGACCATGCCCGGCGTGGCCTTGCCGATGAGGATTTCCACCGGCCGGTAGGGCGTCACCAACAGCTGGTCGAAGGTGCCCTGTTCCCGCTCCCGCGCCACGGAAAGCGCCGTGACCAGCAGCGTCACCACTTGGGTCAAGAGGCCCATGATCCCCGGTACGATAAACCAGCGGCTTTCCAGGTTCGGGTTGAACCAGGAGCGGGTTTGGAGCACCGCCGGCGGGCCGCCCCCGCCGTGTTCCGCCGCCCACTCCAGGTTGAAGCGGGTGACGATCCGGCGGACGTAGCCCAGGGCGATCATGGCGGTGTTGGAATTCCGGCCGTCCACGATGACCTGCACCGGCGCGCCGCCGTCGGCGTGGAGCTTTCGGCTGAACTCCGGGCCGATGTGCAACACCAGCAACACCGCACGGCGATCCACCAACGGCGCGATCTCCGCTTCCCGGCTGATCCGGGCCACCTGGCGGAAATGGGGCGTGCCCGAAAACCGGGCCGCCAGCTCCCGGGCCGCCGCGCCGCCGTCCTCGTCGTAGAGGGCGTAGGGCACCTGGTTCAGATCGTAGGTGGCGGCGTAGCCGAAGACGAGAAGCTGCACCAGCGGCGGCACGATGATGGTGAACCGGCCTTGCTTGTCCTTGAGAATGGACAGAAATTCCTTTTTCGCCAGCGCCAGAATCCGTTGGAACACCGCCGCCTCCTCATTCCAATTCCGTATCGGTTACCGAAAAAATGGTAGGAGCCAATCGCATTCGCCCTTTGGCAAGTTGGCACGACGGAGCGATTGAAATCCCAAAATGGACGGCATTGCGCCTAATCCAGCCGCTTCCGGGCTTTTTTCCGGGCCAATCCGAGAAAAATCGTCGCCATGACCGCCAATGCGAACGCATTGGGCCGGATGACGCTCCAGACGTCGCCCGCCAGAAAGACGGTCTGGAGAATCGCCACGAAATAGCGGGCCGCCACAATCCGGGTGATGTTCTGGACCACGAAGGGCATGGCCCCGATGTCGAAGATGAAGCCGGAGAGCAGAAAGGCCGGGAGAAAGGTGACGATGATGGCGATCTGCCCGGCCACGAACTGGTTGCGGGCCACGATGGAGATGAGCAGCCCCATGCCCAGCGCCACGAGCAGAAACAGCGCCCCGGTGGCCGTGAGCACCCAGAGCGAGCCCCGCAGCGGCACGTCGAAGACCCACAGCGCCATGGCCACCGAGAGCGCCAAGCCGCCCATGCCCATGACGAAGTAGGGGATCAGTTTGCCGATGATGATCTCCCGCATGGCCACCGGCGTCACCAGCAGCGCTTCCATGGTGCCCCGTTCCCATTCCCGCGCCATGACCATGGCCGTGAGCAAGGCGCCGATCAGGGTCATGATGACGGCGACGAGTCCCGGCACCAGGAAATTCCGGGAGCGGACTTCGCTGTTGAACCAGATCCGCTGCTCCAGCGCCAGGGGCAAAAGGAAGGGCTCGCCCCGGTCCCGGGCCCGTTCGGAAAGCCATGCGGTCCATACCCCTTCCACGTATCCGGTGACGAGCCGTCCGGTGTTGGCGTCCACGCCGTTGACGATCACCTGGATCGCCGCCGGGTCCGGCCCGTGGATCCGCCGGTCGAAATCCTCCCGCAGCCGGATTGCGGCGTCCACCTCCCGGTTCATCAGCCCGGCTTCGGCGGCCCGCATGGTGGGATAGTCCACCGCCTCGAAATAGCGGGAGGCACGGAAGCCGGCGACGAATCGTGCGGTCTCGGCGGTGGGATGATCCACCACCAGGCCCACGGGGACGTGCTCGGTGTCCAGGGAAACGCCGTAGCCGAAGAGCACCAGCAGCACCACCGGGAGCAAGAAGGCGATGGCGAGGCTGGACGGGTCCCGCAGGATCTGGAAAAATTCCTTGCGGATCAGCCCCCGCAGCCGCATGAAACCGCCGCCGCGCCGTTCGCTCATGCCGCCTCCGCGTCCTGAGCCTCGTCCGATTCCACCAGCCGGATGAAGGCGTCTTCCATGGACTCGGCCGGTTTTTCCTCGGACCCGGCCCGCTCCCGGATTTTCCGTGGGGTGCCCATGGCGAGGATTTCACCCGCCACCATGATCACCAGCCGGTCGCAGTATTCGGCCTCCTCCATGAAATGGGTGGTCACCAGCACCGTCACCCCGGCCGCCGCCAGGGCGTTGATGTGGCTCCAGAACTCCCGCCGGGCCATGGGGTCCACGCCGGAGGTGGGTTCGTCCAGAAAGAGGATTTCCGGCTCGTGCATGAGGGCGCAGGCCAGGGCCAGCCGCTGCTTGTAGCCCAGGGGGAGCTGGCCGGAGGCGGCGTCGGCCCGGTCGGTCAGGTCGAACTGGTCCATGGCCCACCGGATCCGGTCCCGCTTCCGGCGGCCGGAAAGACCGTAGGCGCTGGCGAAGAATTCCATGTTTTCCGCCACGCTCAGGGTGCCGTAGAGGGAGAATTTCTGGGACATGTAGCCGATTCGGCCCCGGGCCTGGGCGGCGGCTTTGCGGAGGTCCAATCCAGCCACGGCCACTTTGCCGTCGCTGACCGGCAGCAGCCCGCAGAGCATTCGGAAGGTGGTGGTTTTCCCCGCGCCGTTGGCCCCCAGCAGGCCGAAAATTTCCCCGGCGGCCACGTCGAAGGTGACGTCCTTGACGGCGTAGAAATCCCCGAACCGGCGGCGGACGTTTTCCACGGAGATGACCGGTTCGTTGTCCTCGTCCTCTGGGCCCCCGGCGCCTTCCGCGTCAGCGATCTCCTCGGGGTCCGGCGGTTCCAGCCCCCCGGTTTCCGCTCGCAGCCGAGCCACGTAGCTGTCCTCGAAACGGGGTTCCACCGGTTCGATGGCGACATCCTCCACGTCCGGCAGCAGGGATTCCGCGTCCGGTTCGATTCCTTCGTCCACCACCAGCCGCACTTGCTCGCCCTGGATGACGGCGTCCACCACGCCCTTTGCCCGGCGCAGCCGCTCCTGGATTTCCCGTTTTTTCAGCCCCGGCGCGTCCACCATGAAGGCCCGGCCCCGCTGTTCTTCCCGGAATTTCTCCGGCTTGCCCCGGCCCAGGATATTGCCCTCGTGAAGCAGGATCACGCCGTCGCATTTTTCCGCCTCGTCCAGATAGGCGGTGGACAACAGGACGCTCATGCCGCGTTCTTCCACGAGGCGGGCCACGATGGACCAGAGTTCCCGGCGGGAGACCGGGTCCACGCCCACGGTGGGTTCGTCCAGAATCAGCAGCTCGGGCGCGCGGACCAGGGTGCAGGCCAGCCCCAGCTTCTGCTTCATCCCGCCGGAAAGCCGCCCCGCCAGCCGGTCGGTGAAGTCCCCCAGACCGGTCATCCGCATGAGTTCCTTGTATCGCTCGGGCCGGTCGGATTTGGGGACGCCCTGGAGGTCGGCGTAGAGGTCCAGGTTTTCCCGGACGGAAAGGTCTTCGTAGAGTCCGAAGCGCTGGGGCATGTAGCCCACCGTGGCCTGGACGGCCAGCGGCTTCTTCAGCGCGTCGATTCCGAGGACGGAAATGCTCCCCGCGTCGGGCGCGAGCAGGCAGACGGCCAGCCGCATGAGGGTGGTCTTGCCCGCGCCGTCGGGCCCGATGAGGCCGGTGACTTTTCCGCGCGGAACCTCCAGGGAGACCTCGCGAAGGGCGTGGATGGTCCGCTTTCCCTCGGTGAAGGTGCGGGAGACGCCGTCCAGGACCAGGGCGGGGCCGTCGTCGGGGGAATCGCTCATGCGCCGGTTTCGTCTCCGGTCGCCCGGTCGGTCGAATCCGTTCCCGCGCCGCAGGGACGGCCCTTGGCGCCGTTTTCCGAATCGTCGGGGTCCTGGTTCAGCGGAATCCGGACCGTGACCGGCATGCCCAGCCGCAGCTCGTTCTCGGGATTGCAGGCGTGAACGCGGATTTGATAGACGAGGTGGGTTCGGATTTCCGGCGTTTCCACGGTTTTCGGCGTGAATTCGGCGGTGGGCGAGATGTAGCCGACCCAGCCGGGATAGGCTTTGTCCGGAAAGGTGTCGGTGCGGATTTCGGCCCGCATTCCGGGGAAGACCCGGCCCAGGTCGGTTTCGGGGATGTAGGTCCGGGCCCAGACCGGCTGGGCGAGCGCCAGGGCGATGGCGGGCCGGGCCGGGGTGGCCATGTCGCCGGGTTCCAGAATCCGATTCCGGACGATCCCGTCGGCCGGGGCGATCAGCGTGGCGTCGTCCAGCCGTTCCCGGGCCAGGGCCGCGTCGGCCTCCATGGCCCGGAGCGTGGCCTCGGCGGCGTCGATGTCCTCCACCCGGGCGCCGTCCAGCAACAGATTCAGCTCTTCTTCGGCGGCGGCCAGTTGGGCCTCGGCCGTCTCCGCCGCCGATCGGGCCTCGTCCACGGCGTCCTCGGAGGCGAGGTTCTTCGGGGCCAGGGGCCGCAAGCGGCGATAGGTTCGCCGGGCGTTGGCCGCCTTTGCGCGGGCCGCGTTGACCTCCGCCCGGGCCCGCTGGATTTCCTGCTTGCGGTTTCCGGCCAGCAGCTTGTCCAGCATGGCGCGTTGGGCTTCCACCCGGCCTTCCGCCGCGTTCACGGCCTGGGCCAGCCGCCGGGTTTCCAGCGTGGCGACGATCTGGCCTTTCTCCACCCGGTCGCCTTCCTCCACCCGCACCTCGGCCACCCGTTCGGACCCGTTGAAGGCCAGCTCCACCTGGCGGATGTCGATGTTGCCGTACAGGACCAGGGCGTCGCCGGGGTCTTCGGGTTCCGCCAGGAAGAATTTCCAGATGCCGAAGCCGACCGCCGCCAGCAGAACGACGATCAGAATCGGCGCGATGACCCGTTTGGGTTTCATGGGGTTCCTTTCCCGGAGTCGGTTTCGTCCGTTGGGACGGGCCCCAAGCGGTCGATGGATTCGGCGATGAGCCGACGGATTTCGTCGAGGGCCTCGGGGGAGAGCGCCGGGGTTTCCAGCCGTCGGAGAATGGCCTCCCGCGCCGCCAGAAACATGAAGACCTGACCGAGCAGAGCGTGGGCGCGGAGGATCGTGCCCGGCGCGTCGGCCGGTGCGTGGATCAGCCGGCCGACCAGGGCGGAAGCCGTGGTGTGAACGTGGCGGATCATACCGTCGTAGATGAGGTCGAAGGCGGCGGTGGGGGCCATTTGCTCCCGGATGATGATCCGTCCGTAGTCGATGGCCTCCGGCACGCTGATGAGATCCACGAGGGAGCCGAGGATGTCCATCAGCAGACCGGCCAGCGCGGCGCGGGGCGTTTGCGGCTCGGCGAGGGCTTCCGCGCATTTCTCCACAGCCGCCATCCGGGGCGGGGCCACTTGGCGGACGATGTGTTCCACCACCGTGTGGTAAAGCTTCTCCTTGCCGCCGAAATAATACGGAATGGCGGCTTGGTTGACTCCGGCGGCTTTGGCCAGTTGCCGCGTGTTGGCGCCCTCGAAGCCGAATTGGGCGAATACCCGGATTCCGGCGTGGATGAGGCGGTCTCGAGGACCTTTGGAACCCTTAAAATTTTGCTTTGAATCGGGCATGGGATGAGGATTCCGGCTTTTTGTTTGAAGGCGGCGTAGCCGAACCGACCGGTTTAGTCAAATGAATAATTTGATTGAATGAACAGTCTGTCGATATTGGCGCCGGCCGCTGGCGCCGGCTGAGTTTCGTCCTTGGTTTGAGAAAACCGGCAAAATAACAGGTGCTTGCCAAATCTCTTCAGGGAGGCTTGTTCCAAATGATCCCGGAAAACCTGCGAGACGCCGGGCGAACGGGGGTTGGAATGACGGAAAGAGTGCGCGCCCATGAAATTATCTGAATATTTCTCCCATTTTGAATTGCGGCGCAATGCGGCGAATCTGGTATTTGGCAAAGGTTTGCTCGGGGGCGAATTTCGAGGTAGCGAGGTGAAGCGGCCCGTCGCAGGTTTCGGTCACGCGGACCTTGCGGCCGGTCCAGACCTTCCCGCGCTTTGGGAAGAAGCGGGCCTCGGGATCGCGGGGCGACTGGATCAGGCGTTTGGCGGGCGGCAAGGTCTTGTCCTTCCGCCATCCGACGCCGTCCTTGTCCCAATACCGTTCACTTTTGGGATTTCAATGGGTCAATCGTGCCAGATCGACCAAGGGCGTATGCGATACGCCCCCATCCTTTTTTTTCGGCAAATGAGCGGTATTGGCCCTTGTCCCTGAAATGCCGCTGAATCCAAACTTGGCGAAGCGCCTCGATCCTCAATCGCTGGGCCGCACGATTCGCCATCCTTCGCTCCGCAGGGGATCGGTCTGCTCCGGAGGCGCGTTGGTCACCAGCACCCGCTCGTTGGCCTCGGCGATTTCCGGGACCGAGGCGGCGTCGGCCAGGTTTGAGAAATCCCGGGGGGCGTACGGGGACAGCTTGCCGATGTCCACGCGGTCGGACCAGGAGTGGACCCGCCCCTTTTCCGTAAGCAGGGCGAAACGGGTGTACCGGGCCGAGGTGATTTCCCCCAGCCGGTTCCGGACCTGGCCCCAGGCGTCCCGCATGGGGAAGGAGGTGTCCAAGGCCACCGCGATCCGTCGCGGATTCCGGGTTAAATGGACGTGGTAGCCCGCCGAAAAGCCGCCGAACACCAGCAACGTCAGACCCAGCCAGATGGCGAACGGTTTCATGTCTCTCCCCGGCTACATCTGCGCGTTGAGGAGCGCGCCAATTTTGTAGGCGATTTCTCCCTCGCCGGCGTTGAGGCTGGCCGCCTCCACCAGGGACGAAACCCGCTTCAACTCCTCGATATCGGCTTCGTATCCGATGGTGTAAATGGGGATGTTCAGGGCGGGAATCAGGTGTTCCATGTCCGGAAAAATGAGGCCTCGGTTGGTTTCGCCGTCGGTGAGGACGAACAGCAGCGGCTTGACGTTGGGGTTCTGTTCCTTTGCCCGGACGAGTTGCTCCAGGGAAACCGCGATGCCGTCGTACATGGCCGTGGGGCCGTCCGCGCTCATATCCTGAACCGCCGCGTGGAACGCCGCCTTTTGGTTCAGGTCGAACGGCTTGATGGGCAGAATCCGGCTCACTTGCTGGTTGAATACCACCAGCCCGATGCTGTTTTGCGGCGAAATGAACTCCGCGCCTTCCAGCAACGCCGTTTTCAGCCGACCGAGCCGGTCGCCCCGCATGGAACCGCTCACGTCGCAGAGAAAAATCGCGGCGATGGGGCGGCCGGCGTCCTTTTTCTCCTTCCAGGTCTTCTGCGCCCGCACCAGCACGTCGCCCGGCGGCGCCTCAAAGGGGGGCGTGTGCTGGATGTTTGGCTGAAATCCGTACCGGGCGGCCAGCTGGGCGTATTTCCGCTCGCCCGCGAATTCGCCGAACGCCTTCAGCACTTCCATTTCTTCGGGGCTCACGTCGCCCACCGCGTACAGCGGGTTGTCGTGGCGAATGCCGAAGGGAATGAATTCGTAGCCGGATTTCAGAACGGGGGTGTGGACGAAGGTCTGGTATTCCATGACGAAGGCGTCCAGGGAGCCCTCGTTCATCACCGAATCGCGCATTTGGAGGGTGGTCAGCGCCACAAAGGGGACGCCCCGCTGGAAGCTCTCGAAGGAGCTGACCACCTCGGGCGTGAGCATGGCCGCCGGGTCGCCGTCGGCGAATGTGGCCAGCACGGTCACCAGAAAGTTGAGCCCGGTGCTGCTGGCGAAGGGATCGGTGTAGCCCATGACCAGGCTGCCCTGAACCACCGCGTCGATGATGTTTTTGACGTTCAGTTCGCCGTAGACGGTCCGCAGCTCGTTGGCCACCGCTTCTTTCATGACGATGCCCGCGATATTGGCCGCCATCCGTTCCCGCACCGGGGTCATGGGCACGCCGTGGGCCTCCACCATCCGAACCCAAAGGTGGTTGGAGGGCGAAAACCCTTCGGGCAGATATTTCCGGGCGGCGATGTAGTCGTGGCCGGCGCCGGAGGCGATCTTCCGGATGGCGACCTTTCCGCGCCGGCCGTCGCCGATCGGTTGATTCCGGGCGTTGAAGTCTCTGGCAATCTCCACCATGATGCCGTCGATGCCCTCTCCGGATTTTTCGGTGGAGGTGAAAATTTCCACCACCACGTGGCCGCCGGTTCGGGGCGGGTCCACCACCAGGGGGAACTGGGCGATGTCGGGCAGGTTTTTCTTGAGATCCCGGCTTGCGCCCAATTCCAGATTGGCGCGGCGCTGCACGTAATTTTCCACCGGGCGGATGTCTTCCACCTCGTTGGCCAGCCGGGTCTTCGCTTTTTCGTAGGTCAGGGGACCGGCAAAGGGATTGTGGCCCGTCGTAAACACGTAGCCCAAAAAGCCGCCGCCCACGAGCATCCCAAAAAAGATGATGAAAACGATCAACCGTCTACCCATGGTCCACCTCCTTCATGGCGTCTTGAAGCCCCGCGTTAATGGCCTTGAGTTCCCCGTCGATTTCCCGCTGGTCCTTGAGCCGAAGGTCGAACAGCGTCAGGTTGCCCCCCAGCCGCTTGAGGGCGACCAGGGCGCCGTCCACCGATTGGGCCTGCTGGTGGAGCAGCGCCTTCATGGTTTCCCGTTGCTGATCTGTGCCGAAGGTTTGGGACCGTTGCAGCAGCTCCCGGTGATTCCGCGCCAGTTCGCCCAGATTTTGCAGCACGGCGTCCACGTCGTCCAGAAAAGCCTGCCCCTGAAATTCCTCCCGGATGCGCTCCGCCAGCGCGAGACATTCCAGGGCCGGTTTCCGAAAGGTCGGCCCGCAGTCTTCCAGCAGCCGGCGAAGGTCGGCGGCGTCCAGGGCCTCCGGGACGCCGTGATACCGGCGGCGAAAGATGTCCGACCGGGCATAGACCGCGGGCCACAGCAGCAGGAGAAACGCCCCGATCCCGGCCGCGATCGCGGAGACGGTCCACCCCGGCTGAAACCAGTGGATGAAGCCCGCCTCCAGCGCAAGCAGGATGAACACGACCATCCAGGTTTGGGGGGCGGTTAGAAATAGATGGAGGATTCTCCTGCCCTTGTTCATCCGTTTCTCTTTCTCCGAATTCGTTTGGCCTGAAAAGAGGCCGCCGCCAGCGACGGCTTTGCCCGCGTCTTCCGCTTCTACACGAAATCGTTATAAAATTCGAGTCCTTTGTGGAGGGATGGATGTGGGATTTTCGGATGAAATTCCGTTCCGCAGGATGGATTCCAGGGCGTGGGAGGTCGACGTGTTGGGGGGATTTTCGGGGGATTTCGGGGGCCGGTTGGCGGGAGGGAATTAGCGATGGCCGCAGAGCGGCGGGCCGTCCGATAGCCTGGATGAGGAGGGGAACTGGCGGTTTCGTCCCGCTTCCGGCCTGGTCCCGTCCTTAGGCGGAATCGCAAACCACCCGTTGGCGGAGACGTTGCATGCGATATCGCCGGACGGCCCAAAGCGCCAACGCGTAGCCGGCGGCGGCCAGAGGCAGACCCGTCACGACCCCTCCGAGGGTCATGACCCACAGCAACCGGGGCGCGCTCTGAACCACCCACAGGAAGGTTTCCAGGTTGAACGTCTGGGGGAAGGTGACGTCCATTTCCGGGCCGGTCAGCCAGAGGCCCACCCGGTAGGTCAGGCCGTAAAAGAAGGGCAGGGTTAGGGGATTGGTGATGAGCACCCCCAGCGCCGCGGATACCCGGTTCCAGCCAAAAGCGGCGGCCAGCAGGACGGCGGTCACGGTATGACAGAGGAAATACGGGCTCATTCCGATAAAAATGCCCAGGGCGAAGCCCAAGGCGATTTCTCGGGGGCACCCTTTTTGGCAAACCAGACGGACTACCCATTGTTTGAGGAAAGTCGGAACACGGATCATTTTGGCGAAAAACTCCGTCGGCGAAAATTGGTCATCGGAGCAAAAACCATCCTCCCTATGCCAGAGAATTGTTAGAATGGCGTTATCTTCCGGGAATTCGGGAATTTCTGCCGGGTCGCCCGCCATGGACCCGGGGCCTTGGCGGAGCATTTGGCGAAAAACTCACAAAATCGGTTTGCGATCCCCGATTTCCGGGCATATTGTTTCACTGGTAACGGTTTGTGTCGATTTTCCCGTTTTCTCCCGACGGGTTCACGCCGCAAGTTCGCGGCCACCAGGCCGATTGGAGGACAGGATGACGGAAACGCTTTCTCGGTTGAATCAGTTTGCGAAGACGGTTGCGGGCAAGGAATTGCTGGAAGTCATCTACGAGGCCGAGCGGGAGGCGACGCGGGCGGAGCGCCTGGAAATGTCGTCCCGTTGCGGATCGGCCATGGATTGCGGGAAATATGCGACCTGTCTGAAAGACCTGATCCTTTTCTTGCGCCACGGCGTCCGCCGGGGGCGGGTGACCGACGATGTTTTTCTCCATTTCCAGCAGATTCAAGACGCCTGCCGACGGAGCCCGTTTCAGGAAAAGTCCCTGGAAACGCGGATTTCCGCCTAACAACCATTTTAGCCAAATAAAATAGGGCCCGACGGGCGAGCGCCGGGCCTTGCCCTCCAAAATTCTCCGACGAAGCCTTTGGATGGCGGTGAAAAATTCAGACGGCTCTCTTTTTTTGGATCAGGTCCAGCGCCGGCTTGGGGCCATATTTTACAAGGCGTTCCGGAAACTCGGATTGCATTTTTTGGAAGCAGTCAAAAAACGAATCCGAATTTTGATTGTATTCCTCGTCCATCTCCAATCGGGATCGACGAATTTCGTCCAAGATTTCATCCGGCGCCATTTCCCGCCTCCATCCATTCTTCGGGCGGGCAAATCGTCGGCGTTCGAATGCCCTCCGCCGCGTTGATTTCTTCAAAAAACGACGCAGTTAACCTTGTCCGCCGCGACGAAGCTTACGACCCACCGAATTTTGAGCCCATCTCCGACAGGATTCCGCGGGATTTCCGGGAAATGCCGGTCAGCTCGTCGGAACCCGGTTTGCCGGCGCCTTCCATGTCGCGCTCGATGATGCCTTGGACATGGGGTCGCCTTTTTGGCGCGTGCAAAAGAATAAGAGCGCCTTGTTTTCCCGAACTCGTTCGAAATTCGATCAACCCAACAGCATTGGGAAGCGGATCGCAACATTCTCGATGAGGATTAAGGGATTAGAATAGCCACCCAATCGAGAAATGGCAACCGAGGCGGGAATTTCAGGGGTTTTTCGAGGATTGCGCGAAGTCATGGGCCGGCGGTCCGGGCCGCCGGCCCATGAACGGTGGGAGGGGAGAAGAGGGAGGGGTCAGAATCGAGCGAGCTTTTCCGGGTTCATAGGCCGTCGCCCGTCAAACATTTCGCAGGCGCGATAGTAGCGGAGGTCTTCGGACCAGAGGCGGCGAAATTCCCCGTCGCCAGCCAATTTCCGGGCGGTGCGGACCGGCGCGGAAAACGTTTCCAGCAGCGGGCCGAACAGCTCGGACGGGTCCCGGAAGCATTCCCAGTCGCAGGCTTTGCAGAAGGCGTCGGCGTCCAGGGAATCCAAATCCACGTCCCAGAATTTCCCCAAATTTTGGTCCCCCCGGTATCCGCAGGGATAGGTCCCGCCGTCTCGGGCGTCCACGAAAAAAAAGTCGATGCCGCCCCGGCAGGGATACGCCTCCGAGCCGCGCTCTCCCCCATAGTGCCGGACCAGCGCCTGGAGGGAGGTCCGGGGCGAAAAAATCCGAATTCGGGACCGGAATTCCGGGATGGTGTCCATCAGCGCCCGGAACAGCGCCGCTTTTTCCGCCGGAGAGAAGCGCACCACGCCGTCCGCCGCCGTGGCCGCGTAGACGGCGGAGAGTTCGTCCCCGGCCTCCACGCTCATGGGGTAGCAACTGTTGACGATGGAGAATCCCATGTCGATGACCCGTCGGTAGAACGCCCGAAACGCTTCCCGGTACATCCCGTAAAATCGCTCCGGCCCGTTGGGATCGCCGTTCAGGGGACCGGCGGCCATGGTTTCCCGGCTGATGTTTCGATTGATGCCCAGGTTCACCGAGGGAAAGAGGCCCCGCTGGTGGAACTCCGGCAACGCCGCCTCGATCCCGGCCACCACGCCGGGGAATCCCCGCATCTCCTCATGCACCGCCGGTTCGGCGGAATCCAGGCTGATCCAGAAATTCCGCAACGGGCTGTGGGCCAGGGCGTCGGCGATCTTGCGCACCCGGTCCATCCGATTGCTTTTCTCGTCGCAACCCGCGAAGAAAAAGCCGTTGGTTCCGGTGCGGATGTAGGGAATGCCAAGTTCCCCGGCGCGTCGGATGTAGTCGGCCAATTGGGGCATCAACATCATCGGCTCGCCGCCGGTGAAGGAAATGGCTTGCACCCCCTTTTCCGCCGCCGCGTCGATGATCCGGTAGACCTCGTCGGAGGAAAGGGTGGCGCGTTCAAATTTCTCGGTGGTCCGCATCCCGCATTGGGGGCACCGGGCGTTGCAGCGGTCGGTCAGTTGAATCACGAGCTGTCCGGGGGCGCGGCCCCGAAGCAGCGCGCGGATGGAAATGGGCATGGAAATCCTTTGCTTCACGGCGCGCCGGCGTTTGGTTTTCTTTCCCCGCCGGCACGTTTCAATCGGGAGTGGATAAAAAACGAACCGGGGAATCGGAAGCTCGGCGGCATCCGGTTCCCCGGCCGACGACGGGCCGGGGACACCGGCCCGGGTTTTTTTCGTCCGGCCGGTCACCCGGCGCGGGCGAAGTCGATTTCCGCCGGCTCGGCCGCTTGTCTCAGCAGCTCCCAGGCGCGGGCGAAGGCGTTTTCGAAGGAGCGGTTCTCCATGTAGGCCCGGGCCGCCCGGCCCATGGCCCGCCGCCGTTCGCCGTCCCGGGAAAGTTCCCGCACCGCCGCAAGCAAGGCGCCGTCGTCGTCCCCGGGAACCACCAGCCCGGTTTCGCCGGGAATCAGGTTTTCGCAGGGGCCGCCCTGGTCGGTCACGATCACCGGAAGCCCGGACGCCTGGGCTTCCAGCACCACGTTTCCAAAGGTGTCGGTGGTGGAGGGAAAGACGAAGAGATCGGCCGAGGCGTAGGCGGCGGCCAGCTCTTCGCCTTCCAGATAGCCGGTGAAGGTGCAGGGGGCGTCGCGCAGGGACTGCTTCATCTCTTTGCGGTAGGGGCCGTCGCCCACCAGGACCAAATGCGCGTTCCGGTCGGTTCGGGTCAGCTTCAAAAACACTTGCGCCAGCCGGTCCAGATTCTTTTCCCGGGAGATTCGGCCCACGTACAGCAACTTCACCGGCTCCGAAACCGGAAAACGCTTTTCGTAGAAACCGTTGCGCCGGGACGGATGAAACGCCGCGACGTCGATGCCCCGGGGCAGGGTCCGAATTTTTTCCGGCCGAATCCCTTTCTCGGTCAGCTCTTCGGCCGATGCCCGGGAGGAAACGTAAATCTGGTCCATCTGATCGTAGTACCAGATCATGTATTTCCAGGTGAGGCCCTCGATCATGTGATCGCCGGTGAGATACTGGGCGTATTGGGGAAAGGCGGTGTGATAGGTGCCGTTGATGGGCAGCTTGAGAATCCGCGCGATGGCCAGCGCCGCCAGACCCACCGGCCCCGGGGTGGCCGACTGGATGTGGGTGAAGCCCTGCTCGTAGACGTAGTTGAGCATGTCCAGAAAGGGCGGGTAGCAGATTTTCTGATCCTGGTACTCGGGGATTTCCGCCACGCCGAAGGGCTGAAAATTTTTGATGCCCGGCCGGGCCTCGTGGGGAGAGGCGTCGCAGGTGATGACCGTCAACCGCTTCCGGTTTCGCACCGCGATTTCCACCTGTTGCTGAAGCGTCTGGGCCACGCCGTTCACCTCGTAGAAGGTGTCGGTGAAGTGGGCCACGTTCATGTCGTCTTCGGTTTCGGCGGCGGGATCGGCCGGTTCCGAAGCGGGGAAGCGGTCCAGCACGTCTGCGGTGAAGCCCCGGTCTTTGGTGAACTGGGAAAAGGCGACAAAATAGGGGGCCAGCAGCGAATAAAGCCCTCCGGCGGAGCCCATGGTCTGGAAGATGTTGAAGACGTTTCCGCCGGAAAGGTGGCCCAGGAGGTGATCGGCGGAATGGGCCAGCACCTTGCTGGACACCTGATGGACGAACTCGAACCACTGGCGTTCCCGGTCGTCGAAGGAATCGTCGCCGTTGGCGATGTCCATCAGCCGGGGGTTTTCTTGGAGCAGCCGCTCGGTTTCCTGGCGGACAAGGCCCATCAAGGTGTCGGGCACGCCGGCGCCCCTTTTGCGCCGGTTCCGGTGATTCAGGAAAAAATAGATGCGCGACATCAGCCCAGGCTCCCCATCGCCTTCGGGGGTCAGGGACCGGTCCAGAAAGCGCAGCAGCCGGTCTTTCTGGATGTGGGGTTCCAGGTTCAGATGGTTGCGGTAATACTGCCAGGCGATGCCGTAGAAATTGTGGGCCATGGTCAGCGGGGTGGACGGGTGGCTGACCACCTCGGCGTGGCCCTGGCGGAGCGCTTCCAGCAGGTCGGCCTTGGCGTCGCCGGCGACCCGGGTATAGGTGCGGGCGATGTTGAGGCCGCTGTGGTCGTCGGAGCCGCCGGTGAGGGTTTTCACCCAGGGCTCGGGAAAGTCGGGCGCGATGCCGTGTTTGTCCGCCAGCCGGTCGATGTCCGCCGGCTGGAGGCGGGAGAGCATCCGCCGGAGCCGATCGTTCTGGTCGCCGTTGCGCGCGCCGTTCAGCTCGAAGCATTTGAACAGCAGCAGGGCCTGCTCGAAGTGGTCCAGGGTCAGCCGGTCGTTGACCGCGTACAGCGGGTGGGCCAGGATGTGGAGGATGCCCTGGTCCCGGAGCCAGGGGACCAGCTCGAAGACGTTTTTTCGCAACTTCTGGATTTCGTCGTGCTGGGCTTCGGTGACGTCCAGCGCCAGCACATGGAGTTTGCAGCCGTCTTCGGGAAAATAGGTGGTGATTTCCTCGCTGACGAACGCGCCCGGCAGGTGGGCGATTTCCAGGGCCCCGGCGATGCTGTTGTGATCGCTGATGGTCACCAGGTCCATCCCCCGCCGCCGGGCGATGCGATAAATTTGGAGCGGCTCGGTGAAACTTTCCGGGCAGCCGATTTTCCGCAGCACCCATTGGGTCGGCCGTTTGGAAAATTTGGAGTGGACGTGCAGATCGATATTCATCCGGTTCCTCCCGTGGATGGTGGCGGGCTCTTTCCGGTTTTTTCCCCGATGGGAAACCGGCTCGGAGTCCATGAGGCGCGGCCTTCGGGAAGGCGCGAGGCCATCGTCGCTTCGGCGGGTTCCGCTCCGGTTTCGGCGGAAAGGCGCCGATGCGACGAGCCGACCGGGGTCGCGTCAAAGGGGTTTGTTACCGACGGTCGGTTAGGTTTGTGCGAGCGATTTGTTAATTTTCGATTAAAAAACGAACGATTGGGGAGAGAAAAAGAAAAAGGGCGGCCCGGGGGAGGCCGCCCTTGGGGGGGAGGGCATGTAGGGGGGGATGCCCTGTGGAACGTGGGCTTACTGTTAACCGGCACGTGTTAACGTTTGATTAGCTGCCGGTTAAAAGTTCGTGAAAGTGGACGGCGAGGACCCGGGCGGGGCGCGGGCGGAAACCGCCCCCGCCCGGAACGGTTCAAATCCGCGGTTTCAGCTTCCCTCCAACGGAATCAACCGCTCGTTCACGTCGATGGGCACGTCGTAGGCCCGCGCTTCGTCGGGATGGAATTCCCGCAGAAACTCGGCCAGCGCGTCCTGTTCCCCGCCCGTTTTCGAAAACGCGGCCATTCCCGGATCGAATTCGGCGAGGTCCGTTTCCAGCAGGGATACGAACCGGGGATTCGCCAGATTCTTGAACGGCCATCCGCTGCCGCAATTGGCGGAAAAGAACTCGCCGTCTTCCGGGGCCGCGCACGACGAGAGGAAGTCGAGGGCCACGACCCGGAACGGACGGTCGGGATCGCCCACGACGACCCCCTCCTCGACCACGAGATCCCAGACGCCGGGCGAAGTCTCCACCTCCAGCCGGCGAACGCGTTCGCCGTTGGTGGAAAGGCCCATATTTTCGTCGCCGCCGTCCCGGGCCGGCCGGGACGGATCGAATTCCACCCGCATCCCGCCGACGTGGGCGAAGTTGCCCAGAATCATCTCCTCGGTCAGATCCCGGAGTTCGGCGGCGGTCATGGTGACCAGGGCGAGGCCGTTGTCGAAGGCCAGCGCGGTTTGGATGTCGAGCTGGGAGACGCCGCCCTCGGGCTTGCCGAAATCGTTGGCCGCGGGCGGCAGAAGCTCGACCTCTTCCGAGGAGGTCGAACCCGGCGGGTTTACGATTCGTCCGATGGGGGCGCGGATGCCGCCGCCGTTTTTCACCGAAACCTGGGGCGGATTTTCGTCGTCGAAGCGTTGGGCGTACCACAGGTTGGCGTCCGCAGAAAGATTCCCCAAATTGGTTTCCCGGCTCCGCACCGATTCGCGCCGCCCGTCAAGAAAAACGTTGGTGAGGCCGAAGGCTTCGCCGTCCTGCTCCCCGAGGATTTGCCGAATCGCGTCGGCCACCTCCGCCACCGCCGGGATGGGCGAGGCGTCCAGTTCCTCCGTCACCGCCGGAACGGCGGCCCAGGCGCCGTTTTCGGCCGGGTTCAGACGATCCGGAAGCACCCGGCCCGCGTCGTCGAATTCCATCACGAGGCGGCCCAGGTATTTGTAGTCGCCGTCGGTGTTCACCAGCAGCACCGGCTCGTCCAGCGGACTGGCGTACACTTCGGGATATTCCCCGGCCGCCGCGTCCCCTTCTCGCAGGACGTCGGTTTCGTCGGCCAGCAGCGTGTTCGACCCGCCGGCGACGATGACGTCCACGTGTTCCAGGCGCGTGGCCAGACCCCGCTCCACGTCGATGCGCTGCATGTGGGACAGCAGGACGATCTTGTCGATGCCCTGGTCGACCAGCCGATCCACCTCGGGCTGGATGAATCCGGCCAGGGCGTCGAGTCCGGCCGCGTTCTCCGTGAAGCCTTCGGGCGAAAGACCCAGATCGCCCACCGACGTAATGGCGGGCAGGGTCGGGGTGACGGCGCCCACGAATCCGATCCACTCGCCGTCCACGAAAATGGCGCCGCTGGGCGCGAGCTTGCCAGGAATTTGGGCGGCCTCCAACCCCGGTTCCACCACGAGCGGCGCGGTGGCGTCGTCCGCCGAAAAGTCGATGTTCCCGGAAACATATGGAAACCGCGCGCCCGGATAGGCGCCGTCCGGCGAAATGATGTCGGCGAATCCGCCGGGCCCCGTGTCGAGGTCGTGGTTGCCGACCGCCGAAATCTGCAAGCCCATCCGGTTCTGAATTTCCGTTTCGCCGCGGCCCTGTCCGGCCTCGCCGATCACCGCGGACAGGCGCGGGTCGTCGCTCGCCTGGAAAATCGGACCCGGAATGTAGTTGTCGCCGGAGCTGACCAAGACCGTGTTTTCGGGCCGTTGATCCCGGAAATGATCCACCAGGGCGGAGAACTCGTCCACGTTGGACATCGCCGCCGTGCCGCCGCCGTCCACGTCGGCGAAATGGAGCAATTGCAGGGCGAAGGCGGCCGAAGGCGCCTCCCCGATCACGGCGTCGGCCCGGAAGGCCAGATTCTGGATGCGTGCATCCTCCGCCGGTTCGGTGTCCGTCATCATGAAGGCGGCGCCGCCCGCGTAGTTGGCCGCCAGAAAATCGGCCAGGGCGCTCTGCTCCCCGATCCCGGTTTCGACCACGTTCTCTCCCAGGGTCTCGAAGGGATAGCCGTCGCCGCCCCCGGCCAGGAAGTTCAAGGTCACGATCCGGATGGGCCGGTCGGGATCGCCGGAGACCTCGCCGTTTTGGGCGATCACGTCCGCGGCGTTCCCGTTTTCGTCCACAATGGCCAGGGACCGAATCCGGTCGCCCGGCTCCAGGGTCGGATCGAAGCTGAAGGCCATGCCGCCCACCTGGGGAAACTGGCCCGGGGTCGCGCCCGGCTCGGTGGCGGAGACGGCGTGCTCCATGATCTCCAGCAGATCGGCGGCGCTTAGGGTCATGATGGTCAGCTGGTTGTCGAAGCGCAGGCTGTTTTCGATGTCGAGTTGGGAAATCTGGCCTTCCTGCTTGCCCGCGGCCGGGTTGGCCCGGGGCGGAACTTGCTCGTAAACGCCCGGAGACACTTCCCGAATCTCGCCGATGGCCGCCCGGATGCCGCCGCCGTTTTTGATGGAGACGGCCACCGAGCCGTCCACCGTCCGGGCGGCGGCCAGGTTGGCGTCGGCGGTCAGGTTGCCCAGGTTGGTCTCCTGGGTCCGCACGTCTTCCCGGGCGCCGTTCAGGAACACTTCGGTGGAACCGAAGACCTCGCCGTCCTTGGCGATAACCACACCCCGGATCGCCTCGGTGAGCGTCCGCACGCCGAATCCCTTGGACCCGGGCCGGAAGGCCGTCTCCGCGTCGCCCCAAAGCGCGGCCACGCCGGATTCGGTGGCGGCGAAGACGCCGGAGACGTTCGGGTCCACCGATTCGGGGACGACCCGGCCGTTCTCGTCGAAGCCGACCACCAGCCGGCCCACGTAGCGGTACTCGCCGTCGGTGGAGACGATCAGGGCCGGATCGCCGTCGGCGTTGGTCGTCACGATGGGATAGGTGTCCGCCGGCGTGTCTCCGGACCGCAGCCCCCGGGCGACGTCTTCGCCGTCCGCCAGCAACGTGTCCGAGCCGCCCGCGATGACGATGTCCACGCCCCGCAGCTTCCCGATCAATTCCCGTTCCAGGGCCAGTTGCTGGAGATGGGTGGTCAGGACGATCTTGTCGATCCCTTCGGACCGCAGCATGTCCACCCGCGGCTGGATATGGGTCGCGAGGGCGTCCATGTCGTCGGTTCCGGCGCCGGGATTTTTCACCCGGGTGTCGCCGGGGGAGGAGATGCTCTCCAGAATCGGCGTGGTGGCGCCCACGACGCCGAAGCGCTCGCCGCCCGCCGCGAGAATGGCGGCCGGCGCGATCTTGGGCGCGTCGCCCGCCGCCGTCAGGTCGTCCAGGCGGGATTCGAACGCGGTTCCCTCCAGCAGGGCGTCGGTGAACAGCCCGGAGATGTCGCCGTCGTCGGAGAAGTCCAGGTTGGCCGAGAGGTAGGGGAACTGGGCGCCCAGCCATTCGGCGGTTCCCTCGTCCATGTCGATATCTGTCCCGATGTTGTCCGCGATGACCCCGGTTCCCGTGTCGAATTCGTGGTTCCCAAAGGCCGACGCGTCGAATCCGATGAGATTCATCATGGCGACGTCGCCCCGGCCCACTCCGGCGCTGGCGTTGGGATTGGCCAGCACCCGGCGGAGGGGGCCCTCGACCTCGTCATCTCCCGCCGCGTTGAAGAACGGCCCGGGAATGAAGTTGTCCCCGGCCGAGATGGTCAGGGTCGGATACCGGTCGTCGAAGAAGTCGGCGATGGCCGCGAAGTTGGGCGCGTTCTCGATGGCTTCCACGCCGCCCTCCAGGTCGGAGGCGTGCAGGAGCTGGAGCATGGCCATGGGGGCCTCGGCGGCTTCGGGCGTCACGCCGTACAGGGTGGTGGTCCCGGAGACCTCGTTGGCCACCGCCAGCATCATGCCGCCGGTGGGACTGTCGGCCGCCGGGATGAAGACGAGCCCTTCCGGCCCCAGATCGCCGGCCGTGCCGGCTTCCGGATCGCCCTCGAAATTCCGGTTGTTGATATAGGTCACGAATTGGGGATTGGCCGGCTGATCCAAACTGTAGACCATCACGCCGCCGATTCGCTCCAGCCCGATGAAGGCGTGGGGAATTCCGCCCACCATGCCGACGACCACGCCCTCGGGTTCCGGTCCCTTGGCGTCGCTGCGGCTGTCGGGATCGTTCTCGTCGTTGTGGTCGTTGAAATTCTCCGGGAACATTTGGGCGGTGATGCGCTCGAAGTCGTCGCCGCTGTCCCAAACCGGAAGCGGTCCCGCCGACGTGATCTCCCAGACGGTGAAGGAGCGCGCGCCAAAGCTGTACAAACGCTCGTATTCGCCGTCGCCGTCCATGTCGCCCATGGTGTTGGTCACCGTCAACCGGCCCAGGGCCGAGTCGGCCTGAAGTTCGGCGGCGTTGGGAAAGGCGGTCGGATCCAGCGTCAGGTCTTTCACCCGGACTTCTTCGCTGAAGCCGTCGTAGTCCCTTGCGTCGCCCTCGTTGGCGGTGACCAGGTAGAGCGATCCGTTTCGCTCGAAGGCCGCGATGGCGTCGGGCTGATACATGCCATGCACCGGCCACGGCCGAATGTTGATGGCGTCGTCCCGGTCGCTGGCGTCCATGGCGTTCACTTCAAGACCGTGGTCTTTGAATCCCAGCGGAAAGATGGCGGTCACTTCCGCCGCCGCGATGTCCACGGACGCCACGGCGTTGTTTTCCTGAAGCGACACGAAGGCGGTGGTTCCGTCCGGAGACACGGCGATGTATTCCGGCTCCACGTCCTGGGCCAGGGTGGCGCCGGGGCCGAAGACCCGCAGCCCTTGGGCGATCAGTTCGTCCGCCCGGTCGTTGAAGGCGGCGAAGCCGGCCGTCCGCGCGGTGGCCGAAGCCGGGCCGCCGCTGATGTCGATGATGGCCACCCCGCCTTCGGGGTCCACCGTGTAGTCGTCGTTGGGTTCGCCTTCCAGCGCGGCCAGCACCGTCTCGCCGTCGGGAGTGAACGTCACCATATCCGGCAACGGGCCCACCTCGACCTGGCCCAACAGGTTGCCGTCCGCGTCGAAGAAGGCCACCGTCCCGTTGTCCTGGGCCGTCTCCGCCTCGATGGCCGCCGCCAGGATTCCGTTGTAAAAAGCGATGCTGGTTATGCCGCCGCCCAAGTCGGAAACGGCGATCTGCTTCAAACGGGTCGGCTCGGACGGAGAACCGATGTCCAGCACGTCCACCGCGGCGTCGTTGCCGTTGACCACGAACAGTCGCCGGGTCGCCGGATCGTAGGCCGCGATCTCCGCCGCGCTCTCGTCGAATATGCCGGTTTCGAACGTGCCGAGAGGCGTCAGGAAGCCGGTGGGGGAGGGCGGGGGCTCGGCGGCGCCCGCGTCGAACCGGGCGGTGACCGTCACGTCGTCGTTGATGGCGAAGGTGCAGTCCCCCGTTCCCCCGCAGGGCCCGCCCCAGCCCGCGAAGGTGGAGCCGGTCGCCGGGGTCGCGGTGAGCGTGACCTCCGTCCTCTTCCGGAACGGTTCCGAACAATCGCTTCCGCAATCGATTCCTTCCGGATCGCTGGAGACGGCGCCGGTTCCCGCGCCGGTTCGCTCCACCGTGACGGTGGCGTAGTTGGAGTCCGAGCTGCATCCGAGCAGCAACAGCGCCAGGCCGATGCTTGAGAAAATCCACTTTCGTTTGAACATGAGACAACCTCCTCGGTGGGGTGGGGCGTTTCAAGAAATGGCGAGCAGTTCACGGATATAATGGGAATGACACTCATTTGCGGGCGGATGATAAGTCCCCGATGTTACGGTTTCACGAAGTTTGGGTTAGAAAACGGTTAGGCGGCGTCCATCCCTTTGCGGCGGGCGCGGAAAGAATTGATCTTTGTCGAACCATCGTAATCGAATTCTAACGAAAGGCCGGTAAGGTTTCAGATTTGGAACCGGCGGCGGATCCGTTCGCGGTCGATGGTCCGATTCTTGCGGCCGAAACCGCCGCCTCGGAGGCGGATTCCGCAAAAACCGCTTGAAAATGGACTGGACTGCATTATTCAGTATCGTGAATTCGTCACAAATATTGGCACCTTCCCTCGCGCCCGGGCCGTCCCGGCCGTGCGCACCGGTTTCCATGAATTGGCCGGAATCCGGCATTTCTCCCAAAAGGAACGGCATGGCGTCCATTCGAATAGAGTCGGTGACCAAACGGTTTGGCGATGTTCCCGTGATCAACGGCGTGGATTTGTCGGTGGAAGACGGCGAGTTGATCGTGTTCGTCGGCCCGTCGGGATGCGGGAAAACGACCCTGCTCCGGATGATTTCCGGTCTGGAAACGGTCACCTCCGGCGGCATTCACATCGGAGACCGCAAGGTCAACGACGTGCCGCCCAAAGACCGGAACATCGCCATGGTCTTCCAGAACTACGCCCTTTATCCCCACATGACCGTGGCGGACAACATCGCCTTCGGGCTCAAGCTGCGGGGCATGCCCAAGGCGGAGCGGGCCGAGGCGGTGGAACGGGTGGCGGCCATGCTGGGCCTGTCGGAGCTGCTGAGGCGGCGGCCCCGGGAACTGTCCGGCGGCCAGCGGCAACGGGTGGCCATGGGGCGTTGCATCGTGCGGGACCCCTCCGTCTTTTTGATGGACGAGCCGCTTAGCAACCTGGACGCCAAGCTGCGCAACCAGATGCGGGTGGAGATCAAACAGCTTCAGCGGGACATCGGCAAGACGATGATCTACGTGACCCACGACCAGATCGAAGCCATGACCCTGGCCGACCGGATCGTGGTGCTGGAGGGCGGCCAGGTGGCCCAGATCGGCGGCCCCGACGAACTGTACACCCGTCCCGCCAACCTTTTCGTGGCCGGCTTCATCGGCACCCCGGCCATGAATTTCATTCCCGCCCGGCGAAACGGCGGAAACACGCTCCAACTGGCGGACGGCGTGGAAATGGACCTCCCCGACGTCCGGGCGAAGAAGCTCGGGGACGAAACCGACCTGACGGTCGGCGTGCGTCCCGAGCACCTGGTTCTGTCCCCGTCCGGCGCGCCGCAATTTGAGAACGGCAACGGAGCCGGGGACGCCGTGTCTTGGCGGACCGAAGTGGTCCTTCACGAACCCATGGGCGGAGAATCCCTGGTCCACGTGGGTCTGGGCGACGAGCGGGTCCGCGCGAAGGTGGATCGGGATGCGGCCGTCCCCGAAGGCGAACCGGTGACGGCCGGATTTCGGATCCGTCATGCCCATGTTTTCGGGCGGGTCTCGGAGGCCTGCCTGACCCCGGCGGGGGCGGACGCCCCCGCCCATTGACCGGCCGGCGCCCGAGCGGCCCGGCTTTCCGAACTTCCCATTTGAGGAGGAAACGATGAAACGAGTGCTGGCAGTTGTGACGGCGGCGGCGATGGCCCTGGGGGCGGCGCTGCCCGCCGTCGCGGCCGAGAAGACCCCGGTGACGTTCTGGCACGCCTTCGGCGGCGGACGGACTTCCTTCATCCAGCGGATGGTGGAGGACTTCAATTTTACCCATCCCACCATCGAGGTGACCGCGGAGTACAAGGGCAGTTACCGGGACGCCCTCAACGCGGCGGTTCTGGCGGCCCGGCAGAAGCAGTCCCCCCACATTGTCCATCTCTTCGAAGTGGGAACCCAGACGGCGCTGGACACCAATATTTTCACCCCCTTCGAAGACCTCGTGAAGTCCGAGGATTTCGCCATGATGGACGATTTCATCGAGCCGGTGGCCAACTATTATCGCGTCGGCGGCAAATTCTATTCCATCCCCTGGAACTCCTCCAACCCCGTCTTGTACTACAACAAGGACGTCTTCCGAAAAGCCGGGCTGGACCCGGAAAAACCGCCCAAGACCTTTGGCGAGGTGATGGCCGCCGCCGAGAAGATCGTCGGCTCCGGCGCCGCGCCCAAGGCGATCACCTGGCCGATGCACACCTGGTTCGTGGAGCAGTGGGTCGCCATGCAGGGCGAACTGCTGGCCAACAACGAGAATGGCCGGGCCGCCCGAGCCACCGACATTTATACAGACAGCGACGCCATGAAACGAATCATGGAATGGTGGAAGGAATTGTACGACAAAGGGTATTACGCCTATTCCGGCAAGCCGGAGGATTGGGACGGCGCCAACCAGATTTTTATCACCCAGCAGGCCCCCATGCTCATCACCTCCACCTCCGACGTCACCTTTCACCAGAACGCGGCGGCCGAGAACGGCTACGAGCTGGGCACCGGTTTCCTGCCCGCGCCGGACGGCATCGAGCGCAACGGGGTGGTGGTGGGGGGCGCTTCGCTGTGGCTCACCCAAGGCCACTCCGACGCGGAGATGGAGGCCGCCAAAACCTTCCTCCTGTGGTTCACCAACACCGAAAACATGGTGCGCTGGCACAAGGGCACCGGCTACTTCCCGGTTCGCAAGAGTTCCGTGGACGTGGTGGAGATGCAGAAGTGGTTCGAGCGCAACCCCGCCTATCGGGCCGCCTTTGACCAGCTTCTCCAGACCAAGGTCAACCGGGCCTCCCAGGGGGCGATGATCGGCCCCTTTCCCGAGTTGCGGACCATCGTCTCCGACGCCGTGCAGGAAATTTTCGCGGGCGAAGCGGTGGACGCGGCCCTGGCCGCCGCGGACGAACGGGCCGACAAGGCCCTGGCCGACTACAACCAGTCCGTGAAGTAAGCCGTTTTGCGCCGTTTTCGCGCCGACTCCCACCCGCCGGGCGGCGCGAAAACGGCGTTTCCCGTCACGCCGCCCCAGAAGCCACCAAGGGAGCCGCCATGGAAATGCACGCCCCGTTTTCCCAAAATCACAAGACCGCCTTTTTCCTGCTGCTGCCCACCCTGATCATTCTGCTGGCGTTTCTCTACTACCCGACCTTGCACACCTTTTATCTGTCTCTCTATCAGGTGGCGTTTCTGGGACTCCGGAAAAATTTCGTGGGGCTGGAGAATTATATCACCCTCTTCACCGATCCCCGGTACGCCCGGGTATTTCTCAATTCCGCGGTTTTCGTGGCGGGGACGGTGTTTCTGAGCATGGCGGCGGGACTGGGGCTTTCGCTGCTGGCCAACCACAGGGTCCGGGGATGGCGGTTCTACCGCATTTTGCTCATCTGGCCCTACGCCCTGCCGCCGGCGGTGGCGGGGGTCATTTTCCTGTTTTTGTTCAGCGCCCAGGCCGGCATCGTCAATTATTTCATGGAGTTGATTCTGGGATTTCAGGCTCCCTGGCTGGCCCATCCCTGGTTGGCCATGCTCGTGGTGATTCTGGCGGCGGTCTGGAAAAATTTGGGCTACAACGTGGTGTTTTATCTGGCGGCGCTTCAGAACCTGCCCGGCGAGGTGCTGGAGGCATCCCTCATCGACGGGGCCTCGGGCTGGCAGCGGTTCTGGCGGATCACCTTTCCCCTGCTGTCGCCCATCACCTTTTTTCTGCTGGTGATGAACACCATTTTCGCCTTCTTCGACGTTTTTCCCTTTGTGGACCTGCTCACCAAGGGCGGCCCGGCGGACGGCACCATGATCATCATCTACAGCCTGTATCGGGACGGCTTCGAGTTTTTCAAAACCGGGCTGGCCGCCGCCCAGTCGGTGGTGCTGTTTCTGGTGGTGGTGGGGCTGACGCTGCTGAAGTTCAAGACCTACGGGAAGACGGTTCATTACAATTGATTTCGCCGAGCCCGATCCGACAATCCGAATCGAGGTAGGGTGGGCACGGCTTTTTGTGCCCACCATTTTACTTTTGCCCGCCCTACGATGATGACTCGCCCGGCATTCCCAACGAAACCCAAGAAGGGGGCGGACCGCCCATGAACCTCCGCTTTCGCAATCTGCTCATTCACTTCGCGCTGATCGGGGCGGTGCTGTTGATCGCCGCGCCGATCCTTCTGGCCCTGATTTTCTCCACCCAGACGCCGGCGCAGATTTTTCAGTATCCGCCCCGGTTCGCCTTCGGCACCGCCATGGCGGAAAACTATCTGACCGCCTGGCGGGACTTTAGCCTGGGCCATTACATGGCCAATTCCTTTTATATCTCCATCGTGGTCACCGCCGGCAAAACCGTCTTTTCCTTCGGGGCGGCCATGGCGCTGGTCTATTTCCGCTTTCCCCTGCGCCACTGGACCTTCGTCTTCATTTTGCTGACGCTGATGATGCCCACCGAAATCATCATCGTGTCGCTGTACGAGCTGGTGACCGGCCTGGGCTGGTCCAATTCCTACGCGGCGCTGATCGTTCCCTTTCTCGCCTCGGCCACGGGAACCTTCCTTTTCCGCCAGCATTTTCTGCTGGTGCCCTGGGACCTGGTGGACGCGGCCCGGATCGACGGGGCCGGGCCCCTGCGGTTCGGCTGGAGCATTCTGCTGCCCATGTCCCTGAACATCGTGGCGGCCATGGCGGTGATTCAGTTCGTCTACATGTGGAACCAGTATCTGTGGCCGCTGATCGTGATCCGGGAGGGAAGGCGGCAGGTGGTCCAGGTGGGGCTGCGCATGATGAGCGCGGGGCAGGACGCCACCAACTGGGGCATCGTGATGGCCGGGGCCATCATCACGCTGATGCCCGCCCTCTTTGTGTTTCTGCTGTTGCAAGAGCAGTTTTCCCGGGGTTTCGCCCTCAGCCAGGAGAAATAGTTCCCGAATTCACCAATTTTTTATGAAGCGCTAACCAAATCCTAACAAAAGGCGCGTAGGGTGCCCATGAATCGGCGGGGAGGCGGCTTTTCGTCCATGGATCGCCGTGACCGGGCCGGGTCACCGAAATGTATAATCTTTTTGGGGGGAACCCTTTCGTCATGTCACCCACCTTTTTGCTGTTTCTGGTGCTGCTGCTTTCCGCCGGCGGCTACTACCTGGGCCGAAAGCGGGCCTTCAACGTGGCCGGCGGGGCCGAGGGGATCAAAAATCTTCATTCCCGGCCCACCTACTACGGGGCGCTCGTCGCCCTGTGGTGCGGCATTCCGGCCCTTTTGCTTTTCGGCCTCTGGCAGGCTTTCGAAGGGACCATCATCACCCAGCTGGTGGTGGCCGGACTGCCGGCGGATTTGCAAAGCCTGCCCGACAACCGGCTCAACCTGGTGCTCAACGACATCCGGAACATTGTGGGCGGGAACATCGTCTACGGCGAGCCGAGCCCCGCCATAAAAGCGGCCGCGGAGCATTACAAGAACCTTCAGTTCATCAGCGACGCCGCACTCGCCGTGGTGGCGCTCTGCGTCGGCATTGGCGGCATCCTCCTGACCTGGAGGAAAATTTCGCCGGAGCTTCGCGCCCGCAACAAGGTGGAGCGGGTGGTGATGGGCGTGCTGATCGCCTGTTCCACCCTGGCCATTTTCACCACCCTGGGCATCGTCCTCTCGGTGCTCTTCGAGTCGATCCGCTTTTTCCGGATGGTTCCGCCCCACGAGTTCCTCTTTGGGCTGGAGTGGAGCCCCCAGATGGCCATCCGGGCGGATCAGGTGGGTTCTTCGGGGAGTTTCGGCGCGGTGCCGGTTTTCATGGGCACGGCGCTCATTTCGGCCATCGCACTGCTGGTCGCGGTTCCCATCGGGCTGATGTCGGCGATTTACCTCTCCGAATACGCCGAACGCCGGTTCCGGGCCGCGGCAAAGCCGCTGATGGAAATTCTGGCCGGCATTCCCACCGTGGTCTACGGCTTTTTCGCCGCCCTGACCGTCGCCCCGTTCATTCGAAATTCCGGCGAATTGTTCGGGCTCGGGGTTTCATCGGAAAGCGCCCTGGCCGCCGGGCTGGTGATGGGCATCATGATCATCCCCTTCGTCTCCTCCCTTTCCGACGACGTGATCAACGCCGTGCCCCAGGCGCTTCGGGACGGCTCCTACGGCCTCGGGGCCACCCGATCGGAAACCGTCAAACAGGTGATTCTGCCGGCCGCGCTGCCCGGCATCGTGGGCAGCGTTTTGCTGGCGGCGTCCCGGGCCATCGGCGAGACCATGATCGTGGTGATGGCGGCGGGTCTGGCCGCCAATCTCACCGGCAATCCCTTTCAGGCGGTGACCACCGTCACCGTGCAGATCGTCACCCTGCTGGTGGGCGACCAGGAATTCGACAGCCCCAAGACCCTTTCCGCCTTCGCGTTGGGCCTGGTGCTGTTCGCCGCGACCCTTTGTCTAAACATCATCGCGCTGCAAGTGGTGCGGAAATATCGGGAACAATATGAGTAATTCCACGGCCATTTCCACAGACTCGACTTCCGGCGCGTTGCCGCGTCCGGACAAAGCCATCGATATCGTTCAGCGGGGGCTCAACAAGCGCTACCGGGAGGAACGGCGCTTCCGGGCCTACGGGCTGGCGGCGATCATCGCCAGTTTGGCCTTCTTGTCCCTGCTGTTCATCTCCATTATCGGCAAGGGCTACACCGCCTTCCAGCAAACCCACATAAAATTGGACGTGACGCTGGAGGCCGACGAAATCGACCCGAACAATCTGGCCCGGGCCAACTACGACGGCTTTGTCAAGGACGCCATTCGGAACAAATTTCCCGACGTGTCCGGTCGGCGGAACCAGCGGGCCCTGACCGCTCTGGTCAGCCCCGGCGCCGGCTCTCAACTGCGGAAAATGGTGACCAGCGATCCGGGGCTGATCGGCCAAACCGTGGACGTGTGGGTGCCTGCGGACGACGACGTGGACATGTTGATCAAGGGGCGGTTGAACCGGAATCTTCCGTCCACCGAACGCCGCCTGAAGGACAGGCAGATCGCCTGGGTGGACGAACTCCAGGCCCAGGGCCGGGTGGAGAAGAAATTCAACACCGCCTTTTTCACCCGGGGCGACTCCCGGGAGCCGGAGATGGCCGGCGTTTGGGGCGCGGCGGTGGGTTCCTTTTACACGTTGGTGATCACCCTGTTGCTCTCCTTTCCCATCGGGGTGGCCGCCGCCGTTTACCTGGAAGAGTTCGCCCCCAAAAACCGTTGGAGCGATTTCATCGAGGTCAACATCAACAATCTGGCGGCGGTGCCCTCCATCGTCTTCGGCCTGCTGGGGCTGGCGGTGTTCCTCAATTTCTTCGGCCTGCCCCGCTCCGCGCCCCTGGTGGGCGGGCTTGTGCTGACCCTGATGACCCTGCCGACCATCATCATCGCCAGCCGGGCCTCGCTGAAATCGGTGCCGCCCTCCATCCGGGAGGGGGCGCTGGGCGTCGGCGCGTCCAAAATGCAGACGGTGGCCCACCACGTGCTGCCCCTGGCCCTGCCCGGCATGTTGACCGGCGCCATCATCGGCATGGCCCAGGCCCTGGGCGAGACCGCCCCGTTGCTGATGATCGGCATGGTGGCCTTCATCGTGGACATCCCCGGCGGCTTCACCGATCCCTCCACCGTGTTGCCGGTGCAGATCTATCTCTGGGCCGACAGTCCCGAGCGGGGTTTCGTGGAACGGACCTCCGCCGCCATCATGGTTTTGCTGTTCTTCCTGATTTCCATGAACGCCTTGGCGGTCTACCTTCGGAAAAAGTTGGAACGGCGCTGGTAGCGGGACGGGAGCCCGCCCGATTCGTCCGGCCGACCGGAACCGCGAAAAACATTCCCCTCGGTCGGACAATTTTCCGTCCCCCTAATCATTTTCTAACGTTTCTTTAATATGCTCTGAAAGTCTTTCGTCTAGTACCGGGATGTCGGGTTCATCGCCTTCCGGACTGGTTATTTACTCTCATATCTCCAAGGAGGAAACATGAAGAAGACGGTTCTGTTTGTTGTTTCGGCATTGGCATTCGCCGCCATGGGCGGCGTGGCCGGGGCCCAGTCGGCCCGGAATGTTATCAGCATTGTCGGCTCTTCCACGGTCTATCCGTTCGCCACCGTGGTGGCGGAGCGGTTCGGCAGCGCCACCGAGTACAGGACCCCGAAAATCGAATCCACCGGTTCCGGCGGCGGCCTCAAGCTGTTTTGCGAGGGCGTGGGCGTGGAGCATCCGGACATCTCCAACGCCTCCCGGCGGATCAAAAAATCCGAGTGCGAAATGTGCGCCGCAAACGGCGTGGACGAAATCGTCGAGGTGAAGGTCGGCTACGACGGCATCGTCATCGCGAACTCCAAGAAGGCGCCGGCTCTGGAATTGACCAAGAAAGAACTTTTTCTGGCCCTGGCCAAGATGATTCCGGATCCCAAGGGCGGCGAAAAACTGGTGCCCAACCCTTACAAGACCTGGGCCGAAATTAATCCAGACTTTCCGGCCGTGGACATCGAGGTGTTGGGTCCGCCGCCGACCTCCGGCACCCGGGACGCCTTCGTGGAGCTGGTGATGGACGCGGGCGCCGAGGAATATGACTGGATCGCCGCCAAGCCCAAGAAGGAGTTCCGGAACGTGTCCCGGACCCTTCGGGAAGACGGCGCCTTTGTGGAGGCCGGCGAGAACGACAACCTGATCGTTCAGAAACTGAACGCCAACCCGGACGCGCTGGGAATTTTCGGCTTCAGCTTCCTGGACCAGAACACCGACGTGATTCAGGGCGCCAAGATTGACGGCGTGGAGCCGACCTTCGACAACATCGCCAGCGGCGACTATCCCGTTTCCCGTCCGCTCTTCTTCTACGTGAAGAAAGCCCACGTGGACGTGATTCCCGGCATGAAGGATTACCTGGCCGAGTTCTCCTCCGACGCCGCCTGGGGTCCGGACGGATACCTGATCGACAAGGGCATGATCCCCATGCCCGAGGCGGAGCGGGAGAAGTTCAAGGCTGCCATCAACAACCTGACCAACCTGGACTGCAACGACCTGTAGGAATCTTTCCGCCGGCCCTCCCGACTGGGGAAGGCCGGCGGAAATTCGCTTTTTTTTTCATCCCGCCGCCGGTTTGTCTTGCGGGAATCCGGCGGCGGGATGGCTCGTCTCGGTTTTGGTTCTCCGGCGCCTCATCCGGAGCGGAACCGAGTCGCCTTTACGGCTTGCCGAAGGCGATGGTTGGGAGGGGAAAAGAAGGTCGGGGCGGGTTGCCGCCGGCCTCCGGTTGCGGGAATCGCGATTGGAGTCCGCCGGGAGTTCATCTCGAAACGGCCGGTACGCCGGACGCGGGAAACCGGGCCACGCCCCTTCCCGGGACGGCGTCGAAATTCGCCGGGCTCGGTTTTCCGCGACAAAAAAACTTGAATTCCGGCGGGTTCCGGTCTATCACGATTCATCAATGGCGCAAGGGGAAAGGTAAATCAAATCAATGGATAACAAATCCGCCGCGGCCGCAGAACTTCAGCCGCAACCGTCCGGCGCGGAGGTCGCGCGAGGGGGAAGCGGAAGAAAGCTGGTGCCCCGGGAAAACCGCAAGACGGTGGGGGATCAATATATCGACAATCCGCGAATGCGGTGCACCGACGTCAACGTCTATTACGGCGCCAACCACGCCATCCGCGACGTGTCCCTGGACATCGGGCGAAACGAGGTGGTGGCGATGATCGGTCCCTCCGGTTGCGGGAAGAGCACCTTTCTTCGGTGTTTAAACCGGATGAACGACACCATCGAGGGCTGCCGGGTGACCGGGGAAATCACCATCGACAACAAGAACATCTACGACAAGAACGTGGACGTGGTGCCCCTTCGGGCCCAGGTGGGCATGGTCTTTCAGAAGCCCAACCCGTTTCCCAAATCGATTTACGACAACGTGGCCTACGGCCCGCGGATTCACGGTCTGGTGAGCAACCGCGCCGAAACCGACGAGCTGGTGGAAGGCGCCCTGAAGCGCGCCGGCCTGTGGGACGAGGTGAAGGACCGGCTGGATCAGCCCGGCACCGGCCTTTCCGGCGGGCAGCAGCAACGGCTTTGCATCGCCCGGACCATCGCGGTGAGCCCCGAGGTGATTTTGATGGACGAGCCCTGCTCGGCCCTGGACCCCATCGCCACGGCGGTGATCGAGGATTTGATCGACGAGTTGCGGGAGCATTTTTCCATCGCCATCGTGACCCACTCCATGCAGCAGGCTTCCCGCGTGTCCCAGCGGACCGCCTATTTCCATCTGGGGGATCTGATCGAAGTGGGGCCCACCGACGTGATCTTCACCCGGCCATTGCATCAGCTCACCGAAGATTACATCACTGGCCGCTTCGGCTGATCGGACGCCGTCGGGACTTTTCCGTTTCGGGCCATTCCCGTCGAAGAAAGGACAGGTTGCATCCCCATGCCTTCGGAGCACATCGTCAAATCCTACGGACGCGAACTGGATCGCTACAAGGCCCGTTTGCTGAACATGGCCGACGAGGCCGACCGGCAACTGGAAAAGACCCTCGTGGCCCTGGCCAAACGGGATTCCCGACTGGCCCGAGAGGTGATCGAAAAGGACGCCGAGGTGAATTTCCAGCAGACCAGCATCGACGCGGAAGCGGCTCGTCTGCTGGCCTTGCGACAGCCCATGGCCAACGACTTCCGGGAGGTGATCGCCGGCCTGAAGATCGCGGCGGAGTTGGAGCGGGTGGCCGACTATGCCGGGAACATCGCCCGCCATTTGCAGAACGTCCGGGGCGACGGGTTGGACGCCCCCATCGATGCCTTGGGCGAGATGGGTCAAGTGGCGCTGGCCATGCTTCGGGAAGTGCGCAGCGCCTATGAGACCGGGGATATCGACCGGGCCGACGCCGTGTGGCATCGAGACGACGAAATCGACGCCCAGTACGCCGATCTCTTGTCCCGGCTTCGGGACCTGCTGGCCAGCGATTCCTCCCGGGTGGAGGACGGCACCGCGTTGCTGTTCATGTCCCGTTGCATGGAGCGCATCGGCGACCACATCGTCAACATCGCCGAAAACGTCTACTACATCGGCACGGGAGAGTCCTACCCGCCCTGCAAATAAATCTTTCCGTTCCCTCTCCTTCCTCCTCCGAAGCGGCTCGCCCATTTTCCTGGGCGGGCCGCTTTTTTTTCGCATGGATGATTGCCGTTTTTCCGGGTTGGGGCTACTTTGAAAGGAAAGTTCGCCTTTGGCCCACAGCTTTCAAAAGATGGGGGAACAAAGGCTTTGGCAACATTCAAGAGCGCCGGAAGGGCTTTTCCCCTGGCCGCCTCAATGAAGTCGGGACCCA
>JBKHDD010000037.1:0-32265 GCA_046541515.1 Desulfococcaceae bacterium
CTCCAGGGCGTCGATGGCTCGAACCAACCGCTGCACATAGAACTTCTTCACGGTTTTTCCACCCTTTATCGGAATGGAAAATTCGCCATAGGGCCGATATTCCGGAAAGCGGATCAGCTTTTCATCTCCCACGGTAACATGGGAGCTTCAATTCTGCCGCCACTTGCCCTCGAAAAATGTATCCAGAACGTTGCGAACTTCTTCCCATCGAACGTCCCGGGGAACGCCGGTTCTCCATTTTTCCAGAATTTTGAATCCCTTTTTGCCCATTCAAGCGCTCCAAGGCCACGGGAAACTTCGATATCAAATATAGTATCAATCTACCGGATCCGTCAATCCTTGGAAAACCAACGCCTACTCAGTCGCCCTCCTCCCCCGCATCCAATCCCTCCAAATTGAACAACACGTCGTTCTCCCGGTAGGCCCGCTCCAGCGCCTCCTGGTGCTTCTGCACGTCCTGGCCATTTCGCGCGGCCAACTCAAGGGTCAAATAGTTAATCAGCACCGACATTCCGGCGGGGGAGCCGAAGACCGGGACGTGCCGGGTGGGGGCGATCAGGGCGCGGTGGGCGAAGCTGTTGACCGGGCAGGCGGAGCTGTCGGAAATCACCACCAGGGTCAGCCCGATCCGCCGGATGTGGCGGGCCACCCGGATCAGGTCGTTGGGATAGCGGGAGGTGGCCACAAGCACCACCAGACTGCCCTCCGGCGCGATGGTCAGCCAGTCGATGGCGGTGTTGTCGCTGCCCCGCAGAATGTGGACGCCGCCCCGGATTTTGGTCAGCACCCAGCCCAGATAGTAGGCCAAGGTGTAGGAAAGCCGGGAACCCACCGCGTAGACCGCCGGCCGCTCCGCCAGCAGCGTCACCACCCGCTCCACGGCCTCCATGTCCACCGATTCATACAACTGACGCAGGTTGTCCATCTCCCGGGAGACCATCCGGGCAAAACGATCCGCCCCGGGTTCCCGCAGGCCGGAAAAATCGACCCGGTCCACCAGGGTCAGCTCGCTGTCCACCAGATCCCGAAGGGCCTGCTGAAATCGGGCGTAGCCGTCGTAGCCCAGCCGCGCCACGAACCGGACCACGGTGGCTTCGCTCACGCCGCAGGCCGCGGCCAGCTCCTTGGTGGTCATGAAGACCACCTTTCGGGCGTTGTCGAGAATGTAATGGCCCAGAATCCGGCCCTTGGGGGTCAGCTCGCCGAGCTGTTCGGAAATCCGGCGCATGAAGGGATGTTCTTCCAGTTGAACCATGAAAATTCTCCGCGATATCGAAAGCCGGGAACCCGGCGAGAACCGACGAAAAAAGGGACGGGAACCCCGGGACTGAATTCAATTCACCCAAAATGAAACAATTATTTCATCCAGCGCCAATCCGCACAGTCGCTGGATGAAAAACCATCTTGTCTTCCCCCAAGCCGGTTTTGTCAAGAATCTTTTGAAATCGCTGCGATTTTAAGGCGGTTGCCCCTCGGAAACGAAAGGCAAAAGCAAATTTCCCGATCGGCCCAACGGGAGCCGCGCCGTCTTTCCCGCCCAAAATGAATCTCCTTCTTTTCTTGTTGACAGTTTTCATTTCATGTGCAATACGGCATTTCATACCCGGCCAAGCGCCATCACCTCTTCCATGGAGATTCCCCATGTTCGGGAAACCCAAGCCGCTTTGGGACGAACCGCCGCTCAAGTCCAGCTACGACGCCGTCATCATCGGCGGCGGTCTTCACGGGCTGGCCACCGCCTACTTCCTGGCGCGGGACCACGGCATCACCGATGTCGCCATCATCGAGCGCCGCTACATCGGCTACGGCGGCGCGGGCCGAAACACCGCCATCGTCCGGGCCAACCAACGCACCCAGGAAAACCTTCCTTTATACAAAGAGGCCCTGGATTTGTGGCCGGTGCTCACCAAAGAACTCGATTTCAACCTGATGTTCCACAACTGCGGCAACCTCAACCTGGCCCACAGCGAGGCTGCCCTTTCCGCCATGCGGCTGCAAGTGGCCTCGGCCCAGTTTGCCGGGGTGGAAAGCGAGCTGGTGGACCCCAAAGGCTGCAAGGAGCTGGCGCCGCTGCTGGACATCACCGACCGGCCCAAGTTCCCAATCTTCGGCGGCATGTACCACCCGCCGGGCGGCATCGTCCGCCACGACGCGGTGGTCTGGGGGCTGGCCAAAGGCGCGGCGAAAAAAGGCGTCCACATTCACCAGCGAACCGAGGCCACCGGCATCGGGGTGAAAAACGGCAAGGTCGTCTCGGTGGAAACCGACCGGGGAACCATTCAAACGCCCCGGGTGCTCAACGCCGCCGGGGCCTACGCGGCGGCCGTCTCCTGGCATCTCATGGGCGCCAAGCTGCCCATCAGCGTGCTCACCATCCAGGCCATGGTCACCCAGCCGATCAAGCCGCTGCTCCACCATGTGGTTTCCTCGGGGGCCTACCACTGCTACGCCAACCAGACTCTCAAAGGCGAAATCGCCACCGGCGCCCACATGGACCCCTGGCCCAACTACACCACGGCCACCACGCCCGGCTATTTTAAGCATCAGGCCGAGGCCCTCGCCGATTTCCTGCCCGGGCTGGGCGGCCTGCGGTTCATGCGCATCTGGGGCGGTTTGGCCGACATGACGCCCGACATGGCGCCCATCATGGACGGCCACGTTCCGGCGGAAGGCTATTTTCTGGACGCCGGCTGGGGTTATTTCGGCTTCAAGTCCTCCACGGTCACCGGCAAATACATGGCCCAGTTCATGGCCACCGGCGAAACCCCGGAGATATTCAAGCCGTTCGCCCTGCGCCGGTTCCAGGAACACCGTCTCATGGGCGAAACGGCCGGGGCGATCTCTTACGGGCCGTGGAATTAATGTTGATCTTCTTCGATCCCCTCCCCCGCCGCGCCGATCGGCCCGGGGGAATTTCCGGAGGTACGCCATGTCCGTGACCATCACCTGCCCCGTCTGCGGTCCCCGCGACGGGTATGAATTCCGTTTCGGCGGAGAAGACAAAGGCCCCCGGCCCGAAACCGAGGCGCTGTCCACCCCCGAAGCCTGGGTGGATTTCGTCCACATGAACCGCTGCGCCGCCGGCGTTCAAGAGGAATGGTGGTACCACCGGGACGGCTGCGGAAACTGGTTTGCGATCCAACGGGACACCCGGACCAATACTCCCGTGTCGGCGGAAGAGGAGGCCAAATGAGCCGTCTCGGCGGTCTCCCCACCCTCCGGGTCCGACCGGAACGGCCGGTCACCTTTCTCTGGCGCGGCAAGCCGGTTGCGGGCGTGGAAGGCGACACCATCGCCACCGCGCTTTTCGCCAACGGCGTTCGGATTTTCGGGCGGAGCCTCAAATACCACCGGCCCCGGGGTCTGTACAGCCTGGACGGCGAATGCGCCAACGCGCTGGTCAACGTGGACGGCGTGCCGAACACCCCGGCGGAGCTGACCCCGGTTCGCGCCGGGATGGACGTGCGGCCCCAAAACGTGGCCGGTACGCCGGAACACGACGCCATGGCCGTGTTGGACCGGATGAGCCCCCTCATGCCGGCCGGTTTCTACTACAAAACCATGCACAAGCCGGCCTTCATCTGGCCGCTGGCCATCAAGGGCATCCGAAAGGCGGCGGGGCTGGGCAAGCTGGATCCCGACAAAGTGCCGCCGTCCCGGAACGACCAGATTCATCCCTCGGCCGACGTGGCGGTGATCGGCGGCGGCCCGGCGGGCATGGAGGCGGCCCTGGCTGCGGCGGAGAACGGGAAACGGGTGGTCCTGTTCGAGGCCCGGCCCTGGCTGGGCGGCAGCTTCGATTATCGGGGCGACCTTCATGACCGGTCGGCGGAACTGGTCGGCCGGTTGGAAAATCACGCCAACATTCGCGTCTTTGCCCACGCCCCGGTCATCGGCGTCTACCGGGATCATCGGGTCACCGCCGTGCAGACCGGCGGGCCGGAGGCGGATTTCGATTTCCGCTACGTCGAAGTGCGGCCCCGGGCCGTGGTGGTGGCCACCGGCTGCATCGAACGGCCCCTGCTTTTCGATCACAACGAGCGGCCCGGCGTGATGCAGGTGGATTGCGCCTTGCGGCTGGCCCGGACCTGGGGGCTGCTGCCGGGGAAAAATGCGGTGTTCAGCGTGGGTCACGACTTCGGCTTGTCGGCGGCGCTGGAGCTGAAGGAACTCGGGCTGCCCATCGCGGCGGTGGCCGACGTCCGAACCGACGGGCAGGACCCGGCGCTGCTGGAACGGCTGGAACAAGCAGGTCTCCCGGTGCGCCGGGGCTGGACCGCCCGGGAAGCGCGGGGCCGCAAAGCCGTGGAAGGGGTGATCCTTTCCAGCGTGGACGGCGGCCTGACCGACGTCCTCAAAGCGGACCTCCTGGTGGCCTCCGCCGGCATGACGCCGGTGACCGGCCCCCTCGCCCTGGCCGGGGCGGAACTGGCCTACGACGACTGGACCGGTTTCTTTCTGCCGGCCGCCGTCCCAGCGGGTTTCTTCCCGGCGGGAAGAATGCTGGGGCTGGACGCGCCCGAGGCGGTGGAAGCCTCCGGGCGGATGGCGGGTCTCCGGGCCGCCGGGGCCGAATCCGGCGAAATCAAGGCGGTGGAAGATATCCTGACCACCCTGCCCGGCCCGGTTCGCGGCGCCAAATTCCTCCAGGCGCCCACCTCCGGAGCGAAGACCTTCATTTGCTTCGACGAGGACACCACGGTCAAAAACCTGCGCCAGGCGGCGGCGGAAGGCTTCGACGTGCCGGAGCTGATCAAGCGCTACACCGCCGCCGGAACCGGCCCCGGCCAGAGCGGCATTCCCGGCCACAACCTGGCGCTCTGGGCCGCCCGGTACAACGCCCACAAGGGCTACACCGCCCCGCCCACCACCGTTCGCCCGCCCCTTCGGCCGGTGCGACTGTCGGCCCTGGCGGGTCCCAACCACGACATGTGCAAGCGGACCCCGCTCCACAATCTCCAGGAAGCCGCCGGCGGCGTCATGCAGCGGGCCGGGGTCTGGCGGCGGGCCCGCCGCTTTTCCGCCGAACCCTCGGCCCGGGCGGAAATCGAGATGGTCCGGAACCGGGTGGGCCTGATCGACGTGTCCACCCTGGGCAAGTTCCGGCTCTTCGGACCGGACGCCGAAAAGGCGCTCCAGCGGGTCTACGTGAGCGACATGGGCAAGGTGAAGGAAGGGCGAGTCACCTACAGCGCCATGGTCAACGACGACGCCTGCCTCATCGACGACGGCGTGGTGACCCGAGTGGGGGAGAACGACTACTATTTGACCAGCTCCACCGGCCGCGCCGGCCAGACGGCGGAATGGTTCCGGTACCACGCCCGTTACGAAAATTGGGACTTCGCCGTCGTCAACCTCACCGACGCCTTCGGGGCCATCAATCTGGCCGGTCCCGAAGCCCGAAAGGTGCTGGAAAAGGTGACCGACGCCGACGTCTCCAACGAGGCGTTTCCGTTCATGGGATATCGGACCTTCACCGTGGCGGGCGGCGTTCCGGCCCGCGTCATGCGGCTGGGCTTCGTGGGCGAGCTGTCCTACGAGCTGCACGTTCCGGCCTCGCAAACCGTCGCCGTTTGGGAAGCGCTGCTGGAAGCCGGGAAGGAATTCGGAATCGGTCCCTTCGGCCTGGAAGCCCAAAGCACGCTGCGGCTGGAAAAGGGCCACGTCATCATCGGCCAGGAATCGGAACAACGGACCACCCTCCACGACCTGGGCATGGGCTGGCTCTGGCACCGGGACAAACCCGAGGCCAAAACCGTGGGCGACCCCGCCCTTCGCCAGACCGAAAAGCAACGGGACCGATTGACCCTGGTGGGGATCGAGCTTCCCGGCGCGGACCGGGCGCCTCGGGACGGGTCGCCGGTGGTGGACCAGCGCATTCGCGGCTACGTTTGCACCGCCCGGTACAGCGTCGCCCTTGGCAAGCCGGTGGGCTTGGCCCTGGTGGACCAGCCGCTGGCCAAGGCGGGCACCTCCATCGCCATCTACGAGGACGGCTGCGGCGGCCGGACCACCGCCGCGGTGGTGGCCGAAAAACCCTTCTACGACCCTGACGGCCGACGCATGCGGTCCTGAACCGCGGCGACGGCGTTCCGAAAGAATCCATTATGACCGCCAAACGCATCTCGCCGGTCGCCTTCGAAGCGCGGCCGGCCGAAACCGAAGAACGGGACGGGTGGAATGTCGTCCTCGGCTACGCCAACGAGGGAGACGGTCCGCATCTCACCGACCTGAGCCACCGCGCCCGATGGGACGTGCAGGCCGCCGATCTTTCCGCCGTTTCCCCGGCGGGGGTCGCCCTGCCCGAGACGCCGGGGGCGGCCACGCTGACCGAAACCGCCCTGGCCTTTCGCACCGGCGGTAAAAGCGCGGGCATCTGGCATCTGGCGGGAGACGCCCCGGGCGATCCAACCGAACCTGTCGTGACCGATGTTTCCGAAGGACTGCTCCTCCTGGCGCTGACCGGCCCCCGGGTCTTCCGGATCACCGAGCGGCTGACCGCGCTGGATCTGGAAGACCCGAACCGGAACCCGCCCTTCGTGACCCTGGGGCCGTTTTCCCACGTCCCCTGCCAGGTCGCTGTGCTGGGCCGGGAATCGGAACGCGCCGGCGGCGTGCTGATCGCCTGCTCCCGGGGCTACGGCGCCGACATGGTCCACGCTCTGCTGGACGCCGGAAAGAACGAGGGGCTTCGCCCCGCCGGGGAACGTTGTTTCCAGTCCTGGCTGGCGAAATGCTTCGGGTAGGACGGTTGCGTTTCGGGTGAAAGCGAACGGTAGGGGCGCTGCTTGCCGCGCCCCGGTTCGTGGAGGACGAAAAACCGATTTCCACCGGCAGGAAAATGCGGGTTTTGCCCCTTTTCGTGGGTCTCTCCACGGATTCGTTCTCTCAGGGAATTGAAATGCCCGTGCCCGCTGGGGGCGGGGCGCGGCAAGCAGCGCCCCTACGATCTATCTCGTTTTCCGCAAGGCTCCGCCTTGCGTGGCACGGGAGGCGGAGCCTCCGTGTGGCATTGCGAGTGCCCCACCCGGCCGAGGCCGAGCCCCAACTGCAAATCCGCAACTATCTGAATTTATTGTGTCCGGATTTTTGTTATTTAGAAGGCTGAGCCTCACAACGAAGGTGTCGGAAAGGCTCACTGAATTTACGGGAAGAGCACCTTTCAGTGCGCCTTCCTGGAGTCACCCGGTAGAATCAACCTCCCGGCGTTTCTACGTCGAAACCTTTTTGGCAAACGAGCGCTCAGACGCCAAACTGGTTTTTTAATCAACGAAATCCCCCGCCCCTTCAAACCCGGGGCTCATTTAAAACCATTTTTAGCGGGATGCCATCATGATGAACGACGAACAGGTCCGAAAGTCCACCGAAGCCTTCGGCGGGCCGACGGTGGATATGCTGAAACAGGTTCACGAAGACGCCCTCTGGATGCTGGAAAACATGGGCGTGGGTTGCGTCCAGCCCGAAATTCAACGGGCCTTTCGCCAGTACGAGGCGACCGGCGAGGCGATCCTCTACGAAAACCGGATCTACGTCACCACCGATCTGGTCAAGAAATGTCTGGAGTCGGCGCCCGGCGTGGACGAATTCTTCGTGCCGCGAAACAGCTTCTTCACCGGCGGCACCGCGCCCTACGTCTACGACGACGCGGCGGGTCAGGGCGGCCTCATTCCCACGCCGGACCACATCGCGCGGCTGGCGAAGATCGTCAACGAAACCGACGTGATCGCCGGCATGGGCCGGGGCATGAAGCTCAAGGACGAAATTGAGCAGATGAACATCATGACGGAGCACTGCGAAAAGCCGATGTACTTCGCGGTGACCTCGGACGCCGCCATCGAACGGGCCAAGGCGCTCCACGCCGAACGGGGCAATTTGATGATGGTGTTTTGCCTCACCCGGCCGGTGCTTCAGGTCAACGAGAACTTTTCGGACAGTTTCGTCAAGGTGGTCAAAGCCGGTTTGCCCGCCTTCGTTTCCGCCATGCCCATGGCCGGAATCAGCGCCCCCTTCTGCTACAGCGGCGTCCTGGCGGTCACCCACGCCGAGGTTCTGTTCGGCATCTGCGCGGCCCAGCTTTTGAAACCGGGAGCGACCGTCATCCACGCCGGATTTCCGACCATCGCCGACCCCCGGTTCGACTACAACCCCAACTACGGATTGCGTAGCCACTTCCTCCTCAACATCCTGCAAACCCATCTCAACCTCATGCTGGACATCCCCACCTGCCAGAGCCTGGCCACCACCAACGAGGAGCATTTGACCGAGCGGGCCTTGCGGGACGTGCGGGACGGGCAGGCCATGGCCAAAAAGTACGGCGTCCACATGATGCGGCATCCGTTCGCCTTTCTGCGCCATCTGGTGGATTTTTCCTTCGCCAAGCTGGAAAAGGCCATCGAAATCTCCCGGGAGGTCACGGCGGCGGACGCGCCCGAGGTCGAAATGCCGGTCTACGATCCCCGGGGCATGGAATCGATCCAGCAGGTGGGCTTGGGCATGTACCTCAACGACGGACTGACCACCGCCAACCTGGGGAAAGTGTTCGTACAGTAACCGTTCTTCGGATTCTGATTTGCATTTTGTTTTTAATTGGAATAAAATCGTTTGAATGATCGACGGATTCCGGCGATCTCCCCAAAAAACCCGAACCCCGGCGAGGAAACCCGATGGAAACATGGCAGTTTCTTCTCGACCATGGGGGGGAAACCCTGAAGCTGGCCTGGCAGCACGCCTGGGTCGTCGCCATCGCGGTGACCATCGCCATCTGCACCGGGGTCCCCATCGGAATCTGGATCACCTTCAACCGGCGGGCGGCCGACGTCGTCCTCTACCTGGCGGGGATCATCATGACGATTCCCTCCATCGCCCTGTTCGGAATCATGATCCCCTTCCTTTCGATGTTCGGGTACGGGGTCGGGGTGGTCCCCGCCATCGTGGCCCTGGTCCTCTATTCCCAGCTTCCCATCATCCGAAACACCTACGCGGCCCTCCGCAGCGTGGACCCCAACATGATCGACGCCGGCCGCGGCATGGGGATGACCCCGGCCCAGGTGCTTTTCAAGGTGCGGCTGCCCATGGCGCTGTCCATCATCTTCGCCGGCGTGCGGGTGGCGGTGGTCATGAGCATCGGCATCGGGGCCATCGCGGCCTACATCGGCGCGGGCGGCTTGGGCCACTACATCTTCATGGGCATCAACCAGACCTACGACGCCATGATCAAAACCGGGGCGTTGTGCGTGGCCGTCATGGCCATCGTGGTGGACTACCTCTTCGGACTCATCGAAAAACGACTGGTGAGCAAGGGATTACAGGGGGACGACGGATGATTGAACTGGAGCGCGTGACCAAAATTTATCCGGGAACCGAAACGCCGGCGGTCGATTCCGTCACCCTGACGGTGGAGCAAGGGGAAATCTGCGTCCTCATCGGCTCTTCGGGCTGCGGCAAAACCACGTTGATGCGGATGATGAACCGGCTGGAACCCATCACCTCGGGCACCATCAAAATCAACGGCGAAAGCGTCACCCAAAAAGACTTGATCGAGCTGCGGCGGGGCATCGGCTACGCCATTCAGCAAATCGGCCTGTTTCCGCACATGACCGTTTTCGACAACATCGCCACCGTGCCCCGGCTTTTGGGCTGGGACGAAAAGCGGATCGCCGAGCGGGTGGACGAGCTGCTGGAAATGGTCAAAATGCCGGCCGCCACCTACCGCGATCGCTATCCCCGGGAGCTGTCCGGGGGACAGGCGCAGCGCATCGGCGTGCTTCGGGCCATGGCCTCGGACCCGCCGGTCATGCTGATGGACGAGCCCTTCGGGGCCATCGACCCCATCAACCGGGAAGGGCTTCAGGACGAGTTTCTCCGCATCCAGGAAAAGGTCAAGAAGACCATCGTCTTCGTGACCCACGACATCCACGAAGCCATCAAGATGGGCGACCGGATCGCCCTGCTGGACGCCGGTCGGCTGATCCAGTACAGCACCCCCGAGGAGCTGCTCACCGCGCCGAAGAACCAGTTCGTCAAGGATTTCGTGGGCGCGGATCGGGCGCTCAAGCGGCTGGACCTGCTCAAGGTCCGGGACGCCATGATCACCAATCCGGTTCACTGCCACCACGACATGCCCGCCGAACAGGTGCTGAAGCATATGCTGGAAAAGGATCTCAACTATCTGCTGGTGGTGGACGAGGAACACCGGCTTCAGGGATACGTCGGCATCGGGGTCCTCCACGGCCATTCGGGCACGGTGAAAGACTTGGTCCACCCCATGACGCTGACGGTTCGGCCCGGCCAGAACCTGAAGGACGCCCTCAGCAAAATGCTGACCTACGACATCGGGATCGTGGTGGCGGTGGACGACGACGGAAAGCTGGAAGGCGTTCTCAACACCCGGACCCTCGTGTCCGTGGTCGGAGAAACCTACGACGAACAGGGAGGCCGGTGGGGCAAGATCACCCGGGAGGGGAGGCTGGAATGAACCAAACCGACGCCGCGGCCGCCGTCAACCGCATCTGGATGCCGCTGGGCTTTCTCGCCGCCTTCGCGGCCGGGGCCTACGCGGAAAATCTGGGTTTCTTCGAATTTTCCATGGACAACCCCGGGGAAATCTGGATGCTGTTTCTTCAGCATGTTCAACTGGTTGGGATTTCCAGCGCCTTCGCCATCGGGATCGGCGTCCCCACCGGGGTTCTGCTCACCCGGGGCTTCATGAGGCGCTACAAAGAGGTGATTCTCAACCTGCTGGGCATCTGCCAGACCGTGCCCTCCCTGGCGGTCATCGCCATCGCCATGACCTACGTGGGCATCGGCCGCACCCCGGCCATCATCGCGCTGATCGTTTACGGTCTCCTGCCCATCATCCGGAACACGGTGGCCGGCATCGGCAACGTCAACCCGGTGTTCTTGGACGCCGGGCGCGGCATGGGCATGACGCCGGCCCAGGTGCTGTTCAAGGTGGAAATTCCCAACGCCCTCTACATCATTCTCACCGGCATCCGCACCTCCACCGTCATCAACGTGGGCACCGCCGCGTTGAGCTTTCTGGTGGGCGGCGGCGGGCTGGGCGACCTCATCTTCACCGGCATCGCCCTGGTGGACCCCGGAATCATGCTGGCGGGCGCGGTGCCCACCGCGATGTTGGCCATTTTCATCAACTGGGCCTTCGGGCAGCTGGAACGGATCATCATCAGCCCTGGCCTGGTCTACGGATAAAGATGCACGACGCGCCCGTTTGGAACGCCTTTCGCGAATTTTTGTTCCCCCAACCCCCAAGGAGGCAACATGAACGTCTGGACCAAAACCGTATCCATCCTCGCCCTCGCCGCCGTTCTGCTGGCCGCGCCTCTGGCCGTCACGGCCCAGGAAAAATCGATGGCCGTGGGCTCCAAGGAGTTCACGGAACAGCGCATTCTGGGCAACATCATGATCGTGCTGCTGGAGGCCAACGGCTTTGAAACCAAGGACAAGACCGGCCTGGGCGGCACCCTGGTGGCCCGCAAGGCGCTGGAAAACGAACAGATCGACGTCTACATGGAGTACACCGGAACGGCGCTGCTGACCTTTTTGGATTACGAGGAGCCGATCACCGATCCACAGGAATGCTACGAAACGGTGAAGAAAGAGGACTTGAAGAAAAACGGGCTCGTCTGGCTCCCCTACATGTCCTTCAACAACACCTACTGCCTGATGATGCGTCGGGACCGGGCCAAGGAGCTGGGAATTCAGACCCTGTCCGAGCTGGCCGCCCACATCCAGGAAAACCCGGACGAGATCGACTTCGCCCTGAACGCGGAATTCTACGCCCGACGGGACGGCTACCGCCCGCTCCAGAAGGCCTACGATTTCCAATTCGGCCGAAAACATATCAAGAAAATGAATTCCGGCTTGATCTACAAGGCGCTTCAGGACGAGCAGGTGGACGTGGGCCTGGGCTTCGCCACCGACGGCCGCATCCGGGGCTTCGACCTGGTGGTGCTGGAGGACGACAAAAACTACTTTCCCGTCTACAATCCGGCGCCCGTGGTTCACAAGGAAACCGCCGAGAAATATCCGGAACTCTCCGGCCTTTTTGAAAAACTGGGCGAAAAACTGGACACCGAAGCCATGACCAACCTGAACTATCAGGTGGACATCGAGCATAAAAACGTGCGGGAAGCGGCGACCGAGTTTCTGAAAAACGCCGGTCTGATCTAACGGTTTTTTTCTTTTTCCCGTGGCGGGAAGGCCGGTTTCCCCCGGGGGACCGGTCTTTTTTACGCCCTTTTTTACGCCACGACGCCGACCGAGAATCCGCCGGAAAGCGGGAGCCGGTTCCTTTCGGAGCCCGAGAAGAAGCGAGGGGGAACGCCGGAAATCCCCCGGATTCCGCCACGCCGACCCGCCATACCGATCCAATGGACTGGAAGGAAAGAAGATACCATGTGCGGCATCGTCTGCTATTTCGGCAAAGCGGGTCTGCCGCTGACCCGCCTGCTCACCGCCATGTCGGCCATCGGCTATCGCGCGCCGGACAGCACCGGCCTGGCGCTTTTTGGCGACGACCAGGAACCGATCCGCATCCGCCGGGCGTTGGGCGACGTTTCGGAATTGGGCCGGGCCCTGCTGGGGGCCGCCGCATACCCCAATCAGGCGGGAAAGCTCCGGGCCATGTGGCAGGGCGAGGAATCCGCCGAGGCCGTCCAACGAAGCCTGCTGATCGCCGAAGGGTTTCCCGTCCCGGAAGAATTCCCCCTCGGCGCTCCCCCGACCTTGGACCAACTGCTGACCGGCGAAGCCGTCATCCATCCGGGAACGCCTGGTTCGACCTTTCCCCTCCCCGTATTCGGGGCGGGAACCCCGGCGGGCCTGCTGAGAGTGGTGCAACGCATGGCGGAGGATTTCGATTTGTCTTCGGTCATGGTCCGGACCCTGTTCCGGGAAGGGCTGCGCCGCACGGTGTCCGCCTCGGACCGGATTTCCGAAGACATCCGGATCTCGGAGGTGCTCGACGCCTTCGACCTGGTGTTCGAGGCCGCCATGACCGAAACGGAAATCGCCGGGCCCGGCGCGGCGGACCGGGCCATCCCCATCGCCCCGGCCGCCTGGGAAGCCATGTGGTCCCATCTTCGGGAGGTCCGGATTCCGGCGCCCGAAGATTTCGACCGGGACGGGGTTCGGGGCCTTTTCCGCTGGATGGACGCGGCCCTGCTGTCCCGGATGCCCATGACGCCGGAGCGTCATTTCGCGTTGCAGGAAGCGCTGGAACGAGCCTGGCCCCCGGCCCGGGCCATGCCCAACACCGATTGGCGAACCCTCTACTACGCGGAAAAGGGCGCCAACGTCTTCGGCCGCGCCGCCGCCATGGTCCTGGACCAGCTCCGGCGCCCGGAAGAGCCGACGAATTCAACGTCTGCAAATGCGGGGCCGGTCCGTCCAACGCGGCCCATTCACACGCTGGCCCGACCGGCCATCGCCCACGGCCGCTGGGCCATCCAGTCCGGCGTGACCTTGGCCAACTGCCACCCGTTTTTGGACGGCCGACGCCGCCGGGCCGTGATCGTCAACGGCCAGTTCAGCACCGAAACCGAGGGACAGGTCCGGGAGTTTTTGCATCGAACCGGATTTCGCTTCCGCAGCGAAAACAGCACCGAATATTTATCTCTGCTGTGGGGACATTACTTCGACGTTCTGTCCGCGGACAGAAGCCGGTTTGCCGAGATCGAAGCCCAGGCCCGGGGAGATTTGGACGATCTGGCCATGGGCAGCCAGGCGGTGGACTACCGGGTGCTGCGGAACGTGCGCGGCCGGTCCGATGCGGACATCGACGAGCTGGCCTTTCGAGAGGCGACCCGCCGGATGATCGCCCGCAAGGCCCAACTGGCGGTGGCCGGGATCAGTCTTCACTCCCCCGACCGGCTGTTCGTGGCCTGCCACAACCGGCCCGCCTATCTGGTTCATCGAATGGAGACCTCAGAATTCATGGTGGTCTCGGACATCAACGCGGCCCTGGGGCTTTTTCCCCAGGCGCTCCTCCTGAGCCGGTCCCTGGCGGTGCGCCGGGCGCGGGACGCGCTGGAAATGGACTTGGCCGATCTTCGGGAGGAAGGCGCGCCCCAGCGGACGCTGGACGCCCGGCGGACCGAGGCGGCGCGGGAGGAAAACCAGCTACTGGAACCGTTTCGGGTGACGGTTTATCCCTTGGAAGGGGAGCAACTGTTCGTCCGCGTGATCGGGACCGCCGAGGACCGCCGGGCCGAGTTCACCGATCTGGACGGGGAACCGGCCCCGCCCCCGGAAGCCTTTTCCACCGTCCTCAATCCCGTGCGGATGCGCCGGGAGGTCTTCGCCTCCTTTTACGAAACCCACCTGGCGGAAATACCCGAACGGCTTCGGGACATCCGCCGAACCTACTGCCACGATGATCCAACCCGGCCGGAATTGCCCCTGCGGGAACGGGAGCTTCGGCGACGGTTCGGGCCTCGCCTGGAGCGGTTGGAGCGGGTGGTGCTCGCCGGCATGGGCAGCGCCCGCAACGTGGCGGAAATGGCGGCGCCCGCCTTCCGACGGCTGCTGCCCGAACTGGCGGTCCGCACCCTTCAACCCATCCAGGTGGACGACCTGGACCGGAGCCTTTCCCCGCGCTCCGATCTGGTGATTCTGGTTTCCTGGTCCGGCACCACCGCCGACATGGTGGCCTTCGCCCGGGACCTGGACGGCGCGCGCGTGACCAACATCTCGGTGACGGAAAAGGTTTTCGCCGACATGGCGCTGATTTCCCGGCGAAGCGGCGGCGTGGTGCCCACCCTGACCGGGGAGGAGGTCACCGTTTCCGCCGTCAAAAGTCCGGCCTGCATGCTCCACTGCCTGCACCTGCTGGCGCTCTGGCTGGGGGACCGGCGCGGAAGTTTGGCCCGATGGGACCTGCCCGATTTCGAGGCGCTGCCCGACGCGGTGGAGCGGTTGCTGGCCGATCGGGTCCTGATTGAACGGGCCGAAATGGTGGCCCGAAACGCCGGCCGTTGCCACTCCGCGCTGGTGATCGGCGACGTGGACCAGCTCGGCACGGTTCGGGAGGCCTGCCTGAAGATGGAGGAAAACTCCTGGACCGCCGTGGGGCGGCCGTTCACCTTCCCGGAAATTCAAAACGGTTCTTTCGGCGGCCGCCTTGCCCGCGGGGACATGGGCGAGCATCTGGTGCTGGTTTCCGCCACCCCCGGCGCCGATCCCCGGGCGGCGGCCGAAGTGATTGAACGACTCCAGAATGCCAAGGTTCCCTTTTCCGTGATAGCCGCCGACGGAGAGGCGGGCGGGCCGGTCCCGCCCTTTCCCGAAACCGAGCCGCTGTTGCTTCCGGCGGTGGACCCCCTTCTTCAGCCGGTGGTGGACACGGTGTTCCACACCCTGTTCGCCCTCCGTTTCGCCCGGGCCCAGGGGCGTTCCGACGATCAGTTTCCCCGCAATCGGGCGAAATCGGTCACCGCGGGCCGAACCCGCGAGATCCGAGGACCGGGACCGGCAAGGGAGCGGGACGCCATGACCCGGCGGCTCCGAAACGTCGCCCTGGAAAACCCGGCTTCCCGGTCCGAGGAAACCGCCTGGGAACGAAGGGCGGACGGTCCAGAGGCCAAAAATATTCTTGGCCGTCTGCGGAACATCGCCACAAATTTCGGTTCCGCCCCCGCCGCCGGCATGGAACGGTTCGCGCGGGCCATGGCCGATTCCGACGGGGAAATCGTCCTCCATCCGCTGGACCCGGAAGCGGAACGAGCCGCCCGGAGCATCGCCTGCCAGTGGCCCCGGTTTCTGGGGCGAGGAATGCACGCGTTGATGGTTGGCGAGCCGGTGGGGCGGTTGCGGCCGGACACCCTGCTGGTGACCCTGGCCGGCGCGGCGGCGAATTCGGAACCGCCCATGGCGATCGAGGGCGGGGAGCGGCTGGGGATCGGTCCCGATATTCCCCACATTCCCTCCGCGGATCGCATTCCACTGCCCAATTTGCCCTCCGGGGATTCCCTGGCCGGGGAAACGCTGTACAGCGCCTTGAACGGTTTGCTGCTCAACGCGATCCGATCCCGGGATCCGGACTTTTTTTCGGGCCTCTCTCGCCACTTTCAAACCGCGTCCGCCTGGATGGACCGGCTGTTGGACGATCGGGAACTGCGTTCCGAGGCCCTGCGCGCCATGGCCGACAATCGGGCCTATCGCACCGCCTTTTTTCTGGGGGGAGATTGCGGAGAAGGCATGACCTGGACCCGGGTCTTCGACCGGATCAGCGGGATGGACGTGACTTGGCATCGATTTGGCGAGGCGTCCCATGGCCCCGTGGCCACGGTGGACAATCGCGCCGCGGAAAAATACGTCCGCCTGGCGAGACGGGAAGAACTGGCGGCCCGATGGGGAGATCGCCAGGTGCGTTCCTGGGAGCGGCGGCATCTGGGCGGCCGGTCGGTGGAGGATTTTCTGGCCAACCCGAGCGACCAACGCCGTCCGGGCGCGCCCGCGCCGTTTTTTGATCAGGGGGCCTGGTACCTGCCGGTGCTCCGAAAGGGCTATGAAGCGGCGCAGGACAATCTGATTCTGCTGGACGCGACCCGGTCTTTTCGGTTCGCCCAGGCCCTGGACGATCTGGCAACCTTCGGCTGTCGCTTCGCCCGAATGGTGGTCATCACCCAAACGGCGTTTTCCGAAGACCCGATCCGACGGGAATTGTTGGCGGCGCCGGCCGGCCACCTCCTCCGGCTTCCCTCGCTGCCGGGCGAAAACGGCGGGGTGCCCGTATCCGGCTTTCTGCTGCCGTTGGGCATTCGCGCTCTGGCCGAACTGATGGCCGGCGCGGCGGGCCGCTTGCGCGTGGAGTCGGAGCGCGGGATGGGAAATTCCGCTTAGGTTAGGAAGAAGGACGACAGCCGAAGCGGCCTTGTGTTTTTGGACGATTCCAAGGCCGGTTTTCCTCAAAAAAGCTCCTTAAAAATCCCCAAAATCGGAATCGTCCAGGGGAACCAAGTCACGGGCGCCGACCTCCCGCCCGCCATGAGGCTTCCGGCCCGAACGTCCTTGCTCGTCGCCCCGGAAGGAGGTTTCGGAGCCCTCGGAAAGCGCCCGGCCTTTTTGACGGGCATGGGACTTCCGCGCGGAGTCGCCGATGGCGATCGCATGGTTCCCGGCGCGACGCCCCACCAGCTCGGCCAACCGGTTCAGGTTCTCCTTCAGCCGGTCCGCCTGCACCGAAATTTCATGGGAAACCGCCGCCGTTTCCTCCGAGTTGGACACGTGTTGCTGGGTCAGCTTGTCGATTTCCGCAATGGCTTTGGCGATCTGTCCGATGCCCTGGTCCTGCTCCCGGGAGGCGGCCGCAATTTCCTCCACCAGTTCGATGGCCCGGAGGGAGGTTTCGGTGACGCGGCCAAACGCCTCGTTGGTCCGGTGCACCAGCTCGGCCCCATTCTGGACGTTTTCCACCGTGCCCGTGATGAGGTCGGCGGTGTTTTTCGCCGCCTCCGCGGCCCGCAAGGCCAGATTCCGCACCTCCTCCGCCACCACCGCGAAGCCGGCGCCCGCCTCTCCCGCCCGGGCCGCCTCCACCGCCGCGTTTAGCGCCAGCAAATTGGTCTGAAAGGCGATCTCGTCAATGGTCTTGACGATCTTCCGGGTTTCCATGCTGGACTTGGAAATGTCGGCCATGGAATCGCTCAACGCGGAAGCGGCCTCGTCGGCCTCTTGAACGACCTTCTGGTTGTCCTTCATCAGCCGATTGGCCTCCTCCGCCCGTTCCGCGTTCTGCCCCGTCATGGACGACATTTCCTCCAGGGAGGCGGAAGATTCTTCCAGGGAGGACGCCTGTTCCGAGGCGCTTTCGGCCAGCGCCTGGCTGCTGGCCGCCATGGTTTCCGAGGAAGCGATGACCCGGGAATGGCTTTCCGAAAGGCTGGAGATGATTTCAGACATGGGCCGAATCACCCGGAGGGAAAAATAAAAGGTCAGCACCACCGCCAGCAAAATCGCCACCACCAGCATCTGCCCGCCCACGGAGTAGAGCAGCCGGTTGCCTTCGGCCTGAAGCATGTCCCGACTGACCATCAGGGTCAGCGTGCCCAGAGGAGTGCCCTCCTCTTCCAGCGGTCGTTCCAGAACCAGGCGACCCTCGGTCGGCGGCATTTCGTCGGCGACCGCCACCTCTCCTGCCGGAGAACGAACGAATCCGTGGAGCATATCCCCTTCCAGGGTCACGAAGACGCCGACCATTTCCTCGGCCTGCATTTCGGCCCGGATGGCGCGATGGGCGCTATCGGTGTCCTGGCCGAAAAGTGAACGGCGAAGGTTCGCGGCCAGCCGGTCCATGGCCCGATCCGCCCACACTTGGAGCCGCCCCTCCAATCGGCTGGTCTGCTGCCGATACTGGTAGAACCCGAAAAGGGCCAGTATCCCGATTACCGACACGACGGTCATCACCGTCACATTCCACAGCAGGCCCCGGCTTTGGAATCCGCCCTTCGCTTCCATCGTCACCGCCATTCGAACCCCCGCTTTTGTTGGGTTTCCCTGTTCCGAGATCATCCAAAAAGGATTGTATCCGGGCGGCCGCTTCCGGAATTCCCCCAAGGGTCATGGGAACCCGCCATTCCGGTTCGAATCGTTGGCCTTTTCGAATACGTCCCTTTGGAATGCCGCGCCTCCCCCTCCGGCGAGCGGCAAAGAGGCGTGGCCGATTTCGTTCCGCTTTCCTCGGGGAGCCGTTGACTTGGCCCTGCCGCACCCACAGAACGAGCCGCCTGCAGGTTCCATCGGCCTTCAGGGCGGCCATCACCCCGGCCGCCTCGGAGACAATGGGCGCATGTTTTTTGTGCAGACACAGGAACATTTCCTTGCGGGCGAACGGCGGCGTAGGCCCATGGAAGTCGGACAAGTCGCTCCTTTTCCCGTTCATCAAACCGGCCACCTCGTTGACCACCAACAGGTCCACCCGGTCGCCTTGCCGCATTTTAACCGATTCGCCAGGCCGTCCATCTTGCGAAGCGAACGGGTTCAGGTGAAATTCGTTTCCAGAATTTTCCATCCAACAAGAACCCCGACTTGGCGAAGTTGCAGGTCGGGCCATTCTCCCGAGGGAAGATCGGTATCCCGCGAAAACCCGGAAAAGGAGACATCGATGATTTTCTCCGGGACCTGGATCAGAGGCGCGCCAGCGTCGGCCGGAGACTAAATAAACAAAGAAATGGGACTTTTGCAAGAGAGAACCGGCCGCAAGAAAGACGCCCGTTGGCGAGGATTGATTTTGGGGAAACGGCGCGGAAGGAATTTGGGAGATAAAAAGCGGGTCCCGTGGGGGACCCGCTGGCAAGCGGTTGGAAGCCCGACGCCCTTTCCGGTCTCGGAAAACGAGCGTGTGGCGAAAAAATCCGGAGCTACCGCCCCAGCGCGTCCTGGGGCACGTTCACCGTCAAAATGTTGATCCCGATCAGGCCGCCGTTCAGGGTCAGTGGAAAACGGTTTCCCTCCCGCACCACGGTCATCTGGACGATCTGCTCGGCCGAACGGGCCTTGACGGCGTCCACCAGCTGCTGGGCGCTGTTGATGGCTTCCCCGTCGTATTCCACGATCAGGTCCCCCTGCTGGAGATCCAGGTTTTCGGCCTGGGTGCCTTCTTGCACGTTAATCACCCGGACCACCCGCTCCCGGGCTTCCTCTTCTTCGCCGGCCTGGGGGACCGGCGCCGCGGGCGCCCGAGAAACCGCTTCGGTGCGTCCCGCCGGAAAAACCGAAATCCGGCGCAAACGGGTACGGCTGTATTCGAAGGCGTAGTTGTTTTCCTTTAAATGGCGCATCAGCCGCTTCAAGGCCCCTTCCACCGGCACGTTCTCCACTTGAAAGGAAAGCGGGTCGTCGGCCCGATGATTTAATCCTTGAATCTGAATGTCGCCGGCCTCCCGGATTTCATGGAGGACATCGCCCAGGGGTTCCCCGGTCGCCCGGATGGTCACCCGCCCTTCGCCGTACTCCACCAGAGGCGCGATCCCGTCCACCGGCGCCTCGGCATTGGCCGGTTCTTCCGTCTCCGGGTAGGCCTCCGAGGCTTCGGGGAGAGCTTGCTCGGGGGAAAAAGATTCAAACCCGGTCTCGTCGGCCTCGTCGTCGAACGCCTCCATGGGGTCTGGGGCGGCCGCCCCGGGCATATCGCCCGATTCCGTGGAATCCGCCGCCCCGTCGCCGGAAATTTCGCCATCTTCGGAGGATTTCGCTTCATCCAGGGGGGAGGCCGGAGAGGCGGAACGGGTCGGAACCTCGGCGTTCGGGGAAAGAGTCGAGGAACCTTCATCCACAGGGGGGGCCGTCTGGGAGGAATCGTCCAAATCCGCCGCCATGCGAGGCACGGCGGTTCGTTCCGGGACGGCGATTTCGGCCCGGGCCCATCGGAAAGCCTCGCTGGGAAAAGCGTCGGAATGGCCAGGCCCCTTCGCCTTTCCGGCCGGGGCGCCGGCCTCGGCCGGAAAGGCGGCGAACGCCAAACTGGTCAGGAACAGTCCCCATGCCGCAACCCCCGCCAGGCTTCGGAGCAAGGGCCGGTTCAGCCGTATTTTCACGGGATTCATCCCTTATGCTTTATTTTTTGAGCACGCTTTGCTATGCAATAGACCGTCTCGGCCCGCCGGACGCTTTTCCTCCGGTCGGCCTTTTCCCATCATAGCCCTGAACCACCCGATTGACAAGGACAACCGGCCCGGAATCCCGCCGGTGGTCCATCCGCGGAGAGGCAATGAATTTCCCCAACCTGATTGTCGGGGCCATTCTGGCCCTTTTGGGCCGGAAGCTCTTCTGGCTGTTCGTGGGCGGCCTCGGTTTCATGGCCGGATACACCTATACCGAAGCATTTCTGGGACAGCAGCCGGACTACATTGTCGTGCTCGTCGCCATCGTGGCGGGGGTTGTCGGGGCGTTGCTGGCCATATTTCTGCAAGGGCTCGCCGTGGGCCTGGCGGGATTTCTGGCGGGGGGATTTATTACCCTGGAAATTCTCCGGATCACCCAATTCGATCCAGGGCAGCTCACTTGGCTGATCTGCTTCGGGGGCGGGATTCTGGGAACGGCGTTGCTGGTGTTCGTGTTCGACTGGGCGCTGATCCTTCTTTCCACGATCATCGGCGGCTCCCTGGTGGCGGAGGCCCTGCCCATCGACCCGCAATTCAAAATCTGGTCTTTTTTGGCCATCGTGGTGGTGGGTTGCGCGGTGCAGGCCAAGCTGATGGAAATGGGACCGGAGGGGGAAAATCGACGACGACGCAAGCTTCGCTGACGCCGGTTCCCGAAAGGGTCCATTCCGATGGCGTTTCCCCCATGGCGCGTCCCAGACGCCATCGGTCAATCCGGCCTTTTCGCTCCTTCAAAGCCAATACCGTTCATTTCTCCAAAAAAGGCAGGGGCGAATCGCATTCGCCCTTGGTCAATCTGGTACGGTCGAGCAATTGAAATCCCAAAGTGCACGGCATTGCCTTTAACGCCTCAAAGCCGGTCCGATTGGGCCGCGTCCGGATTTCAAAAGGGACGGAAGAACGGGGCTCGTTGGCGAACCGGAGCGAGGGCGTCGTCAGCGAACCGCCGTGATGAAGTGGCTTCGAATCTGTTCGAAGTGGTTTTGATGGTTCCGGATGCGCCACCAGGCGTATCCACGCTGCGCCACCGACCAGGCCGGCCGAAGGACTCGGTCTTTTCCCTGAAGCAGGGCCTGAACGTTGTCGACGCCCCTTCCGGGAAAGGGGCCGTCCTCTCGACCGCCCAGCCAGTGCTCCGGCGGCGTAAATTCTCTGGACCAGGAAAAGGGGTCGGAAAACACCAGCCGCGCGTCCCGTTTTCGGGCGGTCCGGTTCAGCTCCTTCAGATGTTTTAGGGGACGGGCCACCTTGTCCAGCACGTTGAGGCTAGCGACGGCGCCCGCCGCGTCGGAGGGAAAGGGCAGCGCGGTCACGTCTCCCACCAGAAATTCCACCCGATCGGTTTTCCAGTGGCCGGGAATTTCGATTCGGCGTCGTTCCGTCAGCTCCCCTTCGATCCGGGCCGAAAACACCAGCTCTTTCTGGCGCGCCACCCGGCGGGCCCATCGGACCAAATCGGGCGACCGGTCCACTCCCACCGCCAGGTCGCCGGAAAGGCTCATTTCGAAGGTAAACCGCCCGGTGGCGCAGCCCAGGTCCAGCGCCAGCCCGTTTTCATCCCGAAGTTGCTCGGACCAGACCCGATAGGCGTTGGTGGCGTCCTCGTCGCCCATCAGGTAGGCGTAGTGGCTCCACAAATAGGTCGAAACCGCGGCGTCTCCCAGATAGGCGTCTCCGCCGGGGATCGATTCGGCGTCGGGCAGCAGGATGGCGATGCCGTCCCGGATCGGATATCGCCGGTCGCACTCCCGGCAGGATAGTTCCCCCAGAAGAATGTCGTCTCCTTCGGCGTGGCGGCCGTCGAGGCCGAGGCCGATTTCCCGGGGCAGACAGGCGGGGCAAATCAACATTTCGGTCAACGCACGTTTCATTCCAGCTCCCCCAGACTCCCGCGCGAAGGCGCGAGGACGTTCCAGATGGGCGAATGTCCACCTTCGCGCGACCGCTCTCGCCGGAACCGGCCGGGCTTCGCCGAGGTCCCGGACGGCATGGGGGCGCCGTCAACGAAGATGGAATCCACATGAAAGAAATGTTTCAGACCGGGAAAGAGAAAAGTTATCTTACCCCAGATCCCGGCGTCGGGTCAATCGGAAGGCGACGCGAGTGAACCGTTTTCTCAACGCGGCACGCGCCATTCTTCCGGAGATGCGGGCGGTCCGACGGGACATCCACCGCCATCCGGAAACCGGGATGCGGGAGTTCCGGACCGCCGGCCTGGTGGCCGACCACCTGAAGGGGCTGGGACTTTCCGTCCGGGTGGGCGTGGGCGGAACCGGGGTCATGGCGACCCTCATGGGGGAATCGGAAGGGCCCCTGGTGGCGCTGCGGGCCGACATGGACGCCCTGCCCATGGCCGACGCCAAGACGGTGGCATACGCCTCGACCCAACCCGACGCGGCCCATGCCTGCGGCCATGACGGCCACACGGCCATGTTGCTGGGGGCGGCCAAATTGCTCGCCGACGTGCGGGATCGATTGAAGGGCGGCGTGCGGTTTCTGTTTCAGCCGGCCGAGGAAAAGCCGCCGGGCGGGGCCCTGGCCATGATCCGGGACGGCGCGTTGACCGATCCGCCGGTGACGGCCATCCTGGCCCTGCACCTGAATCCCGACGTGGACGAAGGCCACGCCTACGCCACGCCGGGCCACGCCACGGTCTCCTCCGCCGGCTTCGAGCTGGAAATGATCGGGCGGGGCGGCCACGTCGCCTTTCCCCATCGAGCGGTGGACCCGGTGACCATGGCCGCCTCGGTGATCATGGAGGCCCAGCACATCGTCAGCCGCCAGACCGATCCGCTGGAACCGGTAATTCTGGCATTCGGGGCGATCCAAGGCGGTACGGCCAACAACATCATTCCGGACCGGGTTCGCCTCTCCGGCACCCTGCGCACCCTCGCCCCGGAGGAACGGGACCGCCTGGCGGAACGGCTTCGACGGGTGGCGGAGCATGTGGCCGGCCTCCACGGCGGAACCTGCGAGCTGAAGGTGAACCTGGAATATCCGTCGGTCTACAACGACCCCGAACTGACCGAAACCCTTCTCGGCGCCGCCGGACGGGTGGTGGGGCCGGAGCGGGTCGTCCGGGCGTCCCGTCCCTTCATGGGCGGCGAGGACATGGCCTATTTCCATCAACGGGTCCCCGGCGTCCTCTGGTTTCTGGGCGTGCGGAACCCCGAAGCCGGGTTCGTGCACCCGCTCCACAGCCCCCGGTTCGACTTCAACGAGGCGGTCTTGGCGACGGGCGCCGCGATCCACGCCCAGGCGGTCGCCGAAATCCTCGCCCCCGACCTTCCCGGAATCTGAAAAGGCCGGAAGCGCCTCCGCCGTTCGGCAACGCCACGAAATGACGAGGGCGACGCCCTCGGACGCCGTTTCCGCAACCCTCACCCCTTGGGAGTCCATCATGCCCGCCACCTTTGACCTGCCCTTGGAAGCGCTCCGGATTTACACGGGAACCAATCCGAAACCGTCCGACTTCGACGAATTCTGGGACCGGGGCGTCGCCGAAATGACGGCCCTGGGCAAGACGTTCAATTGGGAAGCCGACGATTTCGGGACGCCCTACGCCGAATGCGGCCATCTGACCTTTGGCGGCGTGGGCGGCGCGCGGATTCACGCCCGGATGGTCCGTCCCCGAAATTCGGCGCCGCCGGGTCCGGCGCTCCTCTGGTTTCATGGGTTGGGTTCGCGGGCGGTGGAATGGGTGCAGATGTTGCCCTACGCGGCCGCCGGGCTCACCGTGGCGGCCATGGACTGCCGGGGCCAAGGCGGACGGTCGGAGGACGTGGGCGGCGTTCGAGGTCCCACGCTGCGCGGCCATATCGTGCGGGGGTTGGAGGATGCGCCGGAGCGCATGCTCTATCGCAACATCTTTCTGGACGCCGCCCAATTGGCCCGGATCGTGATGGAGCGGCCCGAGGTGGACCCTTCCCGAATCGCAACGGTCGGCCGAAGCCAGGGCGGGGCATTGGCGCTGGCCTGCGCGGCCCTGGAACCGAGAATCTTCCGGGTGGCGTCCGTCTATCCGTACCTGTGCGACTACCGCCGGGTATACGACATCGATTTGGCCCGGGACGCCTACGGGGAACTCCAGGACTGGTTCCGCTATCGCGATCCCCGCCACCTGCGAGAGGCGGAAATCTTCGAACGGCTGGGCTACATCGACGTTCAGCACCTTTGTGGACGGATTCAAGGCGAGGTGCTGTTCGCCACCGGGTTGATGGACGAAATCTGTCCGCCCTCCACCCAATTCGCCGCCTTCAACCGGATCGGCGCGCCCAAATGGATGGACCTTTATCCGGATTTCGGCCACGAAGACCTCCCCGGTCATCCGGACCGAATCTACCGGTTTCTGACGGAGGGTCTGGCGGCGGCGGCGGATGCGCGACAAGGAGAAGTTGGATGAACCGGCCGGTTCCGGTCGCCCGCCTTCGGACGCGCGGCGTCGAAATCTCGCCGGCGATCAAGCATTTCCCAAAACGGAAAGGGCGGAAATCGGGGATTTTTCAGGCGGATAAAAGCGGGGGAAAAGCGGAGAAAACCGGGGTTTGACTTGGGGCCTTGATTGGGTTAGGTTCGTTTTTCACATTTCCCCCATTGTCAAAACCGATGGCCTTGCAACCGACCCGGCGAGAAACGACCGGCAAAGAGCCCCAGCCGACGAGCCGCCGAACGAAAACCGGAACCCGTTTCCCACGAGGCAGGACCATGAAGGAAAAACGCGCGGAAAAGCGGCTTCAATTGGCCCGGTACCTCAAAGTTTTCGACCGGACATCGGGCATGTTCGTCGGACACATGGTGGATGTTCACCTGCGGGGTATGCTGATGGTTTCCGAACGCCCGATTCTTCCGGGCAGCGAATTGAAATTCGGTTTGGAGATTTTCGCGGAGAAAATGCCGCTGACCCTGGAAGCGATCTGGTGCGAAGAGGACACCGGGTTGGAGTCCTACAATATCGGATGCCGGATTGTGGATCTTCCGCCGGACACCGAAACCTGCATTCGGGCCTTGATGGAGGCGCTGGAAAGCCGATCCTGAATTCGGCGGCCCCATTTTGGGAGCCTATCCTTCCCTGTTTGCCGGCCTTTTGACGGTCTTTTATCCGGCGAACGCCTCCCGATCCGCCTCCGCCATCGCCAGGCGCGGCCGTCGGCTCATTCCTCCGGCTCCGTTTTCAGCGGCCAGACCACCTCGACTTCCAGCCCGCCCTCCCCGGAGGAACGGAGCATCAACCGGCCGCCGGAAAAGGCGGCCCGTTCCCGCATCCGGGCCAGTCCGCGCCCGGATTCATCCGCCGCCTCCGTTTCCAATTCCATTCCCATCCCGTTGTCGCCCACCCGCAATCGCAGCTGCCCGTCCAGCCGTTCCAGCCGAACGGTCACCACTTGGCCGCCGGAATGGCGGGCCGCATTGTCCATGGCGTCCTGAACGATCCGAAAAAGAACGATTTTCAGAGATTCCGGAATTTCGGATTCCGCCGCCTCCACCGCCAGCGACACCCGAATCCGCGGATGGTCTCGCCCGAACTGTTTGGCGTACCAGCGCAAGGTGGCGCCGATGCCGATGTCGTCCAGCATGCAGGGACGAAGGCCGGCCTGGATGCGACGAATTTCCCTGGACATCCATTCAATCCGCCCGATATCGGTTCGAAGACCGTCGGCCAACGCGTCCGGAAGATGGTCCAGTTTCCGCTCCAGGCTGTACCGCAAGGCGGAAAGCGAGGCGCCGATGGTGTCGTGGATGTCCAGGGCGACCCGTTTCCGCTCCGTCTCCAGCGCTTCCAGCAGTCGACGGGACAAGTTCCGAACCCGACGCCGGGAGCCGATCAATCGCTGTTCCACGCGTTTCGCCTTCGAAACATCCTCCACCACCGCCACCGCCGCCTCGCCCCCCGCCGAACCGGAAGCGGGGAGAGAAACCGTAAACCGCAACCATTGGCCCGGCCGGATTTCCGCGTCGATCCGGCGATAGGAGATATTCCCTCCGGATGCCAACAGCGTCCGCCGAAAACCCCGCAGCCGACTGGCCACTTCGGCGGGGAAAAGGTCCTCCAGCCGCCGAGGGAAATCCCCTTCGGCGGATTGGATCCCGCCCAAGATCGGCGATCCATTTCCGCAAATCAGCCGCCCCCGGGCGCCGAACCGCAAAACGCCCAGCTCGGCGTTGCGGCAAACGTCGCAGCGAACGCCGTCCGTGCCGACCTCTTCCGGAAGTTCCCCCGTTTTCGTCGCGGCATCTCGAACCCGCCTTTCCAATTCCTCGGTGGATATCGCCTCGGGATCGAAGCCGTCGAATGCCCCGGCCGCACGGACCGCTTTCGCCTCCGCCGGGGAGAGATTTCGCCGAAGCCACAGGATCGGCGCGGTGCATCCGGCCGCCCGCATCTCCCGAATCCGGCGGCCCGCCTCTTCCGGCGTGGATTCGAAGGCGGTCAGAAACAGCTCCGCCGACCGATCCCGCGCGGCCCCGGCGGGGGAACCCACCCGTCTCCAGATCAGAACGGAAGCGGAAACATCGCGCAACAGCCGTTCGGCCGAACGGGCGGTTTCGGTATCGGCGGGGGCGATCAGCACCGCCCGCGGCGGCCATGGATTTTCGGAATGGATTGGACTCATTTCAGATTGGTTTTTTCCGCTTTGGGAAAAGCGAAGAAGGTTTCCCGATTCGTTCTTCCCCGGCGCCAAGGAATGGATTCGGCCATTGGGCGGCCACCCCGAGCATTCGGCAATCGGTCTGTGGATCGAAGGCCGCTCGCGGAATTTCCGGAATGGGCAAGGGATGAGCCAAAGGAATGGGGGGGTCCGCTCGATTCGTCGGATTTCCACACCTGACGGCGCCGTGGGGGAAAGGGGGTCAAACGATTTGGACGGCCGGATGGCTCCCGGCCAAGGGGGTTTGCAAAAATACCGATACCGAAGCTCAAACACCCTCCGCCCCCCCTCAAGGGGGATTGGCGAGTTGTTCCCCCGCTCGAGGGGCGCCCGGTATGAAAATTGGTGCAAATCGCCTCGTTCGGAACCATAATGCCGAAATGGGCATTGCGCCACCGCCAACTTTTTTTTCCGTCGGATTTCCGTCTCGGGCCGGCGGAATGGCCATGTTCCCCGCCCCTTCCCCGGCGGCCCCTCCGGCCGCAACACGAATGTCCCAATCTGGAAAGCCCGCCGGCAAATCCGGATCGGGCCGGCCAACGCTTCCCAATTAACGAATCATTTCCCTTTTGCCAACCCAAAGAACCCTTTTCATTCCGGAGGAATCCGAGGGGCGGCGGGACTTCCGCCGGGAGGCAATTGCCCAGAGTTGCCCCCCCTACCTTTCTCCCCGATCCAGCTTAAATCATTGGATAAGAATATGAGTGGACGAACCTTCCGGCGGAGCCGGTCCGGAACTGAAACGATCATATGACCAAAATTTTTCTTGACAGAAACCCGCCGATGCCCTACATTCCCTTTCAAATACTCATAACGGAAACGAGACCTCATGCCGAGACCAAAAAAGCGCCGATGGGTATCCGAATGCCCGAAAACGGCTCGTTTTGGGCCCACCGACATCCCCCCCAACGGGGAGCTGGACCTTTCCATGGAAGAAATGGAGGCGATTCGTCTGTCGGATTTCGAGCGAATGGACCAGGACGCGGCGGCCCAACTGATGGGCGTTTCCCGCCAGACCTACGGACGGATTCTCGCCGCGGCCCGCGGCCGGGTCGCCGAGGCGCTGGTCACGGGAAAAGGCGTCAACATCGGCGGCGGCCATTACGTCCTGCGGGAACGCCGAGGCGGGCGAGGTCGCCATGGCGCGGGCCATCGTTTCGACACAACGGAAGGAGAAGATATGCCCAGAGGAGATGGAACCGGACCCAATGGACAAGGTCCCGCAGGACGCGGACGCGGCCCTTGCGGCGGCGGCGCGGGCAACCGAGGCGGCGGTCGCGGCGCCGGAGGGCGCGGCATGGGCCAAGGCGGAGGCGGCAAACGGGGCGGCGCGGGTCGCGGCCAAGGACGGGCCGGCGGGGGACAAAACGTCAATCCCGTCCCCGTTGCGCCCCGCAAAGAAAACGGCGAGAACGAATAACAACGAAAGGAGATCGACATGCCTGGATTTGATCGAACCGGACCGAGAGGAATGGGTCCCATGACCGGCGGCGGTCGAGGCTGGTGCGTACGGAACGCCGGAGACGCGGCCTACGGTTTTGCCTACGGTCGTGGGCGCGGACGCGGCGGAAGAGGATTCGGCGGGGGGGCGCGCTTCGGTTGGGGAGCCGCGTACGCCGCCCCCGCCTCGTCCACGGCGATTTCCGAGCGTACGGGAAATTCGCTGACCGGCCTGCGCGCCGAGGCGGAATGGACCCGCAATCGGCTCGCGGAAATTGAACAACGCATCGCGACGCTGGAAACCCAAGACGCGGAGTAATCATTACCGACCCGGGGCGAACTTGTCAACGGTTCGCCCCGCTCGGCTTTTCCTTGCCCTTTGTTCCCGCCCGGCGTAAAAATCCTCTCCGAAACGTTTCTTTTTTTTCCATCCACCCGAAAATTTGCGCCCAACCAACCATCCCATGGCCGAAGCGGCGCCTTCGCGGGTTCAGCGGGGCGACATTGCGCCGGTCCGAAGGCGTTGCGTTCCGGGAATTTCCGCGGGAAAGAATCTCCGGCGTTTGCCTCCGCGGAGGCACGAACGCTCACCGAAAGGAAACCAACCGGCCCTTGGGGCATTTCGGGTTGACCCTCACTTTCATGTTTCGGAGAAACCAAATGCTTGTCTATTTCAACGGAGAATTTCGATTCAAAAACGAAATCCAAATCTCGCCGGACGACCGGGGATTCCTCTTCGCCGACGGGGTCTACGAGGTGATTCTGGCCCACGACAATCGCCTGTTTCGCCGAGCGGCTCACCTGGAAAGGCTGCGGAATTCCCTGGATGGGCTGCGGATCGACCTGCCCGAAGCGGAATTTCGGAAACTGGACGCCGCCTCGGAGACATTGCTGGCCCAAAACAATCTGACCGAAGGGGCGGCCACGGTCTACATCCAGGTGACGCGCGGCGCCGCCCCGCGAAAACATCGGTTTCCCGAGAAGCCGACGCCGCCGACGGTCTACGCCTCGGCCGGCCGGTTTTTTCCCAACGAATCGGGATGGAAAAACGGGGTCGCGGTGGTCACGGCGCCCGACATCCGATGGACCCGATGCGATTTAAAAACGGTGTCTTTGACGGCCAACGTGCTGGCCAGCCAGCGAGCGGCGGAGAAAGGCGCGCAGGAGGCGGTGTTCGTGCGGGACGGGATGATCACCGAAGGGGCGCACACCAGCTTCGCGGCGGTGTTCGAAGGCGTATTGTGGACCTATCCGGAATGCCCTTACATTCTGTCGGGAATCACCCGACGGGCCGTTCTGGAACTTTGCGAAAGGCTGGAAATCCCGGTGCGGGAACATCCCATTTCGCGGGACGGGATGGGGTCGGCCTCGGAGGCCATGCTACTGGGGACCACCACCGAAGTCACGCCGGTGGTGGCGTTGGACGGCGAAACCGTGGGCGAAGGAACCCCGGGTCCCCTCACCCGCCGGCTTCAAACCGCCCTGCGGAAGGAAATTCGCGGGGAATAACCGGCCAAACTACTCCATCCCGATGATTTTCAGCTCGGGATTGAGCTCGAATCGGCATTCGCAGGATTGGCACTCGCCCGACTCCGGATCTCCGGAATCATCGCGGCATACGGAAACCGCTTTGCTGAAACAGTTGGGGCATTTGAGGTTCGCGAAAAACTCGGTCTTGTTGCATTGGCCGTCGCATGAACCAGACATTCCAAACCTCCTCGGTTTGCGGTGCGATGGCGGATGGGTTGTTTTCCAACCCGCCGTTTCGGGGAAAGTCCAAGATAAGACGGATCGGAAATCAGGCAATGCACACCCGGCGGTTTTCGCCACCATCGCGCCGGCGGCCCGGCAGACCCGCGCCGCGAAGTCGAGGTTTGCGGTGGCGGGGCTGTCCCCGCGCCCCAAGGCCCGTCTCGCTTCCGCGAAACGCCTTGCCCGATCTCCGCCACCGGATTTGCCGAAAGGAAATGTCCGACCATGTTTTTCGCCTGGTTTACCCAAATGCGCCCGCGGCCCGGGCCCTGCTGGCCACCCTGTCAACCTGGTTTCTCGTCGCCGCCGGCGCGGCGCCGGTCTTGTTCTTCCGGGAAATCAACCGCAAGTTGCTGGACGGCATGTCGGGCTTCGCGGTCGGGGTGATGATCGCGGCCGCCCACTGGTCTCTATTGGCGCCCGCCATCGCCTTGGCGGAGGGAGGATCGGTTCCCCCCATGGATTCCGGCCGCGACTGTTTTTTTTAATGGGTTCAATTTCAATCCGACATATGTTGCACTGAAACCATTCTGAAAAAAGACCTTTACGGACGAAAACTGGATCGAGCCGGCCGCGAAGAACTGCGAAAACGAGGGGTGCGGCTTGTCGTTGAAGAAGGCAAGGGCCCCGAAGACGTCGTCTCGGCTCTCGGATTCCATCGTTTCAGCATGTACGACGGGCCGCGCCGGCACAAAGAGGGCGGATGGGACGCGTTGAAGGACCGCCCCTTGCCCGGGCGCGGGAGGACCGTGAACGAGGACATGGAAGAGAAATTTCTGCGAACTGTCACCGAACCTTCTCCCGAGGATTACGGCTTCGAGTCCGCGCTTTGGACCCGCTGGACGATTCGGGACGTCGTCTTCGAGGAATTCGGCAAGCGGGCGAGCATAACGACGGCGGGCCGGATTTTGAAAAGGATGGGGCTTTCTCCCCAACGCCCGCCGCGCCGTGCGGCCGAACAAAATCCCGGAAGTTGAGGCTTGGAAAAGCACGGAATACCCCCGAATCAAGGAGACGGCCCGCCAAGGGGACGCCGAAATTTTTTTCGAGGACGAGGCCGGGATTTCCACCACCTCCCAAAGCGGAACGACAGGGTCTCCGAAAGGGAAGACGCCGGTTGTCGAAACGGCCGGAACCGGGCTTCGACTGAACATGGCTTCCGCGATCAGTCCCAAGGGCGGCATGCATTTCACGACGTTCGAAGGAGGCATGAACGGCGACCGCTTCGTCGAATTCCTGAAAAGGCTTCTCCGCGAAAAGGAACGGCCGGTTTTCTTGACAACGGACAACCATTCGGCGCATGTATCCAGGAAAACCGGGGATTTCGTCGAATCGACAAATGGCCGTTTGAGGCTGTTCACGCTTCCGCCGTTCTCCCCGGAACCGAATCCCGACGAACAGGTCTACCCCCGCCCCTTCACCACCCCCGGCTTCCCAAACGCCTGCTTGCACAGCCGTTCCAGGCGGTCCCGCACCAGATTCAACCGCTGCATCTGGTCGGTGTCGCCGCCGGTGTCCGGGTGGTATTTGGCGGCGACGCGGCGGAAGCCGGTTTGGAGGAGGTCCAGGGCCATGTCCAGGTCGCTGGGGCCTTGGGAGGCGGCGGCGACTTTCCGGGCGGCGGAACCGTCGGCGCCGGTTGGACGCGCCTTTTCCCGCCGCTCCGCTTTGTCCCCCGTTCCCGTCCGGCCGGACGCGCCGGAATCTCCGCCCGGCCGCCGATGGTGTTCGGATTGGGTCCGATTCCCCGCGGTCTTTTCTTGGCCGCCGCCGGTTTCCGACCGTGTTTCCGCGCCTTTTCCCGCGCC
>JBKHDD010000038.1:0-31481 GCA_046541515.1 Desulfococcaceae bacterium
ATGGACCCGGACACCCGGAGCCGTCTGTTTGAACCCTTCTTCACCACCAAATTTCTGGGTCGCGGCCTGGGCATGTCCGCGGTCCAGGGCATTGTTCGGGGGCATGAGGGCACGCTGTTCGTGGACACCGCGCCGGGGAAAGGGACCACCGTTTCCGTGGTGTTTCCGGCCATGGCGGTTCCGGAGGAGGAAGATTCGGACGACGAGGTGGCGGAAAGCGCGGAGGAAAGCCGGGCGTCCGACCGGGGCGTGGTTCTGGTGGTGGACGACGACGAGGCGGTGCGCGCCCTCGGCGAAAAAATGGTGGCCCGCCTCGGCTTCCGGACCCGGACCGCCCGGGACGGCCTGGAGGCGCTGGACGCCTTCCGGACCCACGGGGACGACATCGTCGCGGTCCTTCTGGATTTGAGCATGCCCCGGATGGACGGCGTTCGGGCGGCCGAAGCGCTCCGGGAAATGCGGCCGGAGCTGCCCATTCTTCTTTCCAGCGGATTCAGCCAGAAAGAGGCCGTCCGGCGGCTCAACCCCGCCGACATCTCCGGCTTCATCCAAAAACCCTACCGCATGTCCGCCCTCCGCGAGGCCTTCGCCCGGCTCCTTCCCCCCGCCTGATCCATGGGCATGGCCATTCCTCCGGCGCCCTTTCCGATGCCGGGCGGAGGCGCTTCCCCGTGCGTTTCCTCTCCAAGCATGGTATCCTTTCCGTCGCTTGGCATTTCGTCGAAACGGAAAAACGCCCGTTTCGCCCGGTTCCGGCCGCTGGCCCCGAAACCGGCAAGCCTTTCTTTCGGCCGGCGCGCCCGGCCTTGGAACCGCCCTTCGCGCCGAATTCGGGAGGCCCTTTATGACGGACCGAACCGTCTCCACCGTCATTGACCCGGAAACCTGCGTCGGTTGCGGCGCCTGCGTCCGGATTTGTCCTTCGGACACCCTTTCCATGGTGGACGGCCTGGCGCGGGTCACCGGAGACCGGTCCCTCAACTGCGGCCACTGCGCGGCGGTCTGCCCGGTGGACGCGGTCCGGGTGAAATCCCTGGAAACCGACGCGGTCCGTTTCCAATCCTTCGTTTCCGGCGCCGAATGGCTGCCTTTCGGTCAACCCGACGTCGGAGAACTGGTCCGACTGATGCGATCCCGCCGTTCCTGCCGGGCCTACACGGCGCGGCCGGTGGCGCGGGCGTGGCTGGACGATCTGATCCGGGTGGGCATTACGGCCCCCTCCGGGACCAACAGCCAAGCCTGGACCTTTACCGTTCTGCCGGACCGGGCGGCGGTGCTTCGACTGGGCGGGGCCGTGGCCGATTTTTTCCGACGGCTGAACCGACTGGCGGCCCGGCCCTGGGTTCGCCATCCCCTGCGCTGGCTGGGGCGACCGGCGCTGGCCGATTATTATCGCGACCATTTCGATTCCGTTTCCGAGGCGCTGGACGGCTGGGACCGGACCGGCCGGGATCGGCTTTTCCACGGCGCCACCGCGGCTATCCTGGTGGGCTCGCGCCCCGGGGCGAGCTGCCCGGCCGAAGACGCCTTGCTGGCAACGGGCCAGATGTTGCCGGCGGCCCACGCCATGGGGCTGGGCACGGTCCTCATCGGTTTCGTGGTGGCGGCCATGGCCAAGGACCGGCGCGTCAAGGCGGCGGTGGACATCCCGGCGGAGGAGACCGTCCACGCCGTCATCGGTCTGGGCCATCCCGACGTGGAATACCAGCGTTTCGCCGGCCGCCGGGAACCGGTGATCCGTTGGGCCGACGCCGGGGCATAATTTTACCGCCCGGCGGGTTTTTCTCCCCGTTTTCCAACGGGAATTTTTTGGGGGATTCCTCCGGGCCGTCCCGCTTCGTCCGTTTCCCTTTTTTCCAAATCGGAGAAACATCCGGATTTCTCATGAAAGGAAATCCCATGACGGATTCGTTTTCCAAAGACGAGGACCGCGCCGGAAAAGAAGGCGGCCGGAATTTCCTGAACACCCCGCTGTCCGCCCGGGGCGTTCCGGCGCGGGTGGTCTATCTGATGGCCGTGGTCGGCGGCATTTATCTGCTGAATCCCACTGCGGGCCTTTTGGAGATCATCCCCGACACCCTTCCGCTGATCGGGAACCTGGACGAGGGCGGGGCCACGCTGGCGGTCTGGTACGGGTTGCTGGAGTTTCTGGAGGGGCGGCGGAAAAAGCGCGATCGCGCCAAGGCCGGCGACGAATCCGGGACCTGAGACGGGGTGGTTCCGGAACGCCCAAGTGTTTTACTGTTCCGGCGCCATCTTCAATGGGAATTCTGCGGAAAAAGGCGGTGGGGGATGAAAATTCTCCAATCGTCATTATTTTAGTAATACTGAATTTTTCGGGAACGGTTTGAACGACATCCAAAGGTTCAACCAAGGAGGCGCCATGCACATTCATACATCCGATCAGGAGGCGCTGGCCCTGGGCTTTGGGGGCTATTGTTGCAACTGGGGCGTTCATCTCTGCGGTTTTTATGAAACCGAAGAAGAACGCGACGAAATCATCTGCGGATTTCTGCACCAGGGCGACCTGGACGGCGATCTTCAACTTTACTGCCCGGTGGAACAAAATTCGGAACGGTTCCGCCAGACCTACCGGCATCGCTTTCCGGACGGCGGGACAAACTTGGACGATCCCGACCGTTTCCGCATCCAATCGGCCCGGGAATTGTATTATCCCGACGGCACCTTTTCGCCCCTGGCCATGGACGAGGGGCTGGAGGCCTTTTTCGAGGAAAGCCAGCGAAACGGGCCGCGGAACATCCGGGGCACGGCGGAAATGGCCTGGGCACTGGAAGCCATTCCCGGCGCGGAACATCTGATGGCCTATGAATCCCGCCTGAACTACTTCATTCCCGGGAAACCCTGGATCAGCATCTGCCTGTACAACCTCGCCCGCTTCTCCGGCGCGCAAATCATGCAGGCGCTTCAGACCCATCCCTACGCCATCAGCGGCGGCGTCATCACCGAAAACCCCTTTTTCCGGGACCCCGACGAATGGCTGGCCGCCAACGCGCCCCAGTTTCTGCCCGGGGCCGTCCCTCCGTGAATTTCGATCGTCGGGCCCACGACCTCTTCCTGTTGATGCTGAATCTGACCCAGCTTAAACATCGCCAGCGGATGGTCGATTTTTTCGTGGAGGCCATCAACGCGCTGCTGGAGGAGGTTCGGGTGCGGGTGGTCGTGGCGGAAGAGGGGGAGGCGAGCGCCATCCCCATCGCCACGGCACGTCACCGGTTCGGCGCGGTGGTGGTGGAGAGCGTGGACGAAGCCGAAGACCCGGCCCCGGAAATTCTGGCGCTGATCCGAAACGGCGTCCGGATGCTGGCGCTGATTCTGGAAAATCGACTGCGGGGTCGGATGCTGGCGGACCGGAATTTCAACCTGGAATCCGCCGTGCGGGAACGGACGGCGGAGCTGGAGGACGCCAACCGCCGATTAAAGCGGGAGGTGTTGGAGCGAAAGCGATCCGAGGCGGCGCTCCGGGCCTCCGAGGAACGGTACCGGTTGCTGCTGGAAAACGCCGACGAGGCGGTGCTGGTGGTCCAGGCCGATCTCATCCGCTTTCACAATCCCCGGGCGCGCGGGCTGTTCGGCCGGGACGACCGGACGCTCTGGAGCCAGCCCTTCTCCACCTTTTTGCATCCGGACGACGCCCCGCCGCTCCAGGAGCGGATGCTGGGGATTCTGGGCGGGGAAACCCTGGAAGAGCCGATCACGGTTCGCATTCCCCGTTCCGGGGGGAAGGTGGCCTTCGCCCAGGGAAATGGCGTGGTCATCGCCTGGGACGGGGCGGAGGCGGTGTTGCTTTTTCTGCGGGACATTACCGAAGAACGCCGATTGGAAGAACGGTTGCGGCTGGCCATGAAAATGGAGGCGGTGGGCACCCTGGCCGGCGGCCTGGCCCATGATTTCAACAATCAACTATCCCCGATTTTGGGATATGCGGAGCTGGCCCTGGAGACCGTTGCTCCCGGCTCCGAGGCCGAAGGCTATCTGCGACGGGTCGTGGAAGGCGCGGAGCGGGCCCGGACGCTGGTTCACCGAATTTTGACCTTCAGTCGGCAGCGACTGGGCCGATTTCGACCGGTGAATCTGGAAGCGCTGGCCAGCGAAATCCTTTCGGAATTTCAGCCCCGGCTTCCCGCCGGTTGCCGCATGGTTTGGAAATCCGCGCCCCTGGACGCCGGCGCGGTGGAAGGCGACCCGGAGTTGCTGAAACAGGTGATTCGCCACATCTGCCGCAACGCCTTGCAGGCCATCGAAGCTTCGGGCGGAACCGTGACGTTTTCCCTGGACCGGGTGGACGACGCTCCGGTCGCGGAACGGGAGTCGAACGTGCTGGGCGACGGCGCCTATCTTCGGTTGCGGGTGCGGGATACGGGGCCGGGGATGAAGCCGGCGGTGCCGGAAAAATGCTTCGAGCCCTATTTCACCACCCGGCCGGTGGGCGAGGGGCTGGGGCTGGCGGTGGCCCACGGCATCGTTCGCCATCATGGCGGACAGATTCAGGTCCAAAGCGAACCCGGAGCGGGCACCGTCGTTTCGATCCACTTCCCGATGTCCGGCGTGGCGGCGTGGGTCCCGGAGCCGGCCGGTCGGGTGTTGCTGGCCGACCACGATCCCGCAAGCCGCCGGGAAACCCGCGACCGGCTGACCGACCTGGGATTCTCGGTGACCGCCGCGGGGGACGGACTTTCGGCTCTCTCCGCCTTTCAGGCCGCCCCGCAGACGGTGGACCTGCTGATCGCCGATCTCAATTTGAAGGGGCTGGGGGGCGAACGGCTGGCCCGGGCGGCGCGGCAATTTCGGCCGGGTCTCCCGGTAATCCTTTGCGCCTCGTACCTGGAAAACGCGAACATCGGGTCCGACGGAGACGCCGTGCTGACCAAGCCGCTTTCCAAAGACCGGCTGGCCCGGACCGTCCGGGAACTGCTGGGACGGCCCGAACCAACGCCGGAGGCACGCGAGGAAACGATTACAGCGTCTGCCGATCCGTGATCGGATGCTCCTTCAGGTATTCCAGCCGGTTGAGACCATTTACGTAGGCTTTGGCGGCGGCGGTGATGATGTCCGCGTCCGCGCCTCGGCCCAGGGCCATCAGGCCGTTTTCCCGCAGCCGGACCGTCACCTCGCCCTGGGCGTCGGTGCCGCCGGTCAGGGCCGCCACGGTAAACCGCAGCAGCTCCGACTCCGCGCCGGTCAACGCCGCGATGGCGTTGTAGGCCGCGTCGATGGGGCCGTTGCCGTAGTCGGCCCCCCGCGCCTTCCGTCCGTGGATGGACATCTCCACGCTGGCCATGGGCATGACCGTGGTCCCCGCCGAAACGTGCAGATACTCCAGCTTGAAAACGTCGGTGGTTCGCAGGATGCCTTCGGTCACCAGGGCCTCCAGGTCCTCGTCCACCACGCTCTTCTTCCGGTCGGCCAGCCGCTTGAACTCCTTGAACACCTGGGCCAGCTCCTCGTCGGAGAGCTGGTAGCCCATCTCCTCCAACCGGGACCGCAGGGCCGCCCGGCCCGAGTGCTTGCCCAGCACCAGATTGCTGGTTTTCAGCCCCACCGTTTCCGGCCGCATGATCTCGTAGGTCATCGGGTTTTTCAGCACGCCGTCCTGGTGGATGCCCGCCTCGTGGGCGAAGGCGTTGGCCCCGACAACCGCCTTGTTGGGCTGGACGATCATGCCGGTGATCATGCTGACCAGCCGGCTGGTGGGCATAATCTGTTCGGTGACGATGTTGGTCTCCATGGGCAGATAGGTGGGCCGGGTGTGCATGGCCATGATCACCTCTTCCAGGGCGGTGTTCCCGGCCCGCTCCCCGATGCCGTTGATGGTCACCTCCGCCTGGCGGGCCCCGGCCCGGATGGCGGCCAGGGTGTTGGCGGTGGCCAGCCCCAGATCGTTGTGGCAGTGGACGCTGAGGATCGCCTTGTCCATCCCCGGGGTGTGTTCCATCACGTATTTCACCATCTGCTCGAACTCGCTGGGGATGGCGTATCCCACCGTGTCCGGCAGGTTCACGACGGTGGCCCCGGCGGCGATGGCCGCTCCGAAGACTTCGCACAGGTAGTCGGGATCGCTCCGGGAGCCGTCCTCGGCGGAAAACTCCACGCTGCTGGTCAGGGACCGGGCGTAGCCCACCGCCTCCACGGCCGCCTTGACCACCTCTTCCCGAGACATCCGCAGCTTGTATTCCAGATGGATGTCCGAGGTGGCGATGAAGGTGTGGATGCGGGGCTTGGCGGCGTGCTTCACGGCGGCCCAGGCCTTGTCGATATCGTCTTTCCCGGCCCGGCACAGGGCCGCCACCTGACACTCCCGGATCTCTTCCGCGATGCGGGAAACCGCCTCGAAATCGCCTTCGGAGGCCGCCGGAAAGCCGGCCTCGATGACATCCACGCCCAGCTTTTCCAGGCGACCGGCCAGCCGCAGCTTTTCTCCGGTGTTCATGCTGGCGCCGGGCGATTGCTCGCCGTCCCGCAGGGTGGTGTCGAAAATGTATACGCGTTCGGACATGACATGCTCCTTTTGTTTTTTTACGAAATTGGATGGAAAATCGGGGTACGCTCAATCAGAATTCGCGAAATGCCGATGAAAAATCGTTGGGATCTCCATCCAGGAGCATGGGCCGCGGGATGAGGCCGTCGGCCGTTCCCGCGGCGTGTACCGCTTCCTTGTGTTTCATGGGTTGCGAGTGGTCCTTGCTGTGGGTTGATCCGCGGGGAAAAGGTGGCGCTCCCGTTCCACGGCCGTTGGTGCCCGGCCGCGGACATTTCTTCTACCGCCGAATTACGGCCCGGCGTCGTCCGCCCCGGCGGCGGGGGCGGGCGGCGGACATTCCGGCTCTCCGGCGATCTCGGCCAGACGGTACTGAAAGCTGTCGGCGAGGGCCTGCCAACTGGCCTCGATGATGTCCTCGGAGACGCCGACGGTGCTCCAGAGCTGATCGGTGTCCCGGGATTCGATGAGCACCCGGACCTTGGCGGCGGTGCCTTCCCGGCCGTCGATGACCCGCACCTTGAAATCGACCAGGTGCATGGCGTCCAGGTCCGGAAAGAACTGGCCCAGGGCCTTGCGCAGGGCGTTGTCCAAGGCGCTCACCGGGCCGTCGCCCTCCGCCGCCGTGATCTCCTGGCGGCCGTCCACCGAAATTTTGATGGTGGCGTAGGCGTGGCAGGGCCGGTCCCGATCCTTTTCGATGGTCACCCGAAAGGATTCCAGGTCGAAGGCCGGCTTGAACTGCCGGGTCAGCTTTTCCATGAGGATTTTCAGGGAGCCCTCGGCGGCGTCGTACTGAAAGCCCTCCTGTTCCAGCTCCTTGATGGCGGCCACGATCTGGCGGCTCTCGCAGCCGTTGGCGCCCAGATCCACCCCCAGCTCCTTGGCCTTGTAGGCCACGTTGCTGCGGCCGGAGAGGTCCGAAACCAGGACGTGCCGCTGGTTGCCCACCCGCTCCGGGTCGATGTGCTCGTAGGCCCGGGGGTCTTTCATCACGGCACTGACGTGGATGCCGCCCTTGTGGGCGAAGGCGCTTTTGCCCACGAAGGGGCGGCTGGCCAGGGGCACCAGGTTGGCGGTTTCGCTGACGAACCGGGAAAGCCGCTGGAGCCCCTGGAGCTTTTCTTCGGGAATGCAGTCCCGCTCCATTTTCAGGCGAAGAATGGGCAGGATCGCGGTCAGATCGGCGTTGCCGCACCGTTCTCCGTACCCGTTGACCGTGCCCTGGACCATGCCGGCGCCGGCTTGGATCGCCTCGATGCTGTTGGCCACCGCCAGGCCGCTGTCGTTGTGGGTGTGGATGCCGATTCGGACCGGTTCCGCACCGAAAAAGCCTTGGACCTCCTTCATGGCCGAGGCGATCCACCAGGGCAGGCTGCCGCCGTTGGTGTCGCACAGCACCAGGAAGTCGGCTCCGCCGTCGGCCGCCGCCCGCAGGGTGGACAGCGCGTATTCGGGATTGTCCCGGAAGCCGTCGAAAAAATGCTCCGCGTCGTAGATCACCTCCCGGCCCCGCCCCTTCAAAAAGGCGACGGTGTCGCGGATCATGGCCAGGTTTTCCTCCAGCGTGTTGCGCATCAGCTTGACGTGGAGGTCCCAGGTTTTGCCGAACACCGCCACCGCCGGGGTCTCGCTGGCCAGCAGCTCCCGCAGGTTTTCGTCGTCCCCGGGCAGCAGGCCGGGCCGGCGAGTGGCGCCGAAGGCGGTGAGCCGCGCGTGGGCGAACCGCTCCTTCCGGGCCAGCTCGAAAAATTTCCGATCCCGGGGATTGGAGCCGGGCCAGCCGCCCTCGATGTAGTGGATTCCGATTTCGTCCAGCCGACGGGCGATGCGGATTTTGTCTTCGGCGGAAAAATTGATGCTTTCGCCCTGGGTGCCGTCCCGCAGGGTGGTGTCGTAAATGAGAACCGGGGGCGCCCCGGGGTCCTTCGATGCCGTGTCCATCATCCGCTCCGGAAAAGGGGGCCGGACCGGACGGAGGGCTCGCCGTCCGTCCGGTCCGGCCCGTTCGCGAGGGGCCCGATGCGTGTCGGATCAGGCCTTTCGGTTTTCGGGTCTCAGGGCGCGAACGGCCGCGCCGGCCCGCCACATTTCGGAATCGTGAATCTCCTTCAGCTCGGCGTTCAGCTTTTCCCGATAATCCGGCTTGCTGTTCACGTCGAGCACCCGGCGGGTTTCCGCTCCGGACTTGACCGCCTCGTACAGATCCTCGAAGACCGGCGCCACGGCCTCGCGGAATTTGGGCGCCCAGTCCAGCGCGCCGCGCTGGGCGGTGGTGCTGCAATTGGCGAACATCCAGTCCATGCCGTTCATGGCCACCAGCCGGATGAGGCTTTGGGTCAGCTCCTCCACCGTCTCGTTGAACGCCTCGGAGGGGCTGTGGCCGTGCTTCCGCAGGATGTTGTACTGGGCCTCCATGGTCCCGGCCAGGCAGCCCATGAGCACGCCGCGCTCGCCGGTGAGATCGGAGAAGACCTCTTTTTCGAAGGTGGTCTCGAAGAGATAGCCCGAACCGATGGCGATGCCCAGGGCCAGGCAGCGCTCCCGGGCCCGGCCGGTGAAGTCTTGGTGAATGGCGAAGCTGGAGTTGATGCCGGATCCGTCCAGGAAATTGGAGCGAACGGTGGTTCCCGAGCCCTTGGGCGCGGCCAGGATCACGTCCACGTTCTCCGGCGGCACGATGCCGGTCTGTTCCCGATAGACGATGCCGAAGCCGTGGGAGAAATAGAGGGCGTCGCCTTCGTTCAGGCATTCCTTGATTTTCGGCCACATGGCCACCTGGCCGGCGTCGGAGAGCAGATACTGGATCACGGTGGCGCGACGGGCAGCCTCCTCGACGGGGAAGAGGGTCTCGCCGGGAACGAAGCCGTCGGCCACGGCCTTCTCCCAGGTCGCGCCGCCCTCGCGCTGGCCCACGACGACCTTCACGCCGTTGTCCCGCATGTTCAGGGCCTGTCCGGGACCCTGGACGCCGTAGCCGAGAACGGCGATGGTCTCGTTCGCCAGCACCTCCCGGGCCCGGTCCAGGGGAAATTCCTCGGAGGTGACCACCTCCTCCAGGGTACCGCCGAAATCGATCTTTGCCATGGTTCTTGCTCCTTTTGGGTTCGAAATCGTATCCGTTGAGAATGAGATTGCGGGGCCGGGGAATTTTGGGGGTTATCGGCTTTCCCGGAAGAGCGCGATGGCCCCGGTGCGGGCGATTTCCTTGATGCCCAGGGGACGCAGCATGGTCAGAAAGGCTTCGATCTTGCCCTCGTCCCCGGTCACCTCCGCGGTAAAGTGCTCCGGGCTCACGTCCACCACTTTCCCCCGGAAAATGTCCACGATCCGCAGACACTCGGCCCGGTGGTCGGCCCGGGCCGTCACCTTGACCAGAACCATTTCCCGATGCACGTACTTGGAACCGGTCAGTTCGTGAACCTTGATGACGTTGATCAGCTTGTTGAGCTGCTTCTTGATCTGCTCCACCAGGGCCTGTTGGCCCTGGGTGACGATGGTGAGCCGCGAGACGTTGGGGTCCAGGGTCTCGGCGACGCAGAGGCTTTCGATATTGTATCCCCGACCCGAAAACAGGCCGGCGATCCGGGAGAGCACCCCGGGCTGGTTGTCCACGAGAATCGACAGGACATGTTTTTCATCGTTCATGATGGGTTCTCCGCCCTCCTTTGCGTCAGACCAGCAGCATTTCGGTGATGGGCGCCCCGGCGGGCACCATGGGATACACGCACTCCTCCTTGGCCACGGCGAAGTCCAGAATCGCCGGCCGCGGATCGGCCAGCCCCTGGGCCAGCACGTCGGCCACCTGTCCCGGCTCGGTGGCCCGGAGTCCCAACGCGCCGAAGGCCTCGGCCAGCTTCACGAAATCCGGGGCGCATTCCATGCCGGTGCAGGCGTATCGCTTGTCGTAGAACAGCTCCTGCCACTGGCGGACCATCCCCAGGTAGCCGTTGTTGAGGATGACCACTTTCACCGGCAGGCAGTACTGCATCGCCGTGGCCATTTCCTGGATGTTCATCTGGATGGAGCCGTCCCCGGCCACGTCGATGACGGTGCGGTCCGGCTGGGCCACCTGCGCCCCAATGGCGGCCGGGAGACCGAAGCCCATCACGCCGAGGCCGCCGGAGGTGATGAAATGGCCCGGTCGGTCGAAATGATAGAATTGGGCCGCCCACATCTGGTTCTGGCCCACCTCGGTGGTGATGATCGCCTCTCCGTTGGTCAGGCGAAACAGCTCCTCGATGACGTACTGGGGCTTGATGATCTTGGCGTCCTGTTCGTAGGCCATCCGGGCCTTGTTTTTCCACTCTTCGATCTGGTCGAACCATTTCGCCCGTTCGGCGCCCAGATCCCCCAGGTCGGCCTCGGCCAACAGCCGATTGAGCTGCTCCAGGGTCAGCTTGCAGTCCCCCACCACCGGGGTGGTCACCGGGATGTTTTTCCGGATGGAGGTCGGGTCGATGTCGATGTGGACGATTTTGGCCTGGCTGGCGAAGGCGTCGGTTTTGCCGGTGACCCGGTCGTCGAAGCGAACCCCCACGGCGATGAGCAGGTCGCAGGCCGCCGTGGACATGTTGGATCGATAGGTGCCGTGCATGCCGATCATGCCCAGCCACAACGGGTCCGACGCCGGAAACGCGCCCAGGCCCATGAGCGAGGTGGTGACCGGGATTTGGGCCTTGCGGGCCAGGTCGGTCAACTCTCCGTGGGCCTTGGAGAGAATCACGCCGCCCCCGGCGAAAATCATGGGCCGCTTGGATTCCCGGATCAGGTCCACCACCTTGTGGAGCTGTTTCATGTTGGGATTGTAGGTGGGGTTGTAGGCGCGCATTTTCGGCGCCCCGTTCCCCGGCGTGAATTCGGCGGTCCCGTTGACCACGTCCTTGGGCAGGTCCACCAGCACGGGGCCCGGTCGGCCGGACCGGGCGATGTGAAAGGCTTCCCGCACGACCTTGGAAAGCTCCCGGGTGTCGGTGACCAGATAATTGTGCTTGGTGCACGGCCGGGTGATGCCGACGATGTCCACCTCTTGAAAGGCGTCGTTGCCGATGAGGGCCGTGGGCACCTGGCCGGTGATGATCACCATGGGGATGGAATCCATGTAGGCCGAGGCGATGCCGGTGACGGTGTTGGTGGCCCCCGGACCCGAGGTGACCAGGCAGACGCCGACCTTTCCGGATGCACGGGCGTAGCCGTCCGCGGCGTGGACCGCTCCCTGTTCATGGCGAACCAGGAAGTGGCGAATGTCGGTTTTGACCAGTTCGTCGTAAATGTCGATCACGGCCCCTCCGGGATACCCGAAGATGGTGTCGACGCCTTCTTCCTTGAGCACGTTCATCAGAATTTGCGCGCCGGTGGACTTCATGGTTCCGTCTTCCTTATGGCTTGCTTGTGGGTTTTGCCGATTTGCGGGATGGATGGGCGGTTTTTCCCCTAACGGACCACGGCCCCCCGACTGGCCGAGGCCACGCTTTTGGCGTAGCGGGCCATGTACCCGCGGGTGATGCGGGGTTCCGGCGGCGTCCACTGGGCCAGCCGCCGGGCGATTTCGTCCTCCGAGACCCGGAGGTGGATGGCTTTGCCGGGGATGTCGATGGCGATGGCGTCGCCCTCGCGAATCGCGGCGATGGGGCCGCCCGCGGCCGCCTCCGGGGAGATGTGGCCAATGGCCGCGCCCCGGGTGCCGCCGGAGAACCGGCCGTCGGTGATCAGCGCCACCTGGGCGTCCAGCCCCATGCCGGCGATGGCCGAGGTGGGCTGCAGCATCTCCCGCATTCCCGGTCCGCCCCGGGGGCCTTCGCAACGGATGACCACCACGTCCCCCGCCTGGATTTTTCCGTCCATGATGGCGGCCGAGGCGTCCTCTTCGCACTCGAAGACCCGCGCCGGCCCCTCGTGGCGGAGCATTTCTTCGCGAACCGCCGACTGCTTGACCACGCAGCCCTCGGGGGCCAAGTTGCCGAAGAGCACGGCCAGGCCGCCTTGCCGGTGATACGGACGGTCCAGCGGTCGGATCACCTCGGGGTCCAGCACCTCGGCGGCCTGAATGTTTTCCCCAACCGTTTTCCCGGTCACGGTGATGCAGTTTTCGTTGATCAATCCGCCCCCCGCCAGGGTCTTCATGACCGCCCCGATCCCGCCGGCCCGGTTCAGGTCCTCGATGTGGTCTTTTCCGCCGGGGCTCAGGGAACAGAGATGGGGCGCCTTGGCGCTGATCTCGTTGATCAATTCCAGGCCGATTTCGACGCCGGCCTCCTCGGCGATGGCCATGAGGTGGAGCACGGTGTTGGTGGAGCAGCCCAGGGCCATGTCCACCGCCAGGCTGTTGCGAAAAGCTTCTTCGGTGAGGATCTGGCGGGCGGTGATTCCCCGGCGGAACAGTTCCATGATCGCCAGCCCCGCCTGCTTGGCCAGCCGATCCCGGGCCGACATCACCGCCGGGATGGTGCCGTTGCCGGGCAGGCCCAGCCCCACCGCCTCGGCGAGGCAGTTCATGGAGTTGGCGGTGAACATGCCGGAGCAGGAGCCGCAGGTGGGGCAGGCGGCGTCTTCGATTTCCGTCAGTTCCGACTCGGACATGCGCCCGGCCTTGACCGCGCCCACCGACTCGAACACGGTGATCAGGTCGACTTTCCGGTCCTCCCGGGGATGACGGCCGGCCAGCATGGGGCCGCCGCTGACCACCACCGCGGGCAGGTCCAGCCGGGCCGCGGCCATCAGCATGCCCGGGACGATTTTGTCGCAATTGGGCGTCAGCACCAGCGCGTCCAGGGCGTGGGCCGTGGCCATGACCTCCACCGAATCGGCAATCAGCTCCCGGCTGCCCAGGGAGTATTTCATGCCGACGTGGTTCATGGAGATGCCGTCGCAAACGCCGATAACGCCGAATTCCACCGGCGTGCCGCCGCCCATGTAGACGCCGGCTTTCACGCCCTCCACGATCCGATTCAGGTGGACGTGGCCCGGAACCAGGGTGTTGTGGGAATTGGCGATGCCGACGAGGGGACGGCGGATTTCGTCGTCGGTGTAGCCCATGGCCTTGAAAAGTGCTCGATGGGGGGCCCGTTCCAGACCTTTTTTGGCGCTGTCGCTTTTCATGGGGCGGCTCCTGGGAATGTTCAATTTGGATGAAAACAAGAAAAAAAAACCGTCATCAGCGTCGGCGGCTGATAACGGTTTCGGTTCGATGGGGTGTCGCCTTTTTCAGGCCATTATCATCCGCCTTCCTTTTTTTACCGGGAGGAGCCCGATAATAAGGACGAGAAGAAGTACGACGATAATGCGTACGTTTGACAAAAGGCGATTTCCTGAATTTGGATGATTCGTTGGAATGAAGGCGATAGGTAACAGCCTCGTCGCCGCTTTGTCAACGGTTTTCTTCGCGAAGAAAAAAAATCGCGGGCCTGACTTTTTCGCTCCCGTGGTTCGTGCAGATTGAACATTCAATGTTCAATCTGCAAGGATTGCCATGATTCCCCGTAAAATCGAGTCCAAAATCCCTGAATCGGCCGAGCGTTATCCGGTGGCCACCCTCGCCGGCACCGCCAGTCCGGGAAGACGACCCTGGTTCGGGCGATGTTTCCCGATGTTCCCTGCGCGTCGCCGGAAGACCCCGAATACCGGACCTTCGCGGCGGTTTCTGGAAGATTTCGGAGAGCGGGCGAGGGTGACCTGGAAGCGTTTCAGCGGTTCATGGGACTCTGCGTCGGCGCCGGGTTGGACAACTTCCGAACCTTGGCGGGTTGGCCCCGGACCGCGGCATCTCGCACAGGGTCGCCCGTCGCTGGCTGTCGGTGCCGGAGGCGTCCTTGGTCGCGCTTCGGCTTCAGCCCCATTTTCGAAATTTCGGCAAACGGCCGGCGAAGAGCCCCAAGCTGTATTTCCTGGATACCGGTCTCCTCTGCCAGCTGCCGCGGATTCGGGAGGCCGAGGACCTGGCCATCCATGCTTCCCGAGGCGGGATTTTCGAAAGCTTCGTGGCGGCGGAGCTTTACAAACGGGCCATGGGCGCCGGCGCCGTTCCAGATCTTTATTTTTGGCGGGATTCGGCGGGAAACGAGGTGGACTTGGTTCTGGACCGGGGGACCCGCCCGATTCCCGCGGAAATGAAATCCGGGAAGACCGTTTCGGCGGATTTTTTCAAGGGGCTGGAGCTATGGCGCAGGCTGACGGAAGAGGATTTCGGGCCGGCCGCCCTGGCCTAGGGGGCGACCGGTCTCGCCGGCGGCGCGGTTTCCACGTTTATGGGCGGCATGGTTTTTAATCCGACGCCTCTTCCGCGTCCTCCTCCGTCAATTCGTTGAATTCCCGGTGGCCGCACTCCCGGTCGGGGCAACGCAAATGTTTGCCCTCCTTTTTGGTGATTTTTTCCACCATGAACGGGCCGCCGCAGGACGGACAGGCCACGGGGACCGGGCGGTCCCAGGTGGCGTAGGTGCAGTCGGGGTACTTGTTGCAGCCGTAGAAGATTTTTCCCCGGCGGCTCCGCCGTTCCACCAGTTCCCCCTCGCAGTCCGGCTCGGGGCAGGAAACGCCGGTGGACGCCCCCGCGGCCGAGGCCACGGAACGGGTGTGCTTGCACTCCGGATAGGCGCTGCACGCCAGAAAGGCGCCGTACCGCCCCTGCTTGGTCACCATGGGGCTGCCGCACTTTTCGCAGACCTCGTCGGAGACTTCGGTCGCCGGTTCGACGATTTCGATCCGGCCTTTTTCATCCCGGATATAATCCCGGCTGTAGTTGCATTCGGGATAGCCGCTGCAGGCCACGAAGGGACCGTTCTTGCCCACTTTGATGTGCAGGGGATTGCCGCATTCCGGGCAGTTCATGCCCGTGGGCACGCCCACCCCCTTCATGCTGAGCATGCCTTCGGCCGCCGACTCCAGTTCCTTGGAAAACGGCGCGTAAAACCGTTCCAGCAACTTGATGGCCTCCTCCTCGGCCTGCTCCACCCGGTCCAGGTCGTCCTCCATCCGGGCGGTAAATTCCACGTCCAGGATGTCCGGGAAATTGGCCACCACCAGGTCGTTGACGATGAAGCCCAGCTCCGTGGGCCGAAAATGGCCCCGATCCCGCTCCACGTAGCCCTTGCCGCGAATGGTGGAAAGAATGGATGCGTAGGTGCTGGGCCGGCCGATGCCGTTTTCCTCCAGCTCCTTCACCAGCGAGGCTTCGTTGAACCGGGGCGGCGGCTGGGTGAAGTGTTGCTTGGGATCGATTTTCTCCAGCTTCAGTTCCATGCCCGCTTCCAGGTCGGGCAGGGGGGCCTTGTCGCCGGAGTCGCTTTCGGCCTCGTCGGCCGCCTGATACAGCGCCATGAATCCGGGGAAGCGGACGGTGGAACCGGTGGCCTTGAACTGATAGTCGCCCGCGCCCACCAGCACCGTGTTCCGGTCGATGAGGGCCTGGGCCATCTGGGAGGCCACGAACCGTTGCCAGATCAGCGTGTAGAGTTTGCTCTGTTCCTCGTTGAGGAAGGGCCGCACCTTTTCCGGCGTCAGGGCGACGGACGTGGGGCGAATCGCCTCGTGGGCGTCCTGGGCCTTTTTGCGGTTTTTGAAAAAGCGCGGCTTTTCCAAGGCGTAATCCGCGCCGAATTGCTCCTTGACCAGATCCATGGCCTCGCCCGCCGCTTCGGCGGCGATGCGGGTGGAGTCGGTTCGCATGTAGGTGATCAGGCCCACCGGTTCGCCGCCCTCCAGCTCCACCCCTTCGTAAAGCTGCTGAGCCACGGCCATGGTACGCTTGGCGGTGAAGCGAAGCCGCCGGTTGGCGTCCTGCTGAAGCCGACTGGTGGTGAAGGGCGGCTGGGGATTCCGCTTGGCGGTCCGCCGCTTGACGTCGTCCACCTTGTAGGCGGCGTCGGCCAGGTCGTCCAGAATGGACTGGGCGGCTTTTTCGTCGGGGACGGAAAGCTTCCTGCCCATCTTTTTGAAGAGCTTGGCCCCGAAGACCGGCGGTTCGGCGGCCTGGAGGTGGGCGGTGATCGACCAGTATTCCTCGGGCTCGAAGGCCTGAATGGCCCGTTCCCGCTCGCAGATGATCCGCAGCGCCACCGATTGGACCCGGCCGGCGGAGAGTCCGTTTTTCACCTTCCGCCACAGCAGGGGGGAAATCTGGTATCCCACCAGCCGGTCCAAAATCCGGCGGGCCTGCTGGGCCTCGTACTTGTGGGCGTTGAGGTCCTCGGGACGCCCCATGGCCTGCTGAATGCCGTTTTTGGTCAGCTCGTGGAAGAGCACCCGGTGAAACCGGCGTCCTTTTTTCTTGAGGACGTCGGCGGTGTGCCAGGCGATGGCTTCGCCCTCCCGGTCGGGGTCGGGGGCGAGGAAGATTTCCTCGGCGTCGCCGGCCTCTTTTTTGAGGGCGGTGATGACCTTCTGTTTTCCCGGAATATTTTTATATTCGGGCTTGAAACCGTTGTCGATGTCAATGCCCATTTCCTTGGAGGGGAGGTCCTTGATATGGCCGACGGTGGCGGCGACGTTGTAGGCGTCGCCCAGATATTTTTTGAGGGTTTTCACCTTGGTGGGGGACTCGACGACAACCAGGGGTTTGCTCACGAGGTTCACCTTCTCGATCGGATAAAATCGGTTGACGGCGGCCGGGGATCGCGACCGGCCGGCGTTCACGGAAAAGAAACCTAACGCCGAATGGCGGAAAGGTCAATCGGCGGATTCGCCCTTCGATCCACCTCGCGCCCTAGGCGGCCGATCCGGCCCGCAGGAACCGCTTGCCGGGGAGTTGGGCGACCAGACCCCGAAGTTCCAGCTCCAGCAACAGCCCCATCAGTCGCGCCGGGTCCAGGGAAAGGGCCCGGACCAGCTCGTCGATGTGGACCGGATCTTCTCCCAGGGCCAGAAACAGCCGCGCGGCGTCCGGGTCCAGATCGGGGGGCGGGGAAACCGGCTCGACGGAGCGCTTTGGGTTCGAGGACGTCGCTTCCAGATGGGCCGAAAGCTCTTCCAGGATGTCGTCCACCCCTTCCACCAGCCGGGCGCCGTCCTTGAGCAATCGGTGGGCGCCGGCGCTGCGGCCCGAGTGGATCGGGCCGGGAACGGCGAAAACCTCCCGGCCCTGTTCCGCGGCCAGCCGGGCGGTGATCAGGGCTCCGCTCCGGACGGCCGCCTCCACCACCACCGTGCCCAGACTCAGGCCGCTGATGACCCGGTTTCGGATGGGAAAATGGTGGGCCTCCGGGCCGGCCTGCAGGGCGAATTCGCTGACCACCGCGCCCGAGGCGGCGATTCGGTCCAAGAGGGGGCGGCTTTCCGGCGGATAGGGTTTGTCCAGTCCGCTGCCCAACACCGCCACGGTCCGGCCGCCCGCGTCCAGCGTTCCCTGGTGGGCGGCCGTGTCGATGCCCCGGGCCATTCCGCTCACCACGGTAACGTCGTGCCGGCTCAGCGCGGCGGCCAAGCTCCGGGCGGTCCGCAAACCGTAGGGAGAGGGGTGGCGACTGCCCACCAGGGCCACGGCCCGGTCCGACGGGTTCAGTTGGCCGTGAACGTAGAGAAACGGGGGCGGATCGGGAATTTCTCGGAGGGCGGGCGGATAGGCTGGATCGGCCAAGGTCAGCACTTGGTAGGGGGAGGCGACGAGACGGTCCAATTCCCGTCGCACGGCGTCCGATGGCCCGTGATCCGGAATGGTCCGGGCCACCCGTTCCGGAAGGCCGTCCACCGTCGCCAGGGCTTCGGGCGGGGCGGCCAAAACCGCTTCGGCCGTGCCAAAGCGGTCCACCAGGCGCTTGCAGAGCAGATTGCCCACCCCCGGCACGCTTCGCAGCACGAACCAGGGCAGCAGCGATTCCGCCAGCGCCGCGTCCAAGGGGAGATCCGCGGCGGATCAGGCCTTTCGGCCCGCCGCCTGCCAGGCCAGGAGAATGGGGCTGGCCACGAACACCGAGGAGTAGGTTCCGATGAGCACGCCGATGATGAGCGCGAAGGCGAAATCGTTGATGATTCCGCCGCCGAGCACGAAGAGGGCGATCACCACCACCAGCGTGGTGAGCGAGGTCAGCGCCGTTCGGCTGAGGGTTTCGTTGATGCTCCGGTTGATGGTGGTTTCCAGCGGATTTTTGGTGAATTTCCGAAGATTTTCCCGGATGCGGTCGAAGACGATGATCGTGTCGTTGAGCGAGTAGCCAATGATGGTCAAAAGCGCCGCCACGATGGGCAGGGAAAACTCCTTGTCGAACAGGGAGAACACCCCCACGGTGATGATCACGTCGTGGATCAGGGCCACGATGGCGCCCATGGCGTACTTGAGCTCCAGGAACCAGAACAGGATCAAACTGACCGCCAGCGCCGTGAAAATCAGAAACGGGATGGGCACCCGGACCAGCGAAAAGACGTAGACCGCGCCCATGAGCGCCAGCGCCACCACGCCGCTGATCCCCCACTTCAGCTCGAATCGACCGGAGATGTAGACGGTGATGAACAGCAGCGCGTAAAACATGGCGAAAAGGGCCTTCTCCCGGAGGTCCTGGCCCACCTGGGGACCCACCATTTCAATTCGGCGGATTTCCGGCGAGGCGCCGGCGCCGGCGGCCAAGGCGGAGGTCAGCCGGTCGTCGAAATCCTCCCCCGTCATTTCGGACATGTCCGTGCGCACCAGATATTCGTGGGCGGAGGGATCGCCGAAGGACTGGATCGACGAGACGGCGATGCCGATGTCGGCCATTCCGTCGCGGATGTCGTCGATGGAGACCGACTGGTCGAACCGGACCTGGATCACCGTGCCGCCGGCGAAGTCGATGCCGTATTTGGGACCGCCCTGAACGATCAGGGAGATCAGGGTCAGCAACAGCAGCGCGGCGGAGACGCCGTAGGCGATCCGTCGCTTGCCGATGATGTCGATGTTGATGTCGGGCTTGATGAACTGCATGGACGACTCCTCCCGGGGCTAGATGCTCAAGGCCCTTACGCGGCGGGTGAGCAGAAGCTGATCGAAGATCAAGCGGGTGACGTACAGGGCGGTGAACAGACTGGAGACGACGCCTAGGCTCAGGGTGACGGCGAAGCCCTTGACCGGTCCGGTGCCGAATTGAAAGAGCACCATGGCCGCGATGAGGGTGGTCACGTTGGCGTCCAGAATCGTAAGGGTGGCCCGGTCGTAACCGGCGTTGACCGCCGCGTGGGGCGTTTTGCCCACGCCGATCTCTTCCCGGATCCGCTCGAAGATGATCACGTTGGCGTCCACCGCCATGCCGATGGTCAGGATGATGCCGGCGATGCCGGGCAGCGTCAGGGTGGCGCCAAAGGCGGCCAGCCCCGCGGCGATGAGCAGAATGTTGAGCACCAGCGCCAGGTCGGCGATGAGGCCGGCCATCTGGTAGTATATCGCCATGAAGAGGATGACCAGAATGCCGCCCACCGCCATGGACACGATGCCCTGGCGGATGGAGTCGGCGCCCAGGGACGGCCCCACGGTTCGCTCTTCCAGGATGTTGACCGGCGCGGGCAGGGCACCGGCTCGAAGCACGATGGCCAGGTCGGTGGCCTCCTCCATGGTGAAATTCCCGGTGACGCGGGCCTCGCCGCCGGCGATGCGCTCCTGGATGACCGGCGCCGAATAGACCCGGTCGTCCAGCACGATGGCCAGTCGCTTGTCGACGTTCTCGGCGGTGATCTGCTCGAAAATCTGGCCGCCCTTGCGGTCGAAATTGATGCTGACGTAGGGCTCGTTGTACTGGGAGTCGATCTGGACCCGGGCGTCGGTGAGATAGGCGCCGGTGAGCAGGGAGCGTTCCCGCACCAGGTAGGGCGTGCGGATTTCCCGGTTGGTTTCCGGATCGGCGCGCACCTGGTAAAGCAATTGGGAGCCGGCGGGCACGTCGCCCTCTTCGGCCGCCCGGGGGCTGTTGTCCTCGTCCAGCAGCTTGAATTCCAACTGGGCGGTGCGGCCGATGAGTTCCTTGGCCCGCTGGGTGTCGCTGACGCCGGGCAGCTGAATCAGAATGCGTCGTTCTCCCTGGCGTCGGATGTCCGGTTCGCTGACGCCGAACTGGTCGATCCGGTTCCGGATGGTTTCCAGGGCCTGGGCCGCGGCCAGCCGCTTGATGTCTTCCGTCTCGCCGGGGGGAAGGTCCATCCGGACGTTCAGGACGCCTGCTTCCTCGTCGCGGGAAAGAATCCGGAGATCCGGGAACTCCTCGTCCAGCGCCTCGTTGAATCCATCCACGTTTTCCCGGGCCACCGCGATGGCGATCTGGTCGCCGTCCACCCGCTCCAGATTGACGTAGCGAACCCGTTCGGCCCGAAGCGCGTCGCGCAATTCCTGGGCGACGCGTTCCACCGCGCCTTCCACCGCCTTTTCGGTGTCCACTTCCAGCACCAGGTGCATGCCGCCCTGAAGATCCAGGCCGAGGTTGATTCGGGTGTTCGGCCACATGCCGGGCACGACGGTCGGCAGGACGTAGATCGCCGCGACCACGATGACCGCGGCGACAATGCCGAGTTTCCACGAAAAGTTCTTCAATGATCCGTCCTTTCAAAAATGCCTCGCCAAAAAGCGAAACGGCCCGGCCGCGCCGGTCCATCGACCGGCCGCGGTCCAGACCCCGGTCCGTTCATTCCATGGTGTGGGGGGCGATGAGCGCGTGGGAAATGAGGCGGGCGTCAGGAGTCGGACTTGGATTTCAGCGGTTTGGCCGATCCCTCTCCCGAACCGGAAAGCAGGGAGGCCACATGGCCGCGATTGAGTTTGACCTTGACCTTGTCGGCGATTTCCAGCGAGATGGTCTGATCGTCCAGACCCACGATCTGGCCGTGGAGGCCGCCGTTGGTCATGATCCGGTCTCCTCTTTTCAGGTTTCCGATCATCTCCCGGTGCTCCTTGGCCTTTTTTTGTTGCGGGCGGATGAGCAGGAAGTAGAAAATCACGAACATCAAAATAAGCGGCACCAGCGACGCGAAGCCGCCGGCGCCGCCGGCGGGGGGCGCGCCCCCGGCGGGGCCCATGGCGTGGGCGAGGGTGGCAAACAATCCGTTTTCCTCCTTGGACATCGTTTTCGGGGCCGTCCCGCCCGCGGCGGCGCTCGGCCCCGGTATTGAATCAAGCACGAAACCGGCGGTCATATACCGGATATGACCGCGTTCGTCAAACCCTTTTCCGGAAAGGAACTTATCCGGCCGGTATCCACAGGGTTTCCCCGTCGAAACGCAGCTCCCGGATGTTTTCTTCGTCAATTCGGCCCAGCAGGTCGAAGGCTTCGCTCAGGTTGAAGACGACCACCTTGCTGTCCGGATGGATCAGGTTCAGGTTGGTGTCCAGCCGTCGTTCCCGGAGATTGTAGATGTGAACCATGGTTTCCGAGAACTTGAGAATTTTTCCCACCCCGGAACTGATTCCCCGTTCGTCGGGCTCGTCGGCCACCGGGGCCAGCCGCACGTCCCGCCGGCCGAAGTACTCCCGCAGAAAGCGGAAGTGAATGTTCCAGATATTGTCTCCGGGCCGGACCACGTAGATGCCAAATAGCGGGGACGGCTCGTCGGAAAGCACGTCGGCCATCAGCCGGCCCTCCAGTTCGTCCCGCCGTTCGGCCAATTCGGCGGCCCGCTCTTCCAGAAGTCGGGGCGCCGCGGCCGGCTCCGGAAGGGATTCCAGGTCGCCGATCCGGCGTTCGAGCGTCTGGTATTCCTGAAAGGCGGCCACGGCGTCCCGCAGGCGGGCCCGCTCGGCGGCCAGAGCCCGCAGTTCGTCGGGATTCACCGGAGCGGCGTCGGACCGCAGACGGCTTTCCGTCTCCCAGAACCGCCGTTCCAGCCGCTCCATGGCCTCGCGCAGGGCATCCGCGTCGCCCGCCCGGGGAACCGGTTCCCCCAAATCGGCCAGCACTTTGCGCAACCGTTCGGTCGTTTCCGCCCGCCGGGTCCGAAGATTCTCCGCCCGTGCCGCCGCCGCCGCCGACGGGTCGGGTTTGGCCAGAATCGCGCGAAGGGCGTCCAGCGACTCCAGGGTTTCCCTGTACCGCTGAAAGTCGGAAACCGTTCCGGCCAGCTCCTTTTGGCGACGGGCGAGTTCCGCCAGGGTTTCCGGATCGGCCTCGGGATCGGTCAGGGCCCGTTCCAGCGACCAGAACTCCTGCTCCGCCGCCCGAAGCCGATCGTGGAGCCGCTCCAGCCGGGCCGCGCGCAAGGCGGGGGAGGCGGCGGAACCGTCCAGGGATTCCTCCAGCACCTCGCCGCTCTCCAGCCGGATGTCGGCCAGGATTTCGGACATGGAAACCGTGTTGTCCCCGATGCGGAGGGTTTCGTTCTCCCGCACGATCATGTCCACGCTGTCCCGCAGGCCCACCTCGGCCTTGCGCCGCTCCATCAGCTCCTGAAATCGTTCGTTGTCGGCCTCGTAGCGGAGAACGGGACGACGGGGCGGGGCGGTGGCGACGGGCGGCGGTCCCGGAACGGGAGCTTCCGCCGGGGGCGGCGCGGGCGGCTGGTCGGGGATCGGCGGTGAATGGGACGAACGCCAAGTGTCCCACAGCCGGCCGCCGCCCAGCAGCAGGGCCAGGAACACCAGCAGACCGACGAAGGCCGGTCCGCTCCGGGATTTCTGGGGACGGGGGCGTTGGGCATGGGCCATGACGCGCCGCTCCTTTCCGGGGCTATTCCAGCACGATGTGGTTTTCCGCGGGCCGCATGGTGGAATCCGCCTCTATCCGGATGAACAGATCCCGCCGAAGCTCCAGGTCGGCGATTTCCTTTCGCTTTTTGTTCAGCAGGTAATCGGCGACCTCCTTGGGCACAATGCCGTGGACGGTTTGGCCGGCGTTGCCCTTGAGGCTCATGAGCTGGAGCTTTCGCAGGGCGCTCAGGGCCAGCGTTTCCACCGAGGGCAACAGTCCCTTGCCGCCGCAATGGCCGCAGGGGATGTAATTGCCGTATTCGATGGAGGGGCGGATCCGCTGACGGGACATTTCCAGGAGGCCAAACTTGGAAATGCGGCCCACCTTGGTGCGGGCCTTGTCGGTTTTGACCTGCTCTTTGAGGGTTCGCTCCACCTGAAGCTTGTGCTTGGCGTCCCGCATGTCGATGAAGTCGATGACGATAAGGCCGCCCAGATCCCGCAGCCGGAGCTGACGCGCGATCTCCTCGGCGGCCTCGATATTGGTGGCGGTGGCGGTCTGTTCGATCGATTTTTTCTGGGTGGCCTTGCCCGAGTTGACGTCGATGGCCACCAGCGCCTCGGTCTGGTCGATCACGATGGACCCCCCGGATTTCAGGGGCACCCGGTTTTCGTAGATGGAGGCGATCTGGTTTTCCAGCTCGTGCTTGTTGAACAACGGCTTCGCGGCCCGATAATGCTTGACCAGGCGGCCGTGTTTGGGGGAAACCACGTTGAGGAAGTCCTTCACCTCCTGGAACGTTCCCTCGTGATCGATGAGGATTTCCGACACTTCGTTGGTAAAGGAATCCCGGATGGAGCGAAGGGCCAGGTTCTGCTCCTTGTACAGCAGGGCCGGGGCCTTGGCCTCCACCCCTTTTTTGTTGATGTTCTTCCAAAGGCGAAGCAGGGACTGGAGATCTTTGGCGAGGCTGGTTTTGCTGCAATCGACGCCGGCGGTGCGGACGATGAGGCCGAACCCCTCCGGGACCTTGAGCTTGCTCACGATATCCTTGAGCCGGGTCCGTTCTTTTTCGTCCTCGATCTTTCGGGATATGCCGATGTTGGCGCTGCCGGGCATCAGCACCACGTAGCGGCCGGGCAGGGAAATGTAGGTGGAGAGCATGGCGCCTTTTTTCAGCGCCGGGTCCTTGACCACCTGGACCAGCAGCTCCTGTCCCTTTCGGACGAGATTTTTGATGGAGTTGTTGCCCGACGGATTGTCCTGGTAATAATCGGGATGGATTTCCTGTTTCTGAAGAAAGCCGTGCCGCTCCGCGCCGTAATCGACGAAAACGCTTTGCAGCGCCGGTTCGACCCGGGTGATGAGACCCTTGTAAATGTTGCCGTGGGTGATTTCCTTGGCGGCGCTTTCGATGGTGAATTCTTCGAGTTTGCCCTCTTTGACGATGGCGATCCGGCATTCTTCGGGGTCCAGGGCGTTGATCAGGATTTTTTGGCTCATGCGGTTTGTTGGCTGTCCTTTTTCAATTCGATAATCGTTTCGGTGGGTTGGCGCCGACGGCTTTTGAATCGCCCCCCGAATTCGTTTCGCCGGCTTTAGGGATGATTTGGTTGATTTTATTGCTTTTCTTCGATCCGCCCCCTGTCTGAATATGCCAATTCCCCGGGACAAGTCAAATCTTTTATTTTTCAAAAACCGCCGGGCTTCGGTTGACAGACGGAAATCTTCGGGGGATTTTGGGCGAAACCTTTGGGAGAAACCACCTCGACGTGAAATTGATCCTCGACAACCGACTGACCCTGCCGGACCCGCCGGCGGAATTGGCGACCTACTGCCGGAACAGCCTGCGGTTCGCCAATCCCAAATGGGAAGAAAACCAGCGGCTGGGCCGCTGGAACCAGGGCGTGCCCCGGACGCTGACCTTCTATTCCGACCTGCCCGGCGGCGGCCTTCGAGCGCCTCGGGGATTCATCCGAAAGGTGATTCTGAAATGCCGGGGGATGGGCATCCTCTGGGAGCTGGACGACCGTCGGCCCCGCCTGGACCCGGTGGATTTCACCTTTTCCGGGGAGTTGAAACCCTTTCAGGCCCAGGCGGTGTCGGCCCTTCTCCCCAAAGAATTCGGCACCCTGAGCGCCCCCACCGGCGGCGGAAAAACGGTGATCGGGCTGAAGATGATCGCCGAGCGGCGACAGCCGGCCCTGGTGGTGGTCCATACCCGGGAGCTGGCCCACCAGTGGGTGGCCCGAATCGAGACGTTTCTGGGCATTCCCGAGGCGGAGGTGGGATTCATCGGCGAGGGCCGACGGGAGGTCGGCGAGCGGATAACGGTGGCCCTGGTCCAGTCGCTCTACAAATGCGCCGAGGAGATTGCCCCCCGACTTGGTTTTCTGCTGGTGGACGAATGCCATCGGGCGCCCAGCCGCACCTTCACCGACGCCGTGTCGGCCTTCGATTGCCGCTACATGCTGGGTCTGACCGCTACCCCTTGGCGGCGGGACAAGCTCTCCCGCCTGATCTTTTTGCACCTGGGCGACGTTCACTGGAAGGTGGAAAAGGAGGCCCTGGAACGGAAGGGCCATATCGTGCCCGCCGACGTGGTGTTTCGGGAAACCGATTTCCGGCCCTTCCACGATCCGGCCCAGGAATATTCCAAGATGATCGCCGAACTGGTGGCCGACGACGCCCGCAACCGGATGATCGCCGCCGACATCGCGAAGGAGGCGGAAAAGGGGCAGGGGATATGCCTGGTGTTGTCGGATCGGAAGCACCACTGCGAAACCCTGGTTTCGCTGCTTCGTTTCGCCCACAAAACCCCGGCGGAGCTGCTGACCGGCGACGTGAGTCCGGGCGACCGGCGGGAGATCGTCGACCGGGTCTGCTCCGGCGGCTCCCCGGTGATCGTGGCCACGGGTCAACTGGTGGGCGAGGGCTTCGACTGTCCCGACCTGACCACCTTGTTCATCGCCACGCCGGTCCGCTTCCAGGGGCGGCTGTTGCAATACCTGGGACGCGTGTTGCGGCCCGCGCCGGGGAAGACCCGGGCCAAGGTGTACGATTACGTGGACGTTCACGTCGGCCCGCTGGTGGCGGCGGCCCGGGCGCGGCAACGGGCGTATCGGGGGGAGGAGCTTCGGGAGTGAGCATTGTCGAGCGTATGGCTGGAATTTGCGGCAACCGTCATTTGGTCTCCACCGGGCACGGATGATGGAATTCAATGGGAATTGACGGAGGTCGGTTTGTGGAGTATTTTGTAATTACGTCGAAGTGATCCCTCGAAACCCTTCAAGGGAGAACGCCATGCATACCACCCGCATCGTCAAAATTGGAAATTCCCGGGGCGTTCGGATTCCCAAGCCGTTTTTAGATCAGCTCGGCATGGAAAACGAGGTGGAAATGTCCGTGGAGAACATGGAACTGGTGATCCGCCCGGTTCGGGCGCCCCGCTCGGGATGGGAAAGCCGGTTCCGGGAAATGGCCGCCGCCGGGGACGACCGGTTGATGGACGAGGAATCCCTTCCCGCCGGGGAATGGGACGAGACCGAATGGGAATGGTGAATCGGATTTCCACCGTTCGCCGCCGGTCCGCCGTATCCTCAACGTTCGGGAACCCAACTTTCGGCCGTTGGAAATCAGACGAATTTCGGAATTTCAGCGGATGAAGCGGTTCGACGTGCACCAGGTGGAACTGGACCCGACCCGAGGCTCCGAAATCCGGAAATCCCGCCCCTGCGTCATCCTGTCCCCCGACGAAATGAACCGCCACATCCGCACCGTCATCGTGGCCCCCATGACGTCCCGCCAGAAAGCCTACCCCAGCCGGGTCCGCGTCCGCTTTCAAAACAAAGCCGGCCAAGTGGTGCTGGATCAAATCCGAACCGTGGACAAAAGTCGCCTCGTTCGAAAAATGGGTACGCTGACCGATTCGGAAGCGGCCCAGGTGTTGCAAGTGCTGGCGGAGATGTTCGCCTAATCCATTTTCTCGGCAGGATCCTAGGGCGAATCGCTTTCGCCTCTGGCCAATCTGGCAGAGGCGTCCGCCGGGAAACCCAACGTGAACGGCATTCTGCCTGCTCTGGTGTTGTTTTTCGGACAACAAGCCGTCGCATTTCCGTCCGAACCGTCCCCGTTATCCTTCTTCGCCCCATCTTGCTTCGCCCCATCTTGCCAATTTCGCCCCCTTTCGCTATATCCATTGGAATCCATCCCCCATTTCAACGATTTCGCCCCCAGCCCCAGGAGGAGCCCATGCCCCGAAGCGCCCCGCCCAATCGGAAGGTGTTGCAGGCCATGAACCGCAAAAACGGCGTGGCGGAACCGGAACGGCGGGCGGTGGCGGAGCGGTTCCGGGCCGCCGGAGGGCCTTCTCTGGATCGCATTTTCCATCAGTACGCCGCCTCCATGGACGGAGACGTTCGCCCCGCCTGGTCCGCCTCCCGTCCGCCCGAACCCCGATTCGAAACCGGTCCGCTTCCGGAACATTCCGACCTCCGGGTCGAACTGCTGGGGGTCGGCGGTCTGGCCGCCGCCATGAATACCCTCTACCAGACCCACAAACACCGGGGTCCCTGCGCCCTCGTCACCCATCCCCACGACGTCTGGACCTTCGCCGCATGGACCCTCCATCCCGAGGAGGACATGGACCAGCGGCTGGTGGCGATGTACCGGACCTTTCCGCTTTTGGTGGACGAACTGCGGGGCTTTTTGGGACTTCGTCCCGGCCCGCTCCGGCCGGAATACAAGTCTTTCCGGATCGACTACCCGGCGCTGGCCCGGCTGATGGTTTCGGACCCCGAGGCGTTCGGGAATTTTATCCGGGTTGCGGGAACCTACGTCTTCCATGAATTCACCGATCGTTCCCTTCGCTTCGCCCGCGCCAACTTGGCTCGAAACGCGGCCACCCTCCGGGCGGTCCGGGAGATGGGCCTCATGGGAGACCGGGCGGACCGGGACCTGATCCATCCCATGGGGCGGATTGTGTACGAGCGGCCGGGAGAACCGACCACGGCGGGAAAGGTTCGACTGAAGCGGGAATACGGGCTCGACGCCCTGGATTTGCCGCCCGAGGCGGTGCGACGGGCCTACGGAAGCGAGGTTCCGGTGATGGCGGAAGTGGCGGCGGGAACGGTCCGGGCCGCCGGATACGCCGGGGGGCGGTTTCTTCCCGGTTTTCGGGAAAATCTGTTCGCGGCGTTGGAAGCCCGGACGGGGACGGTGTTCGAAGGGGCCGTTGCCCGAACCATCCGAAGGGACCCGGTCACGGGCCGCCATGCGGTGGTCGCGGAAACCGGGGCCGGGGAAACCGTCACCGTGGTCGCCGACCATCTGCTGCTGGCTCTGGGGCGCTATGACGGCTTGATTCCGGTGGACGGCCTCAGCACGCTGTTCGCCATCCGAACCACCGATCCGGACTATAAGCTGTTTCCAACGGGGATGGGGGAGGGGGGCAATATTCACATCGTGCCGGCGGGGACGGCGCGGGCGCGGGAAGGGGAGCACGGCGTCCATTACCATCTGGGCAAGGCCACCAACGGGGCGGTCATGGGCCGGCATCCACTGGCGCCCAAACGGATCGGCCCGGACATCGACTTTTGGATTCACCTGGAGGCGAACCTGCGAAAGCTGCTTCCCCCGGACGGCCGGCTGGTGTGGCTCTACGCCGCGGAATGCGGTCGGCCGGTTTCCGCCCGGCAGGGGTACACGGTGCGGCCTCTTTTCGAGGAATCCGGCGGAAGCGATTCGGAGTTCATCGCGCTGAACATTTCCGGCGGCTGCGGCCTGGGGGCCAACACGGCGATCCTGCCGGATGTTCAGGCCCTTCTGGACGCCCGCCGTTCGGGATAACCCGTTCCCGCCCCGCCTACCAGCGGAAGGGCAGTTCCTTCATCAGAACGATGTGGCGGTCGCGCATTTCCACGTAGCCGCCAAACCGCAGTTCCTTGAAAATCCGGCTGATCATTTCCCGGGAGGCGCCCACGCGGAAGGCGATGTCCTGGTGGGTCAGCCGTTCGTCGATCACCCGAACCTCCCCTTCCGCGCGGGCCGATTTTTCCAGAAAACGAGCCACCCGCCCGTAGACGTCCCGGAACGCCAGATCCTTGATCTGTTCCGTGGCGTTCCGCAGCTTTTCGTTGAGCCCCTTCATCAGGTTGAAGCAGATTTCCGGGTTGTCGGCGATGATGTCCCGGAATTGGTCCCGGGGCACCACCAGAAGGCGGCTGGGCATGCTGATTTCCACGTCGGCGCAGCGAGGCGCGCCGTCGATGAAGCTCATCTCCCCGAAATGTTCCCCGGGGCCGAACTCGTTCAACACGATCTGGCGTCCCTCTTCGTCAATGCCCACCACCACCGCCTTGCCCTCGATCACCACGTAGAGGGCGTTGGTTTTCTCCCCCTCGGTGATGATCACCGCACCTTTGCGGAAGCTCTGTTCCATGGATATTTTCGCGATGGCCTCTTTTTCTTCGGCCGTCAGGCCGGAGAACAGGGCGAGCCCCGCCAGTTCCTCTTCTTGAAGCATCGGATGTCCTTTTCCGTCGATCTCGTGGAAAAGGATAATCATACTCAAAACGGGCATCCGGCTCAATCGGAAAAACGTAAGGCCATTTGCGTAAATCCAGATTCCGGGGGCGGGAGCGGCGCGCCGTCCGCTTCGCCCGGTTCCGGGCCCGTTCGATGGGAGGCGTGCAACTTGTCGTTCAATAGGGAGGGATGATGATGACCGCCTGTCCTGAAATCATTTTTGCGTGAAAGGGGCTTGGCGACGACCCTGGTTCGGCATGGAAGGGCTTCGCGGAAACGACGTCGATTTTCTTGGGAAAAAGTTTTTCGTTTGTGGCAATGGATGGAATGTTACATATATAAAAAAAGTTAATATCCACTGGTTGACAAGGTTGATGTTGATTGATACTAAGGCTTTTTTGTTTGAATTGTGTCATTTAGTCATTTTTTTTATTTGTACTAAGGTTGAGAACCATGTTCCATTTCGGCATGGCGGATGGGTACCGAAAGCGCTTTCCGGAATTTGCCTCGGCAAATTTCCGGAGGCGCTTTTTTTTTTTTGGATTTTTGTCAACCGAGAGGAGGTTTAAAAAGCAATTTCCACGCAGAACGACCTGAGCAGGACCAGGATTTCTCTTTTCCCCTTGCGTTCTGCAAGGATGGCAATGAGGGACCGGAAAAATGTACTTGGATCGATCGGCTGTTACCTAAAAAATCACAATAGGAATTTGGAACGATGAAGAAAAATGTTTTGCTATATCTGTTTGCCTTATTTGTATGGTTGGTTCCCGCCGCCGCCTTTTCCGGTGTGCAGTTGGGGTTGGAGGTGAACCCGAGGCCCGTGAAGCCCGGCGAAAGAATGAATGTGGCGTTGACCGTGACGAATGACGGGGCTTCGCCAACTGGCCAGATTACTTTGGAATTGGTTTATCCCTCCAATCTGATTAGATTATCTCCCGTCTATGTCACGACCGGTGGAGGGTCCAATACTCTTGCAGGCATGAACAACAGTTTTTTCGATCCCGGAGAAGTTATGGCGTGGACTCTTGGTAGCTTGAAGCCGGGGGGGGGGTGACCGTGACCCTGCCGCCAACGGTTTCAACTAGTGCTGTTGAAGGCGACCCAATTCAATTCAATGCCGTGGTGAAGGTTGATGGCAATCCGGTGGTGCAAAGGAGTGAGACGGCAGAGGTGGCATCGGACCCGTTGTTCACATTGGCAGTGGACGAGGACGCCGATCCGGTCGGAACGACGGGGCTTCTGGAATACACAATCACCTATGGCAATGCTTCGACGAATTCCTCAAACACCCGACTCGTCTTTCCAGTGCCGTCCGGCACGAGCTTGGTATCGGCCACGGGCGAGAATACTGTATCAGCGGGAGAGGTCGCTTGGAATCTGGGCAGTCTTGCCAGCGGCGCGGGGGGTGAACATCGGGTAACCGTCCAAGTGAACGCGGATGAGGGGGATATCATAAAGGTGGACGGGGCCTACATCACCGGAACCGACGCCAGTTTTGTTACCCAAACGGTTTTTGCGGATCGGGTCACCCGCGTGGAGAATGACGAACGGCCCAATTTAGGCATTGCGATCAACCCCAATCCGGTAAGGCCGAACTATGGCATCGCCACCGAGATGACTGTCACCAACCCGGGGAGCACCCTGATCTCCAATGTGGAGTTGATCCTCCGCTTTCCGGGCTGGCTGGACGATCTCGACCCCTTATACATCACGACCGGGGGCGAATCCAATACTCTGACAGGGGATAATGCTGTTGGCGGTTGGGATTTAGACAGCTACGAACTGATGCGCTGGAATCTTGGCAGCCTGCGACCGGGAGGCGGGGTAACGGTATCCCTGCCAAAGTGGGTTCGGGAAACTGCGCCGGCAGGTACCCTCATTCATTTCGAGGCGGA
>JBKHDD010000039.1:0-30282 GCA_046541515.1 Desulfococcaceae bacterium
GAAATCGGCCAGCAGCTTCCGGGCGGTGTCCTCCAGATGATAATACCGCTCCTTAACCTGGGTGGGGTCGTGGGGCGGAACGCCGTGGACCCGAATGCGCTGGATTTCCTGATCGATTTCGTCTCGGCGCTGCTGGAGAACGGCGATCCGGGCCTCGGGATCGGCCTCGGTGCGGAGCACGATGTCCCGCAGCAGCTCGAAAATGGCCAGCAGGCGCGATTCGGTGCCGACGAACTGTTGGGCCTTGAGGCTTTCCAGCCACTCCACGGCTTTCTCGGCGGCGGGCGTCACGTCCACCTGGGGCTCGTCGTCGAAATCGGTGTAGTATTTCCGCAGAAACGCGGTCTCCCCGGCGGCCCAATCTTCGAGATAATCCCGGGCGGCGCGGGGATAGAGGGATTCCCCTCGGATCTCCCGCAAATGAAACAAGTAATCCTCCAGCAGCGACCGGGCGTCCGAAAACGGCAACGACCGCTTGCCGGGCAGAATGAACGCCTTCCGCAAAAAGCTGACGATCAGCGGCATGTGGTCCGCGTTCAACAACCGGAGCGTGGCGTGCGTCTGCTTGAGTTTTTCGAGGGTGTCGTGGTCCATGGGGCTCCGATGTTGGGGCGGCGTGGTTTGGCTTGAAAGCCGGGCGCCGATCCGGGAATTGGATGGAATCCCGGACGCGGAAATCCCAAACGGTGGAACCGGGAAAAACCGATTCCACAACCGATTGGGAATGGCGCCCATGGTATCGAAGTTTTGGGGAGAGGGAAAGTGGGAGGGTCGGTCGAAGGTTGGTTTTCAGGAATGGAGGATATGAACGTTCAGTCAATCAAATTTTTCATCATAGATGAATTGGGCGCCTTCGGGTCCGCTAACGATCGAAGGCTCTTCGCAATCCTCCTCTGGCTCGGGCACCATGTAATGAATCTCGCCGTCGATCCAAACCGGAATTTTCATGTTGTTGCGCCGCGCCTTTTCTCGCGCTTTACGGGCGGCGCGTTTCAGGGCTTGGAAAGCGAGCATGTTAATTGATTTATTGCTTTCCATCCTTTTCTCCTGATTGTTCAATGATTTTGGACAATTCCCCGGATGTATCGAAGACGATCCATGAATCGGCCAAATTTTTGTAGATATTTTGAAAATTATCCCAACTTTTCTGGAATCGACGCCGAATCACCGCTTCCGGAACGTCGTGGCCGCCCATGGAAACCCGATGTCTTACGCGATTTACGGCAAATTCAGCGGTGGGAAGTTTGAGGTAAAACATCATGATCTGGTATCCCATCTCCCGCCATTTTGTGATCTTGGCAACATACCCTTGGCCGCTGAAGGTCGTTTCAAACGCGAAAGATTCTTTCCTCCGAACGCAATCGTCAATCTGGCGGAGCATCATCCTTCCCGCCCTTATGGCCACTTTCTCCGGCTGAAAAGGCGACAGCCCCCGAGCGATCAAATCCGCGTTGATGAACGTGAGGCATTCGGCCTCGATGGGGAGAAAATCGTAGGCGAAGGTGGTTTTCCCCGCGCCATTGGGACCTGCGATAATATAACACTTGGGGGGCATCATTTCACCCATTGCCGGTGGGTATCCGACGCCCCCCAACCAAAATTTCATGAAAGCGCTTTGTGAAAAAATTCCAATACACCGCTACCGAACACCGGAACAAGGATTGAAGTGTACTCGCCATCAATTCAAAATCGCCCGCAAAAAACACCCCCCTCCCCCACCGTCATCCTCCGAATCATCCGGAAACGGCTCCGGCTCCGGCAACAAATCCTCCGTCGCGGCATCCAGGGCCAAATCGGCGTTCACCCGTCCGCCGGAGCGCACCCGCCCGTCCAGCCCCGGCAGCAAGTCCACCCCGTTCAGCACCGCGTTTTTCACTTCCAGGTGGCTCAACGCCGGCCGGTGGGACCAGACCAGCCCCGCCACCCCGGCCACCACCGGCGCGGCCATGGAGGTGCCGCTTTTAAAATCGTACTCGTCGCCCGTAAATTCCCACTGAATGCCCGTCAGCACGATATCGTCGATGGCCACGCCGTCAAAGGTAATGCTTTCGTCCGTCTCCAGCCGAAACCGCAGGTAAAACGGTCCGCCCAGATCCTGGTCGCTCTCCCAGGCCAGAATCCGTTCCACCCCGGAGGAAAAGCCGGTCAAAAATCCGGTAACCGGAAACTCGGTGGAAAAATTGATCCCGTCGGTGGAGCCCTCCACCACCAGAAAATCGAAATCCTCCTCCAGCTCGAAGGCGGTCCGGAACTGGATGTGCAGCCCCCGGTAGCCCTCCGCGTCGATGGCGTTCCGGGTTTCGATGTAGGTGTTCTCGTTGTTGTCGTATTCGCCCACCGAATCCAGCGCCACCCTGGAGCCGAAACGCGGGTCGAAGGCCACCGACCACTCCCGAGACGTGCCGCCCTGCTTCCAGCGGAACAGGCCCGATTCAAAATCCTCGAAAAAAAGCGTCTCCCGTTCCGGCGGAATGGTGCTGAAAATGTTGAAGCCGCTGTTTCCCCCCGGCGCGGCCACGTCCACAGAAACGGCGCCAAAATTGGAATAGGAAGATAATCGGTCCCGCTCGTCGGTGGCGGCCACGCTGATGATGTTGGGCAGATCGTAGGCCGCCGGATAGGACGGATTCTGGTCGATGTTCCGGGACTCGTTTCCCGCCGCGCAGACCACCAGCGCCCCGGCCCGATCCGCGATGGAAATCGCCTCGAACTGGGCCTGGCTGAAGCTCGATCCGCCAAAGCTGCAATTGATGATCCGGGCGCCGTTGGCCACCGCGTATTCCAGGGCGGCGGCAATGTTGAAATTCTGGATCAGCGCGTCGAAAAACGAGCTGCTCTCGAACAGATCGAAAACCTGAAGGGCCATCACCCGCCCCCGCCACATCACGCCGGTGATCCCCTGGCCGTTGTCGCCCCGGGCCGCGATGGTCCCGGCCACGTGGGTGCCGTGGCCGTCCCCGGCCAAGTCCCGGGAATAGTCGGACGGATTCGCGTCGTCGTTCACGAAATCCCAGCCGTGCACGTCGTCCACGTAGCCGTTGCCGTCGTCGTCCAAACCGTTGCCGGGAATCTCCCGGGCGTTGGTCCAAACGTTGCCTGCCAGATCGGGGTGTTCGAAGGCCACGCCGGAGTCGATCACCGCAATAATCATCCCGGGATCGCCCGTCTCCCGGTCCCAGGCCGCCGGGGCCGAGATGTCCGCCCCCGGGGTCCCCACAAAGCCTTTCACCACCTGTCCCCGGTTTTCCAGAAACCAGAGTTCGCCAAACAGCGGATCGTTGGGCACGGCGTGGGGCTGGTACAGATAATTGGGCTCGGCGAAGTCAATTTCCGGTTCCGCCGAAAGCGCCTCCACCGCCGCTTCCAAAGAAACGCCTTCGGGCAGTTGCCACCGCTCCAGCCCGCCGGGGGTGGCCCGCAGCCGGATCCCCGCAAACGCTTCACGGATTTCCGCCTTCCGCGCCTCGTCCACCCCGGGTTGGAATTTCACCACCAGCTCCCCGGGCATCCGCTCCGGCCTCTTGGCCGGTTTCGATGGGGAAAAAGCGTCTTGGGCCAATCCGGGAGCGGCCATCAGCAAAACCGCCCCCAGCAACGAAAAGACCGACGCCGGACCGATCCGGAAAACACGCATTATGAACCCCCTTCCAAGTTGTCTTCTTCGCCGGTTTCGGCCGCCGTTCCGCCGAAATCCTCGTCGCTGGACGCCCGCACGGCGTCCTTGCCGCCCGCCTTCACGTCGAACATGGCCTTGTCGGCCAAGGCCAGCAGGCCCCGCACGTCGTTGGCGTCTTCCGGGAAGCTGGCCACGCCAAAGCTGGCCCGGATGAAAATCTGGTGGCCGTGCTCGGTCAGGTAGGCGGTCTGGCGAATGCGGGTGCGGATGTCCTCGGCCTTCTGGATGGCCTCTTCCTTGTCGAAATCCGGCAGCACCACCACGAACTCGTCTCCGCCGTAGGCCACGCCGAAGGCCGGCTCCGTCAGGCTGGACTGGATGGTGGCCGCCATCTCCTGGAGCGTCTGGCTGCCCTTCAGGTGGCCGTAGGTGTCCACCACCCGCTTGAAATTGTCCACGTCCATGAAAATCAGGGAAAACACCAGCTCCTCCTCGGCGCTCACCGTCACCAGGCGCTCCAAGGCCGTGTAGAGGTAGCGGGTGTTGTACAGCCCGGTCAGATTGTCGTGGGTGGCCTGGTGGCGAAACTTCTCCCGGCTGCGGCGCAGCTTCTCCTCGGCCTTCTTTCGGGCGGTCTGATCCATGGCCACGCCCTCCACGATCCGTCCGATGCCCTCTTCCTCGGCGAGCCGGGCGTTGACCACCAGCCAGGCGGCCGCTCCGTCCCGCCGCCGAACCTTCAGCTCAAAATCGGAGAGGAAGCCGTCCCGCTCCAGCCGTTCCAGCATGTCGTTGCGGTCCTCCGGCCGGTCGTAAAACGCCTGGGAGACGTCCTCCACCGCCATCAATTCCTCCGCCGCCTCGTATCCCAGAATCCGGGCGAAGGCCGGGTTGAAGCTGACCATCCGCCCCTCCAACGTGGTCTGAAACATCCCCTGGAGCGCGTTTTCGTACATGCTCCGGTACCGCTGTTCGGCCGCCCGCCGCTCATGAATCTCCTCCTGCAGCCGTCGATTCATGGCCCGCATGGTCTTGTGGGTCCGGTAAAGGGTTAAATGGGTCCGCACCCGGGCCAGCAGCTCCGTCTCCTTTACCGGCTTCATCACGTAATCCTGCGCGCCCACCTCGAAGCCCTGGACCACGCTTTCGGTGTCGGTCTTGGCGGTCAGAAACAGCACCGGCACCTCCCGAAGGATCGGATCGGCCTTGAGCCGCCGACAGACTTCGAAGCCGTCCATGCCGGGCATCATGATGTCCAGCAGAATCAGGTCCAGAGACGCGGAGGCCGTCAGGTCCAGCGCTTTCTCTCCGCTCTGGGCGAAGGCCAGGCTGTAGCCCTCCCCCTTCAGAATGTTGGCCACCAGCTGAATGTTTTTGGGCACGTCGTCGACGATCAGGATGGTCTCCCGATCGGGCTTCTCCTCAGCCATGCTCGATCTCCTTCTCGGCGTCCCGCTCCAGGGACCGAACCCGTTCCACCAAATCGGGAAAGCCGTCCAGGGTCCGGTTCATCCGCTCGATGTCGAAGCTGGCGGCCTGGTTTCCCAGATCGGTCCCGTACCGCCGCACCGCCTCCAGTTGAAATTCCTCGCCCAGGGCCTCGATCCGCTCCCCGAAATCGGCGATGTCGTCGAAAAAGCCGGTCCGCTGGGCCTTTTCCCACAACGGCCGAAACTCCGCGTCCAGCCGGGCCACCAGCTCCGACACCCGTTCGCAGGCTTCGGGCGGCGGGGGCGTCAGCGGCGGCCGATCGGGGCCGTTCTCCGCCCCCTCCTCGTTCTCCGCCGCGTCGCTGCGCCTTCGGTAGGGGATGAAATGGGAGAGCCGCCGGACCAGGTCGGCCCGCTGAAACGGCTTGGTCAAAAGCCCGTCGAAGCCGCAACTCATGATCCGCTCCTGGTCGGATTTCATCCCGGAGGCCGTAATGGCGATGATGGGGATGTCCCGAACGGCCGGATCCTGTCGAATGCGCAGGGTGGCGTCGCACCCGTCCATCACCGGCATTCGGATGTCCATCAAAATCAGGTCGGGCCGCTCCTTCTGGGCAAGGATCACCGCCTGCTCTCCGTTCTCCGCCTCCAAAATCCGGAAATCGGCCGCGGGGAAGAAGGCGCGGACCAGGTTCCGGTTGGCCTTGATGTCGTCCACCACCAGGATGACGGCCGGTTCGAATTCGATGTCCTCGGGTTCGTTTTCCGGGGCCACGTAAGGCGTCGATTTCACCTGGGCCGTGCCCCGGGTTACGCCGGGCAGCAGAATCTCGAAACGGGTGCCGGCGTCCACCTCGCTTTCCACCCGGATTTCGCCGCCCATCATCTCCACCAGCCGCTTGGTGATGGTGAGTCCCAGGCCGGTGCCGCCGTATTTTTTGGTGCTCTGGCCGTTCTGCTGGCCAAAGGCCTCGAAAATCTTCTCCTGGGACGAGGTCGGAATCCCGATCCCGGTGTCCTCCACCGCCAGCATCAGGTCCACCTTCCCCGGGGATTCGGGCCGGTCGGCCTTTCGAGCCGACAGTCGGATGTGCCCCTGGTCGGTGAATTTCACCGCGTTGCCCATCAGATTGAAGATGATCTGCCGGATGCGCACCTCGTCCATCAGCAGGCTTTCGGGCACGTCCGGGGCGATTTCGGTGAGAAAATCGAGCCCTTTTTCCTTGAGGCGGAGCGAAAAAATCTCTCCGATCTCCTCGAACACCTTCTCCAGATTCACCGGCTCGTACTGCAACTCCATCTTCCGGGCCTCGATCTTGGAGAGGTCCAGAATGTCGTTGATGAGGGTCAACAGACTTTTCCCGCTGGACCGGATGGAGGAAAGATAGCCCCGCAGCTCCTCGTCTTCCAGACGGCCGTGAAGGATTTCGGTGAAGCCCAGCACCGCGTTCATGGGCGTTCGGATTTCGTGGCTCATGTTGGCCAGAAATTCGCTTTTGGCCCGGTTGGCGGTTTCCGCCGTCTCCTTGGCCTGGCGAAGCGCCTCGTTGGCGTCCTGCAGTTCCGCCGTCCGGTCGATGACCAGATCCTCCAAATGCTCGCGGTGCGCCTTGAGTTCCCGCTCCTGGGACTGGATTTCCCGCAGCATTTCGTTGAAGCCGTCGATGAGCACGCCGATTTCGTCGTCGCTGGTTTTTCGGGCGCGGATGGAATAGTCCTTGTGGATGGAGATGGCCCGGGCAGTGTGGGCCAGGTCCAGGATGGGGGCGGAAATGATCCGTTGCAGGACGGAGGACAGCATCAGGGCCACCAGAAAGCCGAGCACGATGATCGCCAGCACGATGGCCATGTAGTTCCGTAGCTGGGCCCGCATGTCGCCCAGGTCGTGCTGGATGAAGACCGTTCCGATGATCTGCCGGTCCACCTGAATCCGTTGAAACAGGTACAGAAAGGCGCCCTCGAACCGGTGGCCGGTATCCTCCACCGGCGGCGCTTTCCAGTTCTCCGGAGCCTCGGGCGCACGGTAGGTGGCGAACACCTCGCCGTCGGGTCGGTAAATGCAAGCGTACAAAATGCCCGGATGGGCCCGGAAAGCCGAAAGATGGCGTTCGGCGGTGAGCCGGTCGTCAAAGGCCAGGGCCCCTTCGGAGTTCATGCCCACCACCTGGGCCAAAGTGGAAAGATTTTCGGTCAGGTTGGTCCGGAAGGTGAGAAATTCCTGGGTGACGAAGGCCACCGAAGCCAGCAACAGGGTGATGCCGCTGGTGAGCATGATGATCAGAATGAGCTTGTGTTTGATGGAGGGTTTGATGAACCGCACGGATCACTCCTCCTCCGGCCGGGTTCGGGATGGGGACCGGGGGCAGGCTTCGGGGTCCTGAAGGATTTCGGCCGACATCAGAAGCTGGGAGCTGAATCGGATTTCGGCCCGGCCCGCGGCCGAAAGGTTGACCCCGAACCGAAGGTGATCTCCCTCCAGGAAAAAATGGATGATCCCGCACTGCTGGACGAATGCATCGCTCTCTCCGATGGTCAGCACCCCTTTTCTCCGAACCGCGCCCATGGCCCGGGCCACCCGTTCCGGCGAGGCCATGCCCACGAATAGGACGTGACAGGCCGCGGCTTCGTCGGGCGCGAAACGGCGGACCAAAATGGGGCGACCCCGCACCAGTTTGTCCCGCAGGGAAAACAGCGCCTCGATGCCGGGCGGCTCGCCGGCCACACAAAGAATCAACGGGCTCTCGGGCCGCTCGAAGGCCCCGTCGGGCCAGTGGGTAAACCGGACGAAATGGTAGACGAAGGCGGCCTTCACCCGGTATTCGGCCCCCTCCAGCGCGTCGGTTTCCTGGGCGGCGGCTTCCGGAAAAAGCGGCGAAAAGGTCGCGGCCATGAACAGGATCAGGGCCAGGGCCGGCGGCCGGAGATGTCGGAAAGGCGATTGGACGATCACGGGGGACCTCAGAACACCCAGTCGACCTTCAGGTAAACGCCGCGTTCAATCTGAATGGAGGAAAACTCCCGATGGTTGGGTTGCAACAGGTTCTGGCCCACCAGGGAAAGCTCCAGTCCGGGGCGGGGCGTCCAGGCCAGCCGGGCGTCGAGGGTGTTGTAGCTGTCCACGTCGGCGTCGGACAGCCGGTCCACGTAGCGAAACCAGAGGTCCAGGTCGAGCGGTTCCAGAAGATTCCAGGTGCCGCGCAGGGACACCTGGTTGCGGGGATGGCTTTCTTCAAAAAAAAGGGCTTCAAACTCGGCGTCCAGATTGGCGAAGCCGGTTTCGATGCGGGTTTCCAGAAAGGTGTAGGCCGCTTGAAACCGCAACGGATCGGCGGCCTGCCAGAAGGCCGAGGCCTCCACGCCGTAGGATTCTCCCCGCAGATCGTTTCGGTAGACAAAGGGTTGCAGCTCGACGCCTCCCGGTCCGGTTTCCGTGCGTTCGGCCTGCCACGGCGTGATCAGTCGATCGTAGTCGTTGAAAAAGGCCGACGCGCTCATCCAGAACGTTTTCGCCGGGGAAAACCGATAGCCGATCTCGTAGGCGATCAGGGTTTCCGCGTCCAGGTCCGGATTCCCCCGGAACTCCACCAGCGTGGGCTCCTCCACGCCCGCGAAACCGGGCGGCAACACTTGGGGCCGAGTGGCCACGTCGGTTTCCAGCCGGGACGGAGCTCGGGCGGCCCGGGAGATCGCCCCCCAGAAAAAATGCCCGCCCGGAGGCGTCCACATCAGACGGGCGCCGGGTTGAACTTCCAGCCCGGTCAATTCGTTATGCTCGAACTTGGACCCCAATGTCAGGTTCAGCCGGCCGGGGATCAGCGGAATGCGATCCTGCAAAAAAGCGCCCAAATAGGCGAAGGTTTCCTCGGACGGGTGGGCATCTGCCTCGAAGCCGCCGTCAAACTCGTCGGTGATCAATCGGCCGTTAAGCCCCCAGGTCAGCTCGTGACGGGGATGGGGTCCAAACCGGTGCTGAAAATCCACGTCCGCGGTGTGGACGCTGACGGCGGCCGTTTCCACCTCGCTTCGGTAGTAGTCGTAGTAGAGTTGCAGGGCCGTTTCGGAGTGGTCGGAAAAGCGATGGGTCCAGCGCCCCTGAAGGTGTCCGCCGGTGGCCCGGGCGACATCCTGCGATTCCCGAAAATAGGGCGGGGTAAAGGTCGGCAGTGTCAGATCGGAATCGAACCGGTTGGAATAGATCCCCCCCTGGAGGGTGTACTGATTGTCCAGTTCGGGGGATTGGGCGTCATACCGAAAACCGCCCCGGTAGGAGCGCCAGTCGCTCCGGGAGGGATCTTCGAAGATCCGCCGGTCGGTTTCAAACAGGCCGCCCCGGCGGAAGCTTTTGGCGAAAATTCGATAAAACCCGTTTCGGCCGACGGCCCCGCCGTACCGGGCGGTGGCCACCGCTTCCTCGGTGCCGCCCAGAGCGGTGATCCGGGTTCCCCGGCTGTGGCGTGCGTTCCGGGTGATGATGTTGATCACCCCGTTCACCGCGTTCAGCCCCCACAGGGCCGCGCCCGGCCCCCGAATGACCTCGATGCGTTCGATGTCCTCCAGGGGAATGTCCTGCACGTCCCAAAAGACGCCGGAAAAGACGTGGCTGTACACGCTGCGGCCGTCGATGAGCACCAGGAGCTTGTTGGAAAACAGCTGATTGAGGCCCCGCATGTTGACGGCCCATTCCGTGGCGGAGATACGGGCCACCTGAACGCCCGGGGCCATCCGAAGGGCGTCGGGGATGGTGGTGACCCCGGAACGGCGGATGTCTTCGGCGGTAATCACGAAGACGGCGGCCGGAACCTGGGTCAGCGGTTCGGGAGATTTGGTCGCGGAGGTGATCCGGACGTTTTTCAGCTCTTCCAGGCTGAGGGCGGTAAAATCGGGCTCCTCGAACGCCCCCCCTGCGGCGGTGGCGGCCGGAAGCCAATGGAACAAGAGCGCCCAGAGCAGAATCGCCCCAGCCCGAGAGGCGAAAATCGGGCGGTCGACCATCCGAGCAGGCATCATTATTTTTTTCCCTCTCGGGTTTTCCTCTCGGTCATGCCGTCGGTTCAGCCGAATCCATACCGCACACGGAATCGGAATGCAAACGCTGATTGCGCCCCGGAATGGGCGGGAAACCGGCGTTGAAACGAGCCGGAGCAGGATTCCGGGGGAAGCGGAATCGGTTGCATTCCCCCGTCCCCGGAGATAGGATGGGACGATAGGATACGGGACAAGCCTCGTTTCTCCGCTCCAGGTCTTTGGGCCGCCCCGGCCATCGGAGCGGCCTTCAACCCATCATCCGGATTTGGAAAGGACGCCATGCCCTACCCCCATCTGCTGAAACCGCTGGACCTCGGCTTCGCCACCCTGCCCAATCGGGCGCTCATGGGCTCCATGCACACCGGGTTGGAAGAAGCGCCGGACGGCTTCGCCCGGATGGCCGCCTTCTACGCCGAACGGGCGGCGGGCGGCGTGGGCCTGATCGTCACCGGAGGCGTGGCGCCCAACCCTGTGGGCCGGGCCTATCCCGGCGCGGCCAAGCTGAATACGGCGGAAGAGGCGGAACCTCACCGGATCGTGACCCGGGCCGTCCACGAGGCGGGCGGCCGGATCGCCATGCAGATTCTCCACGCGGGCCGCTACGCCTTCCACGAGGAGCTGGTGGCGCCCTCCCCGCTCCGCGCGCCCATCAACATGTTTCGCCCCAAGGAGTTGAACGATGCCGAAGTGGAAGCCGAAATCGACGCCTTCGCCCAATGCGCCGCCCTGGCCCGGGACGCCGGCTACGACGGGGTGGAGATCATGGGTTCCGAAGGCTACTTCATCAACCAGTTCATCGCGCCGCGCACCAACCGGCGGGAGGACCGCTGGGGCGGGTCTTTCGAAAACCGGATTCGCTTTCCGCTGGAGGTGATCCGGCGGGTCCGGGCGGCGGCGGGGCCGGAGTTCATCCTCATTTACCGGCTCAGCATGTTGGACCTGGTGGACGGCGGCAGCAACCGGGACGAGGCGGTGGCGCTGGGCCGGGCGGCGGTCGCGGCCGGGGCCAATTTGATCAACACCGGCATCGGCTGGCACGAGGCGCGGATTCCCACCATCGCCACCATGGTGCCCCGGGCGGCCTTCACCTGGGTCACGGCGAAGTTGCGGAGCGAGATCGACGCGCCGCTGATCACCAGCAACCGGATCAACACGCCGGAGACGGCCGAAGAAGTCCTGGCCCGGGGCGACGCCGACATGGTCTCCATGGCGCGGCCGTTCCTTGCGGACGCGGAATTCGTCCGCAAGGCGGCGGAAGACCGTGCCGACGAAATCAACACCTGCATCGGCTGCAATCAGGCCTGCCTGGACCACATCTTCGAGGGCAAGCTGACCTCCTGCCTGGTCAATCCCCGGGCCTGCCACGAAACCGAGCTGGTCTACCGGCCGGCGGAAACGCCGAAGCGGTTCGCGGTGGTGGGCGCGGGACCCGCTGGACTTTCTTTCGCCACCGTCGCGGCGGGTCGAGGGCATGATGTGACGCTGTTCGAGGCGGCCGAGAAAATTGGCGGGCTGCTGAACATCGCGGTGGAGATTCCCGGGAAGGAGGAATTTCACGAGACCATGCGGTATTTCCGCCGGCAACTGGAGTTGACCGGCGTGACCGTGAGGCTGGGCCACCGGGTTACGGCGGCGGAGCTGTTGGAAGGCGAATATGACGGCGTGATTCTGGCCGCCGGGGTGGTTCCGCGAGCGGTGGAAATTCCGGGGGTGGATCATCCCAAGGTGCTCACCTACATGGAAGTGCTGGGAGAAAAGCGGCCGGTGGGCAAGCGGGCGGCCATCATCGGGGCGGGCGGCATCGGCTTCGACGTGGCGGAATTCCTGACCCACGAAGGAGAACCGACCAGTTTGAATCCGTCGGCGTTCCTGGAAGAATGGGGCGTCGATCCGGAGCTGCGGGAGCGAGGCGGATTGTCCCCGGACGGTCCCAAGCCGGAAGAAGCGGCCCGGGAGGTCTGGCTCCTCCAGCGCAAGAAATCCAAACCGGGCAAGCAGTTGGGGAAAACCACCGGCTGGATTCACCGGATCAACCTGCGGAAGCGGGGCGTGAAAATGATCTCCGGCGCGACCTACGAGCGGATCGACGACGAGGGGCTGCACGTGGAAATCGACGGCGAGAAGCAGCTGCTCCCGGCGGACAACGTGGTCATCTGCGCGGGGCAGGAGTCGCTGCGGAAACTGGAAGGCCCGTTAAAAGCCGCCGGAGTGGAATGTTTCCGGGTGGGCGGCGCGGACGTGGCGCGGGAGTTGGACGCCAAGCGGGCGATCGATCAGGCGGCGCGGTTGGCGGCGGAGGTGTGAGAGGTAGATTTTTCTAAAAAATGTTTCAATTTTGTTTCCGGGTTTTGGAGGACCCAAACGGCCAAAATGCATTTCCGTTCCAAAAGGGAGAATCCCCATGAAATTCAACGTAACAATTGACCGCGACGAGGACGGCGTCTGGATCGTCGAATGCCCTTCCATTCCGGGCTGCATCAGCCAAGGAGCCACCAAGGAGGAAGCATTGGAAAACATTCAGGACGCCATCTATCAATGCATCCAGGTCCGAGCGGAACGGGGACTTCCGCTGACCATAGAAACCCGCCAAGTGGAAGTCGCCGCATGATGCCGCCCCCGCTTCCCGTCCTCAGTGGAGGGGAGGTCGTGCGGATATTCGAATCTTTCGGATGGGAAGTGGTTCGACGAAAGGGAAGCCATATCATCATGATCAGAGATGAGGGAACAACCACCCTTTCCGCCCCGGATCATCGCGAAGTCGCCAAAGGCACTCTGCGGGGGCTTATTCGAGCTGCGGGTCTGACGGTGGGTGAATTCGTGACCAAAATGTAATTTTTGATTTATCCCCCACAGCCGGATGGATCATTCAACGATTCCCGCCCCCTCCCGCAACTCCACCAACCGCCGCAACAGACGAACCATTTCGTCGTTCTGCCGGATCATCCGGTCGTGGCGTTCCATGAGCGCTTGCTGGTTTTGGATGATCTGGCCGTTTTGGTCGTGGAGCATGGAAAGGGAGCGGACCGTGTACAGGGCGCCCATGGCGATCTGGTCCAGCTTGTAATCGGTTCCCACGGAGCTGCCCGGCCGGGGCTTCACCTCTTCGTATTCTTTTTGGTACTGATTCACCAGGCCGTCCATGGATTGGGCGGAAACCGTTCCTCCGGCCGCCAGCAGGAGCGCGACAGCCAAAATGAAAACGCTCAAGCCCCGGAGCGCTTTTCCCGTTTTGCCAATTGCGGAATTGAATCTGCCGGAACCAGCACCTCGTTGCGGGGCGCTGTCCCGGAACGCGAGTTGCGTCGCGCCGTCTCGGGCGCGGGACGCGGAGCCTCCGGGAATGGGTTCCCAGGCAGAGCCTGGGAACGAGAGAAATTGAAATTTGCGGAGGATGATTCCTCGCTTCGCCACTCCGTTGGAAAATCGCACTTGTTTTTTTCCTAAAAGAGTCAAAACGCCTCCTCGTTTTCCGGTTCCGCCGGCGGCGGTTTGGCCGGCGCGGCGTTCCGCCCGGCGACGAACCGCCAATCCGCGTAGGTTTCGGCGGATTCAAACTGCTCGTATCCGGGCGGAAAATTGCCGGTTTTCAACGGCACGTCATCGCCGGCGCTGTGCACGCCGTGAATGCCGCCGCCCCGCCCCTTGACGAGGACCCAGTTTCCATCCTCGGCCATGGGGTCCCGATAGATTTTGCGAAGAAATCGACGGACCACCGGCGCCCGCCGGTCTTCCACCAATTCCTCCAAATCTTTGGGCCACCCGCCAAATCGATGGTAGGCCTCGATGGCCCGGCGAATCCGGTCGCCCCGGAACAACAGCTCGGCTTCCCGCTCCCGCTTCATGGTCGTGGACCAGTACCGGCCCGTTCCGGAAAGGGCGATGCCCATGACCATGACCAGGACGAGCACGGCCAGATAGGTGAACCCGGCTTCCCGGAATCTCCTCCCGGCCCCCGGATTTCTCAAAAACGCTTGCACGGCTTCCCTCGGCTCCTCGTCACCACTCGTTGTACGGCGTGCCTTCCAGCGAAACCAGCCGGCTGCCGCTGTGCACGTCGTAAACTCCGGAACCGTCCGGGGGCGGAATCGTTATCCAGGTGGCGCGGGAACGGGTGAACGGATCCTCTGGAATGGCGCGGATGTAGCGCTCTTCCGCCAGCTCCCGCAAATCCTCGGGATACCGGCCTTTGTCCGCGTAAAACTGATCGATGGAATCCCGGAATACGAACAGACTGTTGCGCAGAGACGCCTCCCGGGCGCGGACCACGTGCCGCTGGAACGTGGGAAAGGCCAAGGTCGCCAAAATCCCGGCGATGGCGACCACGATCATCAGTTCCAGCAACGTGAACCCGCCATCCCGGACGCGCCGGTTGCGGCCGCCCTCTCCCTCCGGCCAAACGGGCGGAGCGCATTCGCCGCTCATCGGCTCACCAGGAAGAATACCGGGTGCCGTCCAGGGCCTCCCGGTCGCTGGTGGAATAGACGTCGTACACGTCCTGGCCGCCCCAGACCGAGCCGTCGGGATCGTCGGCGTAGGAACGCAACCCCCATTCTCCGCTGGGAACCATGGGATCGCGGGGCACGCGACGAAGGAATTTCTTTTGGGTTCCCTCCACATCGGTCAGCGGAACCCCCTCCACCAGGGACTCCAGGTCGGGCGGATACCCGCTTTCCGAGGGGTCCACGGCGATCTTCCCCTGATCCGCCAACGCCTTGTACTCGTCCAGGGCGTCGCGGATCGTCCGAAGGGCCCGACGCAGCTCGACCTCCCGCGCCCGCCAATAGCCGACCTCGGACAACGGCAGGATGCCCACCGCCAGAATGGAGAGGATGATCATGGCCACCGTCAACTCCAGCAAGGTGAGCCCCCGTTCCCGCGAGGCGGGCAAACCCATCAGCGAACCTCCAGATCCGGCAGCACGATCCGCCCGGCGCCGCCGGACGATTCCGGAACGGGCTCGGATTCGGCGAAAGGATCGGGGGAAGGCGGCGGCGGCGGGGTTTCCTGCCGTTCCACGGCGTCGAATACTCCCGGTTCCGGGATGTCCCCAAACCGATTTTCCGCCTCCACCCGGCTTTGGAACGGCGCTTCCGTGGCAAACCGATTTTCCGGCCCGGACCAGATACGCGCCACGTCGATCCCCGGCATTTGGGGGTCCCGCAACATAATGGGCGTAATGGCCATGACGATGTCGGTGCGGGAGGCGTTGACGTCCTCGTTGTTGAACAGCTTGCCGACCACCGGCAGATCGCCGAGAAACGGCACTTCTTGAAACGTCTGCCGCTCGTCGTCGCTGATGAGCCCGCCGATGATCACCGCCTCGCCGTCGTACAGGCTCAGAATGCTTTCGGCGGTGCGGGTGCGGATGGAAAACTGGGGGTCGTCCGTCGTGCCCAGGTTGGGTCCCAGGGAGCTGACTTCCAGCTTGAGATCCAGGGTAATTTCCCCGTTGGGATTGATGGTGGGGGTGGCGTTGAGCTTCACGCCCACGTCGAAATACTGAAAGTCGAAGGTAACCACGCCGGTGGTGTCCACCCGCCGGTTGGTCCGCAGCGGCACCCGCTCGCCGATGAGAATCCGGCTGGGCTTGCCGCTGCGCACCCGAATCTGCGGGCTGGCCAGGGTCCGGGTGTCTCCGTCCTGCTTAAGAAAATTGAGGGTGGCGGTGGGCACCGACAGCAGGACCTCCTGCTTGGACAGACTGGCCAAGGTGTCCATCGAAACTCGCCCCGCGAAATTGGAGGCGCCGCCGCCCTCGTCGCTTCCCGACTCCGACACGCCAAAGGTGACGGAATCCGGATTGATGTCCAGCCCGAGATTGCGGATGGTGGTCCGGCTCGCCTCCAGAATCTCCACGTTCAGCATCACCTCCGCCTGGGGCCGGTCGTTGGCCTCGATCACCCGGGAGGCCAGTTCCACCACTTCCCGGGGCGCCCGGACCACCACGGCGTTGAGCGCCTCGTTGGCGATGATGTCTTGCCGGTTGAGAATTTTGGTCAACAGGGCCACCGCCGTGGCGGCGTCGATGTCGGCCAGGTAAAAGGTGCGAATCTGGAGGTCCTGGTATTCCCTCCGTTTTTCCGGCGTGTCCGGATAGACGATCATGGTCTGCCCGTCCACCACCTTCCCGGCCAGCCCGCCGGTGCCCAGCAGCACTTCGATGAATTTGTCGAAGGAGACGTCGGTCATGAACAGGGTGACCCGCCCATCTTGGACGTCCCGGTCGAAAATAAAATTCACCCCGGTGAGGGTGGACAAAATTTCAAAAACGTTCAGCACCGGCGTGTTCTTGAATTTCAAGGAAATCGGATCGGCGTTTTTGAGTTGCAGCCGATAGCGAGGCGGGTCCTTTTCCTGGCGTTCGTAGTAGGCCAGCAGCTCAATCGCTTTGGCGTTGTCCGGATCGGCCTCCAGGGCACGGTCCAGGGCCTCCCGCGCCGCGGCGAACTGGCGGGATTTGAGCCGATTCCGCGCCTCCCGCAGATGAATTTCGGCCGCCCGCCGCCGCCGGGCCGTTTCCAGCAACGCCGCCGATTTCCGGTTGGACGGGTCCATGGTCAGGCTCATCTGGAATTCGGCGATGGCCTCGGCGTGGCGGCCCCGCTCCATCAGCGCCTCGCCCCGGGCCCGGCGGTTCAGGGAAGACCGCCACCGCGCGCCTTTCAGCATCAGCCGAATTTCGGGGTCGCCCGGATACCGTTCCAACGCCTCCTGGTAAAACCGGACGCTTTCGTCCCAGTCGCCGCGGGCCACATGCTCTCTTCCCTTGGTCAGGTATCGGTCGTTGACCACGCAACCGGCCCACACCCACAAAAGGTTCAGCAACAGCGGAAGCCAGAGGACCCGTCTCCATCGCCCCGTTCCGATTCTTTTCATCTTCCGCTTTCTATTCGCCTTCCAGCTCGGCCAGCCGGGCGCGTTCCGAGGCGTTGAGGTACTGGGTCAAATCCAGATGAACCAACTCGTCCAAATGAATGGCCCTAAGGGTCATTTTTTGGGAGGAAATGTCCACCACGCGATATTTCCCGTCGATCAGGTCGCCCTCCCGCACCACCAGCACCTGCTTTTCCCGCTGCAGGAAAAGGGCCGCCTCCTCTTTCTGGATAAAAAAACCGATCACCTGAAACCGGCCCAGTTCCCGATCCACGATGGCGCCGGGGTCTGGCGGCGGGGACGCCGGATCGGATGGGGGCGCGGCGGGCGCCGGATCGGGGGGCGGCGGAGGGGTGAGGTCGAGACCCGGCACCGGCTTTAGAAACCCCGGCTCGATCACCGCTCCGGAAACCGGCGGCGGCTCCACAAAAAGCCGAAGCATCACCTCAAGGCGCCCGGGATCCACCGACGAGGCGCCGGGTTCCGCCGCGCCGGTGTAGGTCAATTGGTCCACTTGGGCCTGCCGAAACGGATGCATCGCCCGATAGACCAGCAAGGCCACGAACAGCGCCGCCAGGGCGATGAGCAGTTTTCGTTTTCGGGCCATTTCCATGGTCGTCCTCAGCCGGAAAGGGGTTGCATGCCCATGCCCCCGCGGGCGTAGGTCACCAGGCGAAGTTGAAGCTCCGCCAGCGGCTCGTTGTTCGCCCGGTTGAGAAGCGCGAATTCTTCCACGCAAAACAACGACGGGGAATTGCCCAAATCGGCCAAAAAGGCCTTCAGCCGAGGATACGGGGCCCGAAGCCGCAAGTCCAGCGCATACCGCCAGACCACCAGCTCCGACATGCCCTCCGGCCGAAATCGCCGAGGCTCCCAGGAAAGGCCGTGTTTGGCCGCCAGCTCCCGGACTTCCGCGTTCAAGGTCTCCAGCGCCGTCTCTTCGGGCAACCCGCGTCGAAAAACCTGGAGCGCCTCCTTGGCGGACAAATACCGACGCACCGCGCTGTCGGCCTCCACCACCCGGGCCAGTTCCCGCCGGGTTTCCAGAAAGGCCCGTTGCAATTCCGCCGCGGCCTCCGCCCGGGGGCGCACCCATCCGGCATGGATCGCCATTCCGGCCACCATCAACAGGGCCCAGGCCAACCAGACCCATCGGTATTCCCGCAAGGCCGCTTTCGCGCGGGTTTGGAGTCGCTCATCCATTGGCCGCCATCTTATCCCCGGGCGCCATCTCTCTTCCCTCGTTGGATTCGGGTAGCAATGTTCGCCAAAGGGGACCGTACACCTCCGGCGGAAACACCCGGCGGGGCTGGAGCCGGCTTTCGATCTCAAACGCCACCGGCGGCGGCCCATCGGCCTCCGCGTTCTCCTGGTCGACCTCCACGTTCTCCAACACGATCCGGTCGAAAAGGGCCGCCGCCTCTTTTTTTTGAAGATAGCCACTGACCGGTTCCAGGGAAGCGGCGAATCCCTCAAGCCGCCACCGACGCCCCCCTTCTTCTCCGATCACGCGGGTCAGATACAGCGTTTCCGGCAGACCGTCCTCCACGGCGTCCAACACCCGGCACCAGGGAAACAGATCCTGGGCGATCCGGCGATTGATCCATTCGGCGTGCCGGCGGGTCGCCTCCAGTTCCTCTTGGCTGACGGTCATTTTGTTCGCGCGACGGGACTGTTCCTTTTCCGCCCGTTCGCTCTGAAGCCGACGCAGATCGTCTTCATGGGCGGCCACCTTCTCGGCCAGGCGCGCGGCGCGGTGGATACTCCCGCCGGTGAACAGCAGTCCGAAAAGGAAAAGGGCCAGAAACAGCAGACGAATCCATCGCCCCCGAAAACGAGCCTGGGTGGCCAGGTTGAACGGAATCGGTTTCACGGAACCCCTCCTCCGGTCAGCCGGTCGCCAATCGCCGCGCCGATGGCCGCGCCCAGGCTCCCGGCGCTCGGCCCCTCTCCTTCCCTCGGACGCGCAACCCCCTTCAGCGGACGATCGGCCCGGAGAATGGTCATGGGGGCATCGAACAGACCGTCCAACGCGGGCGCCAGCTCCCAAAGGGGCGCGCCGGGGTCCGCAAGGAACACCGCGTCGATGGGTTGATCGCCCAGCTCGTCCCGCAATTGTTCCGCCGCCAGAAAAAGGTCCCGGGCCAGATGCCCGGCGGCAAGGCCGCCCCGGAGGGATTGAAAACGCGCCAGACGCCCTCCCTCCATGCGCAACATATGAAAATATTCGGTCGTAAAAATCAGCAGGACGACGGTTCCTTCCGCCGGCATTTCCGAGGCATGGAGGTTGAACCGCGCCACGGCGGCGGGAAGAATCGGCTCGGAATCCAAGCCGGCGGCGCGAAAAACCGCTTCGTACCATTCAATCACGGGACGGTGCGCCGCGGCCACCAGCGCCTCGGGTTCTCCCTCCATCGTCAAGCCCAGGGGAAACAGGTCCACCATCAGCTCCTCGGCCGGCATCCCAAACCCCTTGCCGACCCGCCAGGCCGCCAGACGGCGGGCTTCCACGGGATCGTCGGGCAACGCCGGAAACCGCTCGATCCGCAGCTTGACCAGGGCGTCGGGCAACGCCGCGGCGACTCTGGCGTTTCGGGCTCCCAGGCGTCCGACCATCTCCGAAAGGGCGGCGCCCAGGGCGTCGACGTCCGGGAAATCGTTTCCGCGAAAAGCCAGGGCCAACGCGTCCGCCGGCAGCGCGACCTCGGCGCCGACGGCCAGCCCCCATCCCTCTTCCACCGGTCGCAGGCGAACGCCCCGAATGGATTCCGGCGCAATTTCCAATCCGAACCGGGGCTCCCGAAATCGGTGGCCCCAGGAACGCAGCCAGGGGCCCATTTTTTCCGAAATCGTCTGGATCATGAAACCGGCTCCGCGAAGGTCATGCGATTGGCCTCTTCCAGGGTGCTTCCTCCGGCAAAGACCTCCGCCAGGGCCGCCTGGCGCAGAAAAACCGTTCCCCCGGCCGCGGCCCGGGCCTTCAGTTCGGACAAGGGGGCCCGATCCACGAACATCTGGCGCATGTCGTCATCCAGTTCCACCAGTTCAATGATCGCCTTTCGGCCTTTGAAGCCGGTCCCCTTGCAACGGTCGCAGCCCACGGGCCGATAAAACCGCCGGTCTTTGCCGGCTTCGGGAGAAAGGCCGGAATCCAGCAGCAGGGCTTCCGAGGGCGCCTCCGGCTCCTTGCATTCGCAAAGGGTTCGGATCAGCCGCTGGGCCACGATGCAGTTGAGCGCCGACATCAGATCAAAGGCGGCGATTCCCATGTGGGTGAATCGATTGATCACCTCGAAGGAACGGTTTGCGTGAACGGTGGTAAACACCAAATGGCCGGTGAGCGCCGATTGAATGGCGATTTGCGCCGTTTCGGCGTCCCGGATTTCCCCCACCAGAATTTTGTCCGGATCGTGCCGAAGGATGGAGCGAAGCCCCCGCGCGAAGGTCAAACCTTTCTTCTCGTTGACCTGAATCTGGGTGACGCCCGGAAGTTGATATTCGACCGGATCTTCGATGGTGATGATCTTGACGTCTTTGCTTCGAACCTCGGACAATGCGCGATAGAGGGTCGTTGTCTTCCCGCTGCCGGTGGGGCCGGTCATCAGAAACATGCCGTAGGGGGCGCGGATGGCCCGCCGCAGACGAATCAGTTCGATTTCGGGCAGCCCGAGGGGCCCCAGCCGGAACGCCTCCCGAGCGCCGGCCGCAATCCCCTCCCGATCCAGAATCCGGATGACCGCGTCCTCCCCGAAGATGGTGGGAAGAATGGACACCCGGAAGTCGATGGTCCGGTCCGCGTACCGAATTTTGAACCGGCCGTCCTGGGGAATCCGTTTCTCGGAAATGTCCAGTTCGGACATGACTTTGATTCGAGAAATCATCGGGGCCTGGTGATCGGAACCCAGGGGATCGGTGGCCTGATACAACATGCCGTCAATCCGGTAGCGGATCAAAACGCCGGACCGTCCAGTTTCGATGTGGATGTCGCTGGCTCCTTTCCGGACGGCGTCCAGCAGCGTGGAATGGACCAGCCGGACCGTGATGCTTTCCTCGCCCTGAACGGTTTCCAGGCTAAGGACGTCATCTCCCGAATCCGCTTCGCCCGCCATGGCGGCGCGCATGTCGCCGGAAACCGAATCGAGGGCGCTCTGGTTTTCCTCGACGCCCTGGAGAACGGCGTCGATCCGTTCCTCGCTGGCGACCGCCAGGGTCACCGGCTGGCCGACGATCACTTCCAACTCGTCCAGGAAGCGAATCGCGTCTCGCGGCCGGGACACCGCGACAACCAGCGCGCCGTCCTCTTCGCCCACCGGCACGAACCGGTGCCGAACCATCCGATCCGCGGGAAACCGCTTCAGCAGTTCGGGATCGGGCGCATCCGGGAGTTCCACGTAGGGAAACCAGTTCTGGCGGGCCACGACCCGGGCCACCTGCTCGGCGGTCATCAGCCCTTCCTGCACGCAGAGATGGCCAATCCGCTGCTTGGTGATCCCCTTCCGGGAATTGATTCGGTCCAGAGTCTCTTGGTCGATGAATCCCAGATCCACGGCGCATTGGCCGAACCGGCACTGCTGGCGATTCTTGGCGGGACCGACGTCCATCTTTTCCGTCTGCGTCATGAAATGGTTCCCGCCAGTTGAAAAATCGGAAGATACATGGCCAGGACGATGAGGCCAATGAGTCCGCCCATGAGAATCATCAGGGCCGGTTCCACCGCGGCGGTCAGCATCCGCAGCCGAGCGTTCACGTCGGCGTCATAGTAATCGGCCACATCCTCCAGCACCGGTCCCAACGCCCCTGCGCCCTCTCCGGCGTCGATCATTCGAATCGCCAGGCCGGGCAAGGCCCCCGTTCGCCGGAGAGAATCGGCGAACCGCTCCCCCTGCTCCATGGCCTTGCCCACCGCATGAAATTTCTCATTCAAATGGCGGTTGTCCAGGACGCCGCCGGCCACCCGAAGAGATTCCACCAGGGGGGTGCCGCCCGACAACACGGTGCCCAGGGTTCGGGTCAACGTGGCGGCGGCGTAGTGAAAATACAACGTGCCCAGCACGGGAACGGACAATTTCCAGCGGTCCAGAATCCGCCGCCCGCTTTCCGTCCGCCACAGAAAAAAACCGCCGGCCGACAAGGCGGCCAAAGCGAGAAGAAAAAATGAATAGCGGGATCGCAAGGCTTCGCTGAATCCCAGAAGTGCCCGCGTTAGACCGGGCAGGTCCGCCCCCGCGTCGGCAAAGGGACCGGCGAACGCCGGAACCACGTAAAACAGCAAAAACAAAAGGGTAAACGCGGAAACTGCGGCAAGAATGATGGGATAGACCGAGGCCGCGACCACCTGTTGCCGAACTTCGGCGACTTTCTTTCGATACGCCAGAAACCGTTCCAGGGCGGAAACCAGATCGCCGCTGCGTTCGCCGGCCCGCAACGTGGCCACGTAAAGCCGTGAAACGGGATGCTTGGCGACCGCGTCGGACAGCGGCAGTCCCGCGGCCACATCTCCCCGGACCTGGGAGAGGAAACGGCCCAGGACGCCCGCGTTCTCGCCCCGGTGCTCCATGACGGCGTCCAGCGCGCCGACCACGGGGAGACCCGCCTTGAGCAGGACTGCGAATTCCCGATTAAAGGAGATTAAGTCGCCACTTTCGCGCCCGGGGGTCCGACGGAAAACCGAGGCGATCCCCGGGCCGCCGTCGGTTCGACGCACGTCCAGGACAAAATGGCCATCGGATTCCAATTGACGACGAAGGCCGGCGGCCGAAGCCGCCGGCACTTTCCGCTCGGAAATCGAACGGCCGTCCGGGGAGATGGTGCGGCAGAGGAACGTGGGCATGGGTGGCACTTCGCTACCCTTCTTCCTTCAATGGGCGTCGCGGTCGGCACGAACCCCGATGGCGACGCCATGAATCAAAGGCCAAAGGGAGCTATTCCGAACCAACAATTACGGTGTAATTGTTGGTTTGCCCGCTCGTCGCGCCATTCCCTCCCAAAACAACCTCACCGGCTGAAAAGCGCTTTTGGAACAGGCTCATGGGCACGTCCGCAGTGATCAGGTCCATGCCGGTATCGGAAAAATCAAGCATCCAGGAGGGCTTGCCGCGAATCCGGTCGTCATGGGCGACATACACCACGGCATCCCGGGTGATGGAAAACCGGAGAAAATCATTGCCGCTGGAGAGTTTGTTGTCATTGGCCGTTCGGACGTAAACACTTCCAACAAGGTCATTCGGAACTTCGTCGTAGGCATAGGAACGGTCCAAATAGCTGGTTTCTCCGTCCTGAAGGCCAGTCACGGCGATGTAATCTTCTCCGCTGGCGGCCCGGACTTCACGCACGGCCAGGGCGATGTCTCCCGGTTCGGGATCAGGACCGGACGCCCCAGCCGCCGGCAACACCGCAACCGTATACATGTTGCAGTTTGCGGGAGACACCACGTTTCCGCCAAGGACCACCTCTCCCGAGGGAAACTTTTTTTTGAAAAGACTCATCGGCTTGTCCGCGCTGATCAGGTCCATGCCGGTATCGGAGAAGGAGCCCAACCAATCCGGTTTTCTTGTGATTCGATCGTCGTGGGCGACGTAAACATCCACCCCTTGGGACACATTGAAACGCAGAAAATCGTTTCTGGTGGAGGTTTTGTCGTCATTGGCCACCCGTATATAAACACCTCCAACAAGTTTGCCCGGAACTTCGTCGTAGGCATAGGAACGGTCCAAATAGCTGGTTTCTCCGTCCTGAAGGCCAGTCACGGCGATGTAATCTTCTCCGCTGGCGGCCCGGACTTCACGCACGGCCAGGGCGATGTCACCCGGTTCGGGAGCGGGTTCTGGCTGGGGTTCGGGTTCAGGTTCGGGCTCTGGAGTGGGTTCCGAATCGGGCGCCATGCCTCCCCGGCGCACCACAACCGTATACATATTGCAATTGGCGGGCGATATCACGTTTCCGCCAAGGACCACCTCTCCCGAGGGAAACTTTTTTTTGAAAAGACTCATCGGCTTGTCCGCGCTGATCAGGTCCATGCCGGTATCGGAAAATGAATTCAACCAATCCGGTTTCGTCGTAATCCGGTCGTCGTGGGCGATGAAAACTGCGGCATCCTCGGAAATTATAAATCGGACGAAACCACTATCGTTGGATCCTTTGTCGTTGTTTGCGGTTCGGATGTAATGGCTTCCTTGAAGTTCCGCAGGGAGCTGGGAATAGGAATAGGATCGGTCAACATAGGAGGTTTCTCCATTTGCCAGACCCGAGTGGATCGTGTAGGTTTTTCCGCTGGCGGCCTGAACCTGGGACACGGAAAACGCCGAACGGCTATCGGCATAGGAAATCAAAATCGAACTTTCCGCCCGGTTGCCGGCTTCATCCAACGCGGCAACAGTAATGGTGGTCTGATCGGCCGAAAGACTCAGATCGGGAATCTCCCAGGCGGTGGTCCCGTTGGCCTGGCCGCTGGCCCCGGTATCGGTGGACCAGGAAACAGCGGTGACGCCCACATTATCGGAGGCCGAACCGGCCAGACTGATCGTTGGGGATTGGGCAATGAAAAATTCGGCGTCGGTGGGTTGAAGAATCTGGATATCCGGCGCCACCGTATCCGCCGCCGCGGCGATGGTTTTGGATACCTCCCGGGAAAATCCGCTTTCGTTCCCGGAGGTGTCCACGGCGGTTACCGCGAAATAATAGGTTTTCCCGGCTTCCAACCCCTCGACGGTGTATTGGGTTCCGGAAGGCACCGGGATATAAGGTCCGTAATTTCGACTTCTTTCGCCAAAATAAACCCGATATTCATTTAAGTCCGATTCCTCGTTGGCCGTCCAGTTCAGGGTGGCGCTGCCGCCGAAGGCATTTCCAACGCCGCCCCAAAAAAAGGCCAAAAGAAGAATTGCAATCCAAGCCTTTTTTTTGAAATACATAATGATTTTTCTCCTTTTTCGCCACAATTATTCCACCACGACGCCTTGGGGGGGCATCGGAGGCGTGGAATCGCCGGACGTCCAGCTAATGTGGTTGGAATCGGGGCTCTCGCCACTGTCATTGTAGGCCCGGACCGCAAAGTAATAGGTGGTGCTGTCCTTGAGCGACAAATTGTTCAGTGAATATTGGGTGACGTTCCCGACATCTTTTTGCTGGGAAAGTTCCGTTGGGACCGTCCCGTAAACCACTCGATATCCGATTACTTCGCCGGTGCTCGGCTCCCATTCCAGGGCCGGTTCCGCGACGGCCATTGCCGGGACCAAAATGGATGCCGCGATCAGACTCATCAGAAGAAGCCGATGGATTTTCATGACAACCTCCTTAAATTCCAGTAATTCCGTTTCGTGATCGAAAAAGGGCATTCCCTTTTCATGGGTGGAAATTGATCGAACCGAAGAAATAAATCTGTGAACTTTTTCCCGCCCAAATGAATTGCCCAAAATTAACTGAAAATTGGTGAATTTTAAGGATTTTGAGGAACCGAACGAAAGACTGAGGAAAAATTCTTATTCTACAATTGCTCTAAAACCGATCCACACTAGCGGCCCAAATTTGAAGAGGTCAATGGGTTCAACGGAGTATTCGGGGGGTAGAATTTCCCGCCTCTCGATCTAGGCGCTCCGAAACCGCAAAAAGAAAGGAGGCCCCATGAAGGTAAGTCGTGTGGCGGAAATGCGGGAAATGGATCGTCGTGCCATGGAAGATTTCGGGATCGCCGATGAGATCCTGATGGAAAACGCGGGCCATGCCGCGTTCCGGGTCTTGCGGAAAGAATTTCCACTGGAAAACCGTCGAACGGTGATTCTGTGCGGCGGGGGAAACAACGGAGGCGACGGATTGGTGGTGGCCCGAAAAATTCATTCCGCCGGCGGGTCGGTGGAGGTGGTCCTGCTGACTTCTCCCGAAAAATACGGCGGGGCCGCCGCCTTGAACTGGAAAATCGTCCGCAACCTGGGCCTCGCGGCCCGCGAAATGGATTCCCCGGAATCCATCGTCGCCGGTCTGAAGGCGGCAGATCAGGTGGTGGACGCCATTTTCGGCACCGGGCTGGATCGGGAGGTGGAAGGCCGCTATCGGGAAGTGATCCAAGCCGTCAACGACGCCGGAAAGCCGGTGCTGAGCCTGGACATTCCCTCCGGAATCCACGGAGACACCGGCCAAATCATGGGCGTGGCGGTTCAGGCCCGGGCGACGATCACTTTCGGTCTCCCCAAAATCGGAAACCTGCTCTACCCGGGCGCCGCCCATGGCGGGCGGTTGGGGGCAACCCACATCTCCTTTCCGCCGGCCCTTTACGACGACGAGACGCTGAAGCTGCGGATCAACGATCCGCCGCCCCTCCCGTTCCGGGATCCCGACGGCCACAAGGGCGGCTTCGGCGACGCGCTGTTCATCGCCGGTTCGGGAAGCTACTACGGCGCGCCCCATCTCTCCGCCATGGCCTTCCTGAAATCCGGCGGCGGCTATTCCCGGCTGGCCGCCCCCGAATCGATCGTTCCGGTGCTCGGCGGCATGGGACCCGAGATCGTCTTCGCTCCCCAGTCGGAAACCGCCGACGGGACCATCGCGGCGGAAAACCGGAGCCGACTGCTGGACATGGCGGGCCGCGCGGACTTTGTCGTCATGGGGCCGGGACTGTCCCTGGACGAGGAAACCCAGGGGCTGGTTCGGGAACTGGCTTCGGAAATCCCCCGGCCGCTGTTGCTGGACGGGGACGCCCTCACCGCCGTTTCCGCCCATCCGGAAATTTTGAAAAACCGGAAGGCCGAAACCATCTTGACCCCGCATCCCGGAGAAATGGCCCGCTTGACGGGAAAATCGGTGGAAGCGGTGGTTTCGGATCGAATCGGGGTTCTCACCGAAGCCGCCAAAGCCCTCGACGCCACCATCGTCCTGAAAGGCGCTCATTCCCAGATCGGCGGGCCGGACGGACGGATCCGGTTTAACCTGAGCGGAAACGCCGGAATGGGAACGGCGGGGGCGGGCGACGTGTTGACCGGGGCCATCGCGGCGATGGCGGGGCTGGGCATGAAACCGGCGGACGCCGTGGACAAGGGCGTTTTTCTGCACGGCCTTGCCGGGGACTTGGCCGCCGAAGCCATTGGACCCGACGGGATGACCGCTCGGGACATTCTGGCGGCCTTGCCGGAAGCGGTTCAAATGGACCGCGCGGGCCTGCCGCCGGATCGGGCCGAGAGATACCGGATTCCGATTTGGTTTTAGGCCTCCGGGCGGCAACGAACCATGGGCGATAAAAGGTGGGTAAAGCGGCGTCACGGTCGATGGCGCGCCGGGGCGGCAACGAACCATGGGCGATAAAAGGCGCAAAAGCCGCCGACGCCAAGGCGAATCTCTCAGAAAAAGGCTTCCGTAAAGACCCGGGAATCTGGAAACCGTTCGTCCAGCAGGAGGGTGACGTCTCGGATCATTTCCCCTCGGCCGCACAGATAGGCGTCATAGCGGCCCATTGGCAGGTGCGCCGCCAGGTAATCGGTCACCCGGCCGGGAAACGCGCCCGCGGGAAAACCGGAACCCTTCGGACCCGATATGCAGGCCACGTATCGACGAGCCGATTTTTGGAAAAGGTCCCGATAAAACCGCTCGCCAGGGGTACGAATTCCGTGGACCAGCCAAAAGTCGGAGACGCCCGATCGGGCCATGGCCACGAAGGGGGCGACCCCGGTGCCGGTCGCCACGAAAAGGGGGACGCGGGCCGAAGGCCGGAACCGAAAATACCCGTGGGGGCCGGTGAAGGAGAATTCCTCCCCGATGGACGCCTTCGCCAGGACCGAGGAAAACCGGCCGACGCCCACGTCTCGGACGCAGAAGCGGAGTTCCCCGTCCGCCGGGACGGAAGCCATCGAATATTCGCGTTCCAGCCGGCGGGAACGGAAACGGACATGCTGGCCGGGTTCGAAATCAAAACCGGTCGGAAGGGAGAAGACCGCCTCGAAGGTGGGGCGACAAAGCCATCGGCGTTCCCGCAACTTGGCGGTCCAGACGGAGGCGGAGGATCCCATGTCTCAGGGCGTCCAAGGCACGTCGCCCACCCCCGCGCGTTGGTTGCACAGGCGGGCCAGAACGAAAAGATAATCGGATAGCCGGTTCAGGAAGACCACGGCGGTTTCCAGGTGTTCGGGAATCCGGCCGCCGTATCCCTCGCAGAGCTTAATCACACGGCGCTCGGCTCGCCGGCAGACGGTCCGCGCCAAGTGCGCCCACACTGCGGGAGAGGCGCCGCCGGGCAATAAAAAGGATTTCAGGGGCGGCAGTTCCGATTCCATTCGGTCCACCGCCGCTTCCACCGCCCGCGCCCGGGCGGGGTCCATGGGCGGAAGGTTTTCCAGGGCGGGGGAATCCGGCGTGGTCGCCAGCAAAGCGCCGATGGTCAGGAGGTCCCCCTGGAAGCGCCGAATTTCCTCCCGAAGATCCCCCGCCGATTCCGGGAGCGCGCCGGCCAGGGCGCCCAAAAAGGCGCCGAGTTCGTCCACCTCCCCGTATGCTTCCACCCGCTCCGCGTGTTTGGGAACCCTCTCTCCGCTAAAGAGACTCGTTTTTCCCCGGTCTCCGCCCCCCGTATAAATTTTCATTCCATCCCCCGCAAGAGGCAACTCGCCGTTTTTTTTCGCCCGCCATACCACGAAACGTCCCGGGGAGCAAACCAGATCGACCCGTAGCCGCGAAACGGGAGTCGGGTTCCAAGTCCGCAAAGACCGGATCGTAAGGTTTTGTCGAAGCCGGACGGCCCCATCCCATCCCGCCAAGTCTACCAATTTTGAGGGGAGAGCTCCGCGTTTTGTCGGAAAAACCAAAACAAACAACCGCTCTTTAATTTACACTCAACGGGAATGCCGCACTTGTACCGCTCCGTCCGGTAAACATCCCCCCAATCCAGTATCCCGATCGGCCCGAATTCATCTCGGCATGATATTTGCTTCAAAGCAATTCGTCGGTTAAAAAAGATGCCGAGCCGCAGATGATTTCTCCCAAAACAGTGAAAAAATGCCAATCAGCCTCGGGATGACGGACGGATGACGGCGTTCCGGCCATTTCTTGACTTTTCGGAACAAGTTGGCCATAAATTGAGGGCGCATACCCGGCATCGACACTTCTCGTCCCGCGTCCTCCTCACGCATAGGCAACGGCAAGACAACCGGAAAGGGTCCATTTTTCATGCCAGTCACGCAGCCCGACTCCCATCCCATCAAGGAATTCAAGCCATGCCCGTTTTGCGGCCGCATCTGGATGTCCGTCGGCTCCTATCTCGACGGTCGCTTTTCCGTGCGTTGCCTGTGCGGCGCGAGCGGCCCCAAGGAGGACGCCCGGGAGAAGGCCATAAAATCCTGGAACATCCGGGATCAGCACCTTTTTTGGAATCCGTTTCGCCTTTCCATCAAATTTCTCAACAACAGCCGAACGCTCGACTTTCGGGGCAATCTGGAATCCATCGATCTGGCCACGGTTCTGCAAATGTTGGCCTCCAAGGAGAAAACCGGTCTTCTTCAGCTTTCCCGCGGACATTTCAAAAGCACCATCTGTCTGAATAACGGCAACATCATCGCCGCCAGCGACAGCAACGGCCTGCGAATCGGCCAGATCCTGCACAACAACGGCATGATCTCCGGCAAACGGCTCAAGCAGGCGTTGTCCACCGCCAAGCGACAGGACAAAATGCTCGGCGAAGTTCTCCTTTCCATGAATTTTATCGACGAAGAAGTTCTCCGGAACGTAATTCAGCAACAGGTCCAGGAGGCGGTTCTGGAACTGTTTTTCTGGAAAGAGGGCTCCTTCGAATACCGCGACTGCGTGCTGGATTTCGATCAACGGAGCATGAAGGAGATCAACACCATGGAAATCATTATGGAATCGGCCCGTCGAATGGACGAATGGGACGAGGTGAAACAGCGCAAAGACGCCGCGGCCGTGACCACGCCCAAACCCTACGGGATGAACGCCGCCAAATAGCCTCTCCCCAATTTTCCATGGGCGTCGATCCGACGCCCACCCGCCGCCGCGAAATCGATAATCGGTTCATCCCGGCCCTTTTTCTCGCGCCCGGAACATCTCCGGCTTCCGCGTTTGAAGGCTTCGCGCGGACCCGCGAAGGCGATTCGCAATCCCCGGCCTACAGTTTTTCCCTGATCTTTCTCCCCGATTCACGGGGGTTTCCCTCCCTTCCGTTGATTCGTCCCCCGGACTGTTCTATTTCTGAACGAAATTGATGAAGTGTCGCGAGGACATCCTTGCTCTTCATCCCATCCTTTTTCAGCCAAAAGGCGGAAAAGGCTTTCGCGGCATGGTTCCCAGGAATCTTAACGAAAGGAATGCGACATGCGTTACTCGAGAACACCGGTTCGGCCGCTCGTT
>JBKHDD010000040.1:0-30185 GCA_046541515.1 Desulfococcaceae bacterium
AGATATTGATTCCGGAAATCGCCCCAGGAAAGGGTTCCGTCGTGGAATTGTTCCCGAAGATCGTCCGAAGGCGCGATGTCCTTCTTCCACTCGTCCAGCGCGGCGTCCTCCTTGGAAACGCCCCGGGGCCAGATTTTGTCCACTAGGACCCGATAGCCGTCGTCCGGGGACGAAAATTTGTAAGCGCGTTTGAGGGAGATGGGCATGAACTGTTCCTTTGGTTTTCCGCTTCTCCCGGATGATTTTTCCGCCCACGATGCGGATTCGGCCCTTGGGATTCGTGAAGGTCCGCTGCTCCGAAATGCTGTACGGGGGATCATCCCACCCCGCCACCTTGAGCTTGGGCACGACATATTTTCGGCAGTTGGCGGCTTCGTTCATTTCATCCGGTCATCCGTAGAGCTTTGCATGTGATTATTCCAACTCATCCCCCGGCTGCTGGAACACAATCCAAAATTTATTTGAATTCCGCTCGAGTTGCCTCTTTCACTCGCTTATTCCTCAATTCCATTGCTTTCTGACTGATCTCTTCAATGCTTGCGTCTTCAAACAATCCCTGCCGCCACTTCGTATAGTCAAAGGGTTCTTGCTGAATCAGCGCAATAAACCTTTCCGCATCCACCAATCCCAAGGACTCCGTTAAAGCTTTCAGCCCTTTCAGCTTGATTTCAGTATTGGTCATCTTCAATTTTCCGTCTCCTTGATAAAGGAAAATGGATCGACGATTTCGATCCCTTTGACGAGGGGGTTTTTCTTCAAAACCTTATCGTCGGTCGTTATGAAAAAATCGCAACCCGAAAAAATTGCGCAAGAAACATGGAGGGCGTCCAGTTTTTTGATTCCAAGATGAGCCAGATCCTTTGCATGATTCAGGACATCAACGGTTTCTTCGGTATCCATAATTGATAAAAGTTTCCATTTTTCAATTTGGGCCTTTCTTTCTTCGAACGGATTGTTTTCATTTTCAAAGTCTAAGACATAGGACCATGCCAGTTCAAAACGTCCGGATCGGATTCCGTCCTGAATCATTAATTTTGCCTCGGATTCCAATTTGATCCGAAGCTGAGACTGGTCATCAAAAGGCCGATTAAAGCAACAAATGTCCATGTATATTTTCATGGCCCGTTTCGATTTCCAATTCGGCTGGGTGGCGAAACTTGGATCCTAAGGGGGTGGCACATAAATTATTATCAATGTGCAGGTTTTCCGTCAATAACACCATCCTTTTTTCGTCTCAGGAATGGGGGCGGCCATTTATGCTGGGGCTTTGGTCTTCCCTAAACTCATGGCCTTCGCCCCATCCCCCTGCAACTGGTGCAACCGATAATAAAACCCCTTCTCCTCCATCAGCTTCGAATGCGGGCCGCTCTCGATCACCCGGCCGTCCACCAGCACCACGATGGAATCCGCGTCTCGCGCCGTGGACAGCCGGTGGGCCACCACGATGGCCGTTCGATCCTTCGTCAACTCGGCGATGGCTTCCTGGATGTAGACCTCGGTTTCGGAGTCGATGTAGGAAGTGGCCTCGTCCAGGATGATCAGGTCGGGATCGCGGGCGAAGGCGCGGGCGATGGAAATGAGCTGACGCTCTCCGCTGGAAAGGGACGACCCGCTCTCCGACAGTCGCGTGTCCAGTCCCTCCGGCAGGCGGTTCACCATATCCCGGCACCGGGCCGCGTCCACCACCCGCTCCAGTTCCGCATCGGAAATGTCCCCGTTTCCCCGAACAATATTGTCCCGAACCGTCCCGGAAAAGAGAAACGGGTCCTGGCTGACCACCGCGATGCGGGACCGCAGGGCGCGCAAGTCCCAGTCGGCCACGTTCCGTCCGTTGATCTTCACCCGGCCGCCGGTGGCGTCGTAAAACCGGACGATCAGGTTCACCAGGGAGGTCTTTCCCGAGCCGGTCGGTCCCACCAGCGCCACCTTTTCCCCCGCGCCCACCCGAAAGGAGACGCCCTTGAGCACCGGTTCGTTTCGGATGTAATGCAGCCGAACCCGGTCAAACGCCACCGTCCGGATCGGCGCGTCCACCGCCCTCGGCGCTTTCGGCGCGGAAATCCGCTCGTCGGTGTCCAGGATCAGGAAAATCCGTTCCGCGGAGGACATGGCGTTCTGCAGGATGTTGTACTTTTCCGCCACTTCCCGGATGGGCCGAAAAAATAATCGCATGTAGGCGATGAAGGCCACCAGGGCCCCCAGGCTGATGGATTCGTCCAAAACCCCCTGGCCCCCAAAATAAATGACGCAGGCCAAGGCCGTCAGGTTGAGCAGGTCGATCAGCGGCATGAAGATGCCGAACACCCGCACCTGCCGCATCCCCGCCTGATAATATTCGTTGTTGATCCGCCAGAACTCCCCGGCGTTGGCCGCCTCCTGGCGGAAGGTCTGGATGACCCGGATGCCCGCGATGGTTTCTGCGAAGCGGGTGTTGATCTCCGCCGTTTTGATCCGCAGGGTCCGGAACACGTCCCGGGCGAACCGGGCGAAACCGGCCGCCGCCAAGACCACCACCGGCAGCACCGAGAGGCAGGCCAGCGCCAGCGGGGCGTGAATGCTGATCATGACCGCGGCGATTCCGATGATCAGAATGAGATCCTTGAACACGAAAACGATCACCGAGGTAAAAAATTCGTGCATGTTCTGGATGTCGTTGGTGTTGCGGGTCACCAGCCGGGCCACCGGCGTCCGGTTGAAATAGGAGAGGGCCATGTTCTGGATGTGGCGGTACAGGGTCATTCGCAGGCCGTGCATGATCCCTTGGCCGGCCCGCTCCATCAACAGCACCTGAACGTAGTTGAGACCAAAGCCGGCCGCCACCAGTCCGAAATAGAGCAGGGCGGCCCACAGGACGCCTTCCAGGTCGCCCCGACGTAGAGCGGTCCGTTCCGTCCGGCTCAGCCCCTCCACGTCCGAAAGGGCGATCCGGAGATTGCCGTTTTCGGCTTCCCGGAACAGGTCCGGATATTTGCGGATCACCGGCGCGGCGGCGGGATCGTCCGGGGAGACGCGAAGATAGCGGGTGGGCTCTCCGCCGCTTTCGGAAACCTGGGGCGGCACGATGTACCGGTCCACCGATTCCTTGATGACGATGGGCATGGCCAACTCCATGCCGGAAATCAGCATGGCCAGCAGAATGGCCCCCATCAGCGGTTTGCGGTACGGTTTGGAAAAAGGGATCAGCCGCCGAAGCAGACGGACGTCGTAATGTTTTTCCAGCCGTTCTTCGTGATAGGCGGCCTCATGCGTCATGCCATTCCTCCGCGATTTCCTGAAGCCGGTAGGTGCGGGCGTAATAGCCGTCGGCCTTCATCAGCTCGGCGTGGGTTCCGGATTCCGCGATGCGCCCTTCCTGGAGGGTCACGATCCGTTCCGCGAAACGCACCGCCGAAAGCCGGTGGGATGCGATGATCAGCGTCCGTTCCGCCGCCAGAGAGCGGACGGTGTCGATGATGGTGGCGCCGGTGGCCGCGTCCACCTGGCTGATGGGATCGTCCAGCAGCAGAATGGGGGCGTCTCGGAGCAGGGCCCGGGCCAAGGCGATGCGCTGTTTTTGGCCGCCGGAGAGAATGATCCCTTTTTCTCCCACCACCGTTTGCAGTCCCCGGGGGAAGCCGGCCAGCGTTTCCGCCAGCGCGGCCCGCTGAATGGCCCGATCCAGGGCCGCTTCGGTCACGTCCGAAATGCCGAAGGTGATGTTGTGGCGGATGGTGGCGGCGAACAAAAAGGGCTCCTGGGGCACGTAGGCCACCAATCGCCGCAGGTCGGAGATTCGAGCGTCCCGGATGTCGACGCCGTCCACGGTCACCCGGCCTCGATCGGGATCGAAGAGGCGGGGAATCAGGCAGAGCAGGGTGGATTTTCCCGAACCGGGCGGCCCCACGATGCCCAGGGTTTTTCCCTTCTCCACCCGCAGGGAGATGTCTTCCAGCACCCGGTTGCCGTTGTTGGAAAAGCGGAATCCCACCGACTCCATTCCCACGGCGTCCCGAAGGTCCGGCAGCGGAACGGGTTCGGCCGGATCGGCGATGTCGGGCCGTTCCGCCAAGATGGCCGCCACCCGGTCCAGGGACGCCTTGCCGCGCTGAATCATGTTGGCCACCCAGCCCAGGGCCATCATGGGCCAGGTCAAGAGCCCCAGGTAGTTGAGAAAGGCCACGAAATCCCCGGGGCTGATGGTTCCCTGGATGGTCTGCCGTCCGCCGACCAGCAGAATGATCGCCAGGCCGACATTGGAAAAGGCCATCATCAGCGGAAAAAACGCGCCCGTCAGCCGCGCCAGCGCGAGGTTTTGGTCGATGTAGATCCGGGACACGCCGTCCATCGCCGTCTCGGACTCCGCCTCCCGGGTATAGGCTTTCAGGGTGCGGATACCGGCGAAGCGTTCCCGAACCAGTTCGGTCATGTCCGAGAAGGCGCTTTGAACGTTCTGGTAGGCGCCGTGCATTTTTTTACTGAAATAGCGGGTGCTCGCCACGATGAAGGGCATGGGGATCAGCACGTAGAGGGTCAGCCGAACGTTGATCCAGGCCATGAAGCCGATGGTGGCCAGCCCCATCAGCACCGCGTCCACCAAAAAGACCATCCCCAGTCCGGAGGCCATCCGGATGTGGTTGATGTCGTTGGTGGCGTGGGCCATCAGGTCGCCGGTGGAGGCTCGGTTGAAGTAGCCGGCCGAGAGGGTCTGAAGATGCTCGAACAGCTTAAAGCGCAGCCCCTCCTCCACCTGTCGGGAAAGGCCCATCAGGCAGATGCGCCAGACGTACCGCAACCCGCCGGTGCCCGCGGCCAGTGCGATGATGATCAGTGCGTAATTCAGGAGCGCCGAGGGGGCGACCGAAAGCGCGGTGATGTCGTCCACCGCCCGCTTGATGACCCGAGGGATGAGAAGCTGGAACAGGTCCACGAGGATCAGGGCCGCAAGGCCGATGGCGATGACCCTCCGGTTTTCCCGGAAATAGGGTCGAATCAGCGCGAAGGAATTCATGAGCCATCCCGGTTGAAAATGAGAGGAACGGGGAAAACGTAAACTATCAATATAACCATCATTGGCTCGAAGGCCAGAAGCGGAGCGGGGCGGGACTCTTGATCAAAAAAAACGCCGCCGGACCCCAAGGTCCGGCGGCGGATCCATTCCGGATCGATGTGGAAAAAAATCAGGTGGCGATGCGGGTGAAGTCGGCGAAGGTGGCAAAGAGGTCGGCGATCCGGCCCAGCAGCGCCAGCCGGTTGGCCCGAATGGCCGGGTCTTCGGCCATGACCATGACGTCGTCGAAAAAGGCGTCCACCGGCCCTTTCAGGGTGGCGATCTTTTCCAGCGCGCCCTCGTAATTTCCCGCGTCCAGTCGTTGGGACACGGCAACGCCCACTTCCGTGAAGGCGGCGAAGAGTTTTCCTTCGCTGGGGTGCTCGAATTTCGCCTCGTCCACTGCGCCGGAGGCCTCTTGTCCGCTCTTGCGGATGATGTTGACCACCCGTTTGAAGGCCACCGCCAGCGGCTCGAAGTCGTCCCGAGCCTTGAGTTGTTCCAGCGCGCGCGCCCGCTCCCAGGCGGCCGGGACCGGATCGACGGAGACGTCCAGGACGGCGGCCACCACGTCCCGGGAGAATCCTTCCTCGGCCAGCACGCCGGCAAGGCGACTTTTCAGGAAATCGTAGACCGCCCCCACCGTTTCCGCCTCCGGCCGATCGGCCCGGTCCGCGAACAGCGCCACGCTTTTGGCGACGAGGTCCCGCAGCGAAAAGCCGAAGTCGAATTTCCGGAAAATCTGCAAGAGTCCAATGCCTTGGCGGCGCAAAGCGTAGGGATCGGCCGCGCCGGTGGGGATGAGCCCAACGCTGAAGCAACCGCAGATGCTGTCGATCTTGTCGGCCGCCGCCGTCGCCGCGCCGATGGGGCCGGTGGGCAACGCGCCGCCGGAGCGGGTGGGGCGGTAGTGCTCCTCGATGGCGACCGCCACCGCCTTGTCTTCGCCCGCCCGTTCGGCGTAAATGCGGCCCATGACGCCCTGGAGCTTGGGGAACTCGACCACCACTTGGCTGACCAGGTCGGCCTTGCAAAGCCGGGCCGCGCGGCCGGCTTTTTCCGCCAGGTCGCCCGCCGGGTCCACCGCCTCGGCCAGATATTCCGCCAGGGACTGGATGCGGAGCACCTTCTCGTACACCGAGCCGAGCTTGGCTTGAAACAGCACTTTGCGGAGCTTTTCCACCCAGTTTTCCATGGGCGTTTCCAGGTCGGCCCGGAAGAAGAACTGGGCGTCGGAGAGCCGAGCCCGCAACACCCGCTCGTGGCCTCGGGCCACCACGTCCATGTCTTTGGCCCGGGTGTTGTTGACCACCACGAAGGCCGGCAGCAGCTTGCCGTTTCCGTCCGTCGCCGCGAAGTATTTCTGGTGTTCCCGCATGGCGGTGATGAGCACTTCGTCGGGAACTTCCAGGAACGCCCGATCGAACCGGCCCACCACCACTTCGGGGGTTTCGACGAGATTCTTGACGGTGTCGATCAACTCCTCGTCCGGGAGCAAGGTTCCGCCCGCAGTTTTCGCGGCGGCGGCCACTTCCTCGGCCACCCGCTTTCGTCGGACGTCCAGGTCGGCTTCCACATGGGCCGCCCGGAGCTTTTCCAGATATTCTTCCGGCCTGGACAGCGGGACCGGATCGGGGTGGAGAAACCGATGCCCCCGGCTTTCCGCGCCGCTGGCCACGTCGCCGTAGGAGAAGGAAACCGTCGCATCCCCGAACAGGGCGACCAGCCACTGGACCGGGCGGGCGAAGGCGACGGAGAGGGTTCCCCATTTCATGGTCTTGGGAAAGGAGATGGAAGCGATGATCTCCGGCATGGCGCCGGCCAGGAGGTCGGTCGTCTTTCCGGCGGCCTCGGTCTTGTCCGCCGCCAGGTAGCGGCCTTTGGGCGTTTCGATAATCCGGAGGTCTTCCGCGGCCACGCCGATCTTCTCTGCGAATTTTTTGGCCGCCATGGTGGGCCGGCCGTCCGCGTCGAAGCCGACCGACTCCGGCGGCCCCGTAACTTCCTCCGTCACCGCCTCCTGTTGTTCGGCCACGCTTTCCACCATCACCGCCAGGCGGCGGGGAGTTCCGTACACCCGCGCCTCCCCATGGGCGATCCGGCCGTCGTCCAGCCGCTTCAGCAACAGTGCCCGAAAATGGTCCAAGGCCGGCTCAATGTATCCGGCGGGGATTTCCTCGGCGCCGATTTCGATGAGCAAGGTTTTCATGCGGCGTCCTCCCCCAGCAGGGGATAGCCCATGCGCTCCCGCTGCTCCAGGTAGGCCCGGGCGCAGGCGCGGGCCAGATTGCGGATGCGGCCGATGTATCCGGTCCGCTCGGTCACGCTGATGGCCCCCCGGGCGTCCAGCAGGTTGAAGGTGTGGGAGCATTTGAGGCAGTATTCGTAGGCGGGAAGCACCAGCCCGGCTTCGATGGATTTGCCCGCCTCGGCTTCGTATCGGCCGAAAAACTCCAGGAGCATGTCCACGTCCGCCACCTCGAAATTATAGGTGGACTGTTCCACCTCCTGCTGGTGATGCACCTGCCGATAGGTGACCCGGTCGTTCCATTGCAGATCGTACACGTTGTCGACCCCCTGGAGGTACATGGCGATTCGCTCCAGGCCGTAGGTCAGCTCCACCGAGATGGGGTGAAGCTCCACGCTTCCGCAAAGCTGGAAATAGGTGAACTGGGTGACCTCCATGCCGTCCAGCCAGACCTCCCAGCCCAGGCCGGCGGCGCCCAGGGTGGGCGACTCCCAGTCGTCCTCCACGAAGCGGATGTCGTGTTCCAGCGGGTCCACGCCGAGCGCCCGAAGGCTGTCCAGATACCGCTCCTGGATGTCCGAGGGCGACGGTTTTAAAATGACCTGGTATTGATAGTAATGCTGGAGACGGTTGGGGTTTTCCCCGTAGCGGCCGTCGGTGGGGCGACGGGACGGCTGGACGTAGGCCACGTTCCACGGTTCCGGCCCCAGGGCTTTGAGCAGGGTGGTGGGATGGAAGGTGCCGGCCCCCACCTCCATGTCGTAGGGCTGGGCCAGCACGCAGCCCCGCTCCGCCCAAAAATGGTTGAGTTTGAGAATGATTTCCTGAAAATGCATGCGGTTTCCCCCAGGCGGTATGGCATGGACGGAGCGGCGCTTTTGCGCCGACCGGCTACAGAACGGGCAATTTGAGGCCGTCCGGGTCGATCCGGACATCCAGCAGGCGGGCGGCCTCCCAATTCGCGAGCGTCTTTTCCCACACATCCCGAAGGCTGTCAATACGATCGGGGGGCCCCAGCGCCCAGACGCAGCCGCCTCCCCCGGCGCCGGCGAAGCGGAAGCCGCAGTCGGCCGCCTCCGCCGCTTCGGCGAGGGCGTTTCCCGTCTCGTCCAGCACTTCGGGAGTCATTTGCCGCCGGATGGCCGTTTCCCGATTCATGGCGTCCGCCGCCGCCCGGTAGTCCGCGTGGGAGAGGGCGTCGATGAACCGGCGGGTGGTTTGGATGATCTCCGCCCACCGGTTCCGGTGGCGTCCCTGAACGAACTCGCGAATCCAGCGGCCGTTGGTGTCGTGGGAGTGATGGGGACGGCCGCAGTGGGCCAAAAGCAGCCGCCGCTCCAGGTCGGGATAGGCTCCTCGCTTCATCACCGACGCCTTCTCGAACACGCCTTCCTTCACCCGGCCAAACCAGTGCCAGGCGTTGACGCCCCCGTAGGCCGCCGCGAGCTGGTCCTGGAGTCCGCAGGGCGTGCCCGCCACGCTTTCCTCCAGGGCGTGGGCCAGAATGGCGATCTCCCGTCGGTAGAGCCCCCGGTAGAGCCCGATGCGGTCGAAAACCGCCGAAAAGGCGCCCACCAGAGCCACCGCCGCCACCGAGGAGCCGCCCAGGGAGCTGCGGACCGGGGATTCCGAGGCGATCTCAATGTGGACGCCGTCGGCCCGGAAATAGGCGGCGATGGCGAAAATCAGCCCCAGGGGATGTTCGAACGGGGCTTCGTCCAGGGCGAATTCCGCGCTTTCAAATCCCGCCGAGGAGACTTTGATCCGGCCGGGATCGTGGGTCAGCAGGCGAACCCGGGTTCGCATGTCCAGCGCCATGTTAAAGGTGCAGGGGTGCAAATGGCGAAGCGGATAGTAAAAGGTGCTGATGTCCAGGGTGCCGCCCATGTCGATGCGACAGGGGGCCGAGGCTTCGACCGGGGCGACGGCCAGGATTTCACGCAGATGATCCGGCATGGGAAAGCTGCCTTTCGGTGGAGGACTCCGGGCCGCGGTCCGCCTTTCGAAGGTTCCGCAGAAAAGCCAGGCTTCGGGGCGTCCGGCCCAGGTGATGGGCGATGAATCGCTCCAGGAGCCGGGCCGCCGGCGCGTCCGCCGAGGCGTCGGAGGGCGGCCCTTGGGATTTGGGCCGGGCCGTTTTCCGCAGTCGGGGAAGAAGCCCGGACGGCAGGGGGCTTTCCCTCCCGGCGGAATCGCCGCAACGGGCGCAGCGGAAGCCGCCGGACGGGATGTCGGCGAAGAGGGCGCCGCCTTCCAGCGCCAGCCCGCATTCCCGGCAATGAAAAAGGTCCGGCGCCAGGCCGGCCAGGTTCAGAAACCGGAGTTGAAAGATCAGGTGGACCCGTTCGGCCGGAATTCGTTCCGCCTCCAGGTGATCCAGGGCCGTCCGGAACAGGTCGAACAGCGGCGGCTGGGGAACCACCGGTTCCAGCCATCCGTCCACCATTTCGGTCCAGAGGCTGGCCAGGGCCATTCGGTAGGGATCGGTTCGCAGGGCCGGGAAGGCCCGATCCAGCGTGGCTTCCCGAAGTTCGTCGAGGGCCCCCTTGCCCCGTCCGGCCACGATTCGAAGCAGTGAAAAGGGATCGAGGCAGCCGGCGAAACGGCGAACGCTGCGCCGGGCCGATCGGGCCAGAAAGGCGCGTTTGCCCTGGTCGGCGGTCAGCGCCGTCACGATCAGGTCCGCGTCGCCGTAGGGCCGGCGTCGCAGCAGGATGGCCGGCGTGACGGTTTCGGACATGGGGGCGGCCCCGCTACTGGATGATTTTGATGTGAGACTGCTCCCGAAGATCCTTCAGCCAAGCCTCGAAACGTTCGTTCACCACCTCGTTGAAGAGGGCCTCCTCGATTTCCGGCCGGGCATCTTCCAGCGATTTGCTGGGGCGGGAAATGATTTCCTCGACGAAGATCACCTGAAGCCCGTCTCCGGCGTCCAGGATCGGGGTCGTCTCTCCCTCCTTCAAACCATCCACGGCCTCCCGGATCTCCGGGGAGAGATCCGCCAGCGCAAACGTGCCGAGATCGCCGCCGTCGTCGGCCAATGGCGAATCGGAATAGAGGCTGGCCAGGGTTTCAAACGAGCCGCCTTCCTTGACCTTCCGGACGATGTCCTCCATTCGCCGGCGGGTTTCCCGGCGGTCGGCCTCGTCGGCCAGGGCGGGATAGGTGAGCAAGACGCTCCGGAGATGATATTGCTCCTCTCCGGAGTAGTCCTCCCGGTTGGCTTCGTAGTAGGCTTTGATCTCCTCGTCGGTGATGACGATTTTGGACTTGATCTCCCGGTTCATCAGCTTGGAGCGCAGAATCTGGTCGCCCAGCCGCTCCCGATATTCTTCCAGGCTGAATCCTTCGTCCTCCAGCGCCGCGCGGAGCTGTTCGTCGGTGTAGTAATTGGATTCCTTGATTCGCTCCAGGGCCTGGTCAATCTCCTCCTGGTTGACCGAGATATTCGATTTTTTGGTTTCCTGGGCGGTGAGCCGCTGATTGATGAGCTGGTTGAGAATGTCCTGGCGAACCTGGAACAGCATCCGCCGCTCCTCTTCCTCCGGATAGCCCATGGCACGGACCCGCTCGGCGTAGGGGGCCACCATCCGTTCCAGCTCGAACAGGGAAATGATTTCGTCGTTGACCACGGCCACGATCCGGTCGACGACTTCCGCGCCGGCCGGGCCGGGCGCGAAGAGGACCAGCGCCAGAACCAGCGGCGCGCCAAATCGGGGCGAAACCCGGACGCGCCAATTAAAAATTTTTTGGGTCAAGGATCGGATCATGGGGATGACTCGCGAGGGGTTTGTCCGATCGCCGGATCGGCGTCGGGAAGGTTGATTTTTACGGAATACCGTTCCTGAAGCCGGTTCAGCCACGGAGCATATTCGGCCTCCACCTTCCGGCGGCGAAGGCGCCGCTCCGCCTCCCCGGGATCTTGGGGCGCTTCGGGCGTCTTCAGGTAGGCTTCCAGCTCCGCGGCGGAGACCGAGACTCGGGCGGCCAGATCGGCCTCCACGGTGCGTTCCATCAGGAGACGGGTGCGGAGTTCCGATTTCCAGGTGTCGAAAGGAATGGCCGACTCCAGCAAAACCCGCTCGAAAGCGCCTTCGGGGTAGCCGGCCGTGGCGGCGGTCGCCGCCCGGTCCAGTTCGGCGTCCGGAATGGAAAGCTCCAGCTCTCTCGCCCGTTCCAGCAAGGTCAGGCGCTCCACCATCTGTTTGAGAAAATCTCGGCGCGCATAGTCCAGAACTTCGGGCCGGGTGATGTCTTCATGGACGTAGGCGGTCTTGTGAATCTCGAACGCCTGTTGAAAATCGGTTCGGGACAGACGGGTTTCTCCCACCTGAACCGCGGGCGGGGGCGCTTCCGCCGCCGGTTTCGAAGGGAAATCGCATCCGACCCAAAAAAGAACCACCAGGGACGGCAACAGGCCGATCTTTTGGTGGAGAGGAGAAAATCTCTTTATTTTTTCAGTTGTTAACACGTTGTCCAATTTCTTTCAAGATGTTTTTGGCTTCGGCCAGCAACCCCGTGCCGGCGCGGGACATGCGGGCCTTGAGAACTCCGTCGGGTTTCAGGCGGAATCGGTTTCCGTCGCCGGCGACCATGTCCACGATTCCAAAGGGATTTCGCTGGTGGGCCTCGGAAAAGTGGAGAATCATGCCCTCCGCGCCGAGATCCAGTCGCTTGATCCCGGCCCGGGCGGCGAGGATTTTCAGCATGATTTTCAGGAGCAGATTGGCCGCCTCCGCCGGCAGCGATCCGAATCGGTCGATCAGTTCCGCCTTGAAGTCGGCGATGTCGGAAAGAGCTTTCATTCGCGACAGCCGGCGATAGGCGGTCAGCCGCTGATCGATGTCGGGAATGTAATCCTCCGGCAGATAGGCCGACAACGGAATGGCGATTTCCGGGTCCAGGGCTTCGGCGACCGGTTCGCCCTTGATTCTGGCCATCGCCTCCTCCATGAGCTGCAGAAACATGTCGTAGCCCACCGCCGCGATGTGGCCGGACTGATTGGCTCCGAGAATGGTGCCGCCGCCTCGGATTTTCAGATCGCTCATGGCGATTTGAAAACCGGAGCCCAGATCGCTGTTTTCCATCAGCACGCGCAGCCGTTTCTGGGCGTCGGCGGCGAGGGTGGTTTCGGGCGGAATAAAAAGGTACGCGTACGCCTGCTCGTCGGACCGGCCCACACGGCCCCGGAGCTGATAAATTTGGGCCAGCCCGAACCGGTCGGCCCGGTTGATAAAAATGGTGTTGGCGGCGGAAACGTCCAGCCCGGATTCGATGATGGTGGTGCAGACCAGCAGGTCGATTTCCTGGTTGTGAAAGCGGAGCATGACTTTTTCCAGCTCATCTTCGCTCATCTGTCCGTGGGCCGCCGCCACGCGGGCCTCGGGGACCAGGGAACGCAGGCGGTCCGCGGTGCGGTCGATGCTCTGCACGTGGTTGTGGACGAAAAAGGCCTGGCCGCCCCGACGCAGTTCCCGCTGGATCGCGTCGGCGATGATCCGATCGTCGGGCTCCGACAAGTAGGAGACGATGGGACGGCGTTGTTCCGGCGGCGTGGAGATGACGCTGATATCCCGGACCCCCGTGAGAGACATGTGGAGGGTCCGGGGGATCGGGGTGGCCGTCAGGGCCAGGACGTCCACGGTTTTGCGGAGTTGTTTCAGCTTTTCCTTGTGGCGGACGCCAAACCGTTGCTCTTCGTCCAGGACGATGAGCCCCAGTTCGGCGAAGTTCACGTCCCGCTGTAAAAGACGATGGGTTCCGATCACGATGTCGATGGCGCCGGAGGCCAGCCCTTTGACGATTTTTCGCTGTTCGGAGGCCGGACGGAATCGGCTGAGGCAGGCCACCGTCACCGGGTAGTCGGCGAATCGTTGGGAAAAGGTCTCGAAATGTTGTTCGGCCAGCACGGTGGTGGGAACCAGAACCGCCACCTGCCTGCCGCCGTTGACCACGACGAAGGCGGCGCGCAGGGCCACTTCCGTCTTTCCATAGCCCACGTCCCCGCAGATCAGGCGATCCATGGGGCGGGACTGGCCGAGGTCGTGGAGCACGTCCTCGATGGCTTTTCGCTGGTCGGGGGTTTCCTCGTAGGGAAATCCGTTTTCAAATTCCCGGAAATCCCGATCTTCCACCGGATAGGCCGCGCCGTCGTGGACCCGTCGCTCGGCGTAGAGGCTGAGCAGTTCGCCGGCGATTTTTTCCACCGATTCCTGGACCCGGGCCTTGACCTTGCTCCAGGAGGCGCCGCCCATTTTGTCCAGCTGGGGTTGAACGCCGTCCACCCCCATGTACTTCTGAAGCGTTCCCATCCGGTCCACGGGAAGATACAACCGGTCTTCGTCCCGGTAGACGATCTGAAGAAAATCGCCGGCGTTCCCGTTCACGTTGAGATTGACCAGGCCGTCGTAACGGCCGATGCCGTGGTCCGCGTGGACCACCAATTCTCCCGGTTGCAAGTTTTCAAAGGTGAGCAGGTCGGCCCGGACCCCGCGCCGGGGCTTGCGGGCCGACTTCCGGCGCGTGCCGAAAATTTCGGTGTCGGTGAGTAGGGCGAGTTCCGCCTCGGGCCAAACGAATCCGCCCGATACCGTGTCCCGAACCAGAAAGATTTGCCCCGTTTTAGGCGGCTCGGGGAAGGTGTCTCGGAGGGACGCCTTCAGCCCTTCGCGGGTCAACAAAGATTGGAGTTCCTCCGCGCGGGCCGAACCGGCGCAGGCCAGAACCACCGTTCGTCCCTCCGCTTTTTGCGACCCCAGCCAATCATACAGCGGGGCGAAGGGGCGGTCTTCGTTTCGATGTCGGACCAGTTGGCCGTGCATTTCGGCGTTGTCCGCCAGGGAGAAGGCAAAAGACGGGGAGCCGGAGGAGGGTTCCACGGAAAGGGGGTTCAGTTCGATTACGGAATGAGCCTGAAGTCGGGTCTCGAGTTCCTCCCGGGAAATGCGGATTTCCTCCGGGGGCAGCCATAATTTTCCGTCGTCCCGCGCGCGTTCGGCGGCGTCCGCGAGACGATTGGCCGCCTCGTTGAACGCGGCGCGGATGGCGGCGGGCTCCAGGCGAACCACCAGCGTCGAGTCCGGAAGATAATCCCAGAACGTATGGGTTTCGCCGTAGAGAATCGACGGCAGGCCCTCGACATCCCAAAACCGGCCTTCCTTCTGGACGCGTTCGACCACGGTTCGCATTTCACGGGTGGGAAGTCCCGCGGCGGCTGCGGCGTTTCGAAGACGGGAAACCACTCCCGAAAGCGACGCGGCGGAAAGAACCAGCTCCCGGGCGGGAATCAGGATCACTTCCTCGGTGGATTCCAGGGTCCGCTGGTGCGCGGCGGAAAAAAAGCGGAGGGATTCCACCATGTCCCCGAAAAATTCCACTCGGAAAGGTTCCGGATATAGCGGACAAAAAATGTCCAGCAGTCCCCCTCGCACCGCGAAATCTCCGGGTTCCTCCACCAGGGTCGCCCGGCTGTAACCGGTGGAGATCAAGTGGCGGACCAAGGCGTCCCGGTCCCATTCCTCTCCCGCCAGAATCAGCTCCGCCGCTTGGGAAAGCGATTCTTTCGGAAGCAATCGGCCCGCCGCGGATTCCGCGGCTGCCACGGTGATCCATCGGTCCGGCTCGGTTGTCAGTCGGTAGAGCGTTCGGAGCCGTTCCGCCGCCGTTCCCCCATGATAGGGCAGGGATTTGAAGGGGGAGATGGAATAGCCGGGGAAGGACTGAACCTTGACCGGATGGGGCTTCAGAAAAAACTGCAGGTCCGAAGCCAGCGGGGAGACCGCTTTTTCCGAGTCGACCAAAACCATCACGGGCCGGCGAACGGACGTGGCCAGCCGGGCCAGCATAAAGGCGGCGGCCGAGCCGGCGACGCCGGAAACCGGGATTTGGCCTCGGGAAACGTCGGCTTCCCGAAAGAGGTCTTCCAGGTGATTTTTTGCTTGATTTTGAGAAAGGGACATTGTAGATTCCGCGCAAATTCAGCCGACGTAGCTCAGTTGGTAGAGCAGCTGATTCGTAATCAGCAGGCCAGCGGTTCAAATCCGCTCGTCGGCTCCATCCGGCTTTTCAAGGCTCCTCCGGAAACGGAGGAGCCTTTTTCGTTTTTGATTGGCGTTTCCACGATGGCAACGAGGCCCTTAAAATCCGAGGGGAAAGAAACGGTCATCTTAACAGGCCCGGTTCGACTGTCAAACCAAAAAAATAGGCCGGAGAAAGGGGCGGCCGTTTGCGTTCGGGAAACCTGACTGGGAATTTTTGGCGGGACATTGGGCCGGGCGAACGGGCAGGGTCATTTCCCGGCTTGTATCTCGATTTTTTGAAGTTTTTACGATCTTCAAACTTTGTGGGCTTTGAACCGGCCCCCTTTTGGCCCTCCCCTTGCCTTTCCATTCCCCTTTCTATGTGTCGTAGACCGAAAAACAAGACTTGATCTCGAACAAGTGCCCGATAGTAAACTCAATATTGATTGTCGATCTAAAAATTGTTTGGTCTTGCTTGCCTCCCCAGTGGCTGGTCCTTCCATGACAAGGTTTCGTGAGCCGAAAAGCGTTTGGCGGCAATCGAAACTCGCGAGAATGTTATGGCATAGAGCATGCATTGCCGATTTCCAGGATCGCTCCGCCAAACCCTCAACCCTGGAAGGGCGCCATTCCGTGAAAAATCTGAACCGTTTTATAAAAGGAATATCCGAAAACTGGGCCATTCTTTCTTTTTCTTTGGTCCTCATGGGCATTCCCGATAAGGCCATGGCCGCCCGGGAAGCTTTTATCATCCCCCTCGTTTCGGAAACCCTGGGGATGGCATTTTTGGGGACGGGGCTCGTCCTGGTGGGGATTTTTGGCCGGAAAAAGCGCGGAAATCGCCGTTTGTAACGATTTGGGCAAGGTTTCGGAAACGTCTTTTCCCGGCAAATCGTTGAAAAGCCAAACCCGCCGAAAGGCGGGGGCGGAAAGCCCCGGGTCCGCGGACAACGCGGAAAGCCGGGTTGCCTCGTTTTTTTTCAGGCGGTCCGGTTTTTTTGTTTGGTAAAAGGGGCGTTCTCGTTATCTGGCCGCCCTACCGGGAATCGGTATCCAATCAGTTTCGTCTTTAGTTGTTTTTGGAAATTGTCTGTTCGACGGCTGAAAAAAAAGTTTCTCCACTTTCTTTCGTAATTCAGTAAACACTTAATATTTTTTTTATTTTTAAGTGGTTTGCAAGTCCTTCGGGCTTTGTTTTGCCTTGTTGGAAATGGGATATTTTGAAGTTTTCGCATTTTAAGCCATTCCTGTCATTTTTTAGTCCATGCACATTGTCCCCATGCTCAATTGCCGATTTTGCCCATTGATTTTCTTCGAGAGTCGGGTTAGCTTGTCCCAAAACGATTTCAAGACGGAGATTCATTCCGATGGATGAAACCAGCCAAAAACTGGCAAGAGTTGACTACTATGTCAAATTGGTATTGAAGTGCCGATGGTTGCTGATCATCCCTTTTTGCCTTTCGATGCTCGTCGGGCTTTATTTGGCGGTCACGTTGCCCAAGGTCTATCGGACCAGCAGTCTGATCATGGTGGTCCCGAAAACCGTCCCGGACAAATTCGTTCCCTCCTTGCAGGCGACGAACACCCAGGAACGGATCAAAACCATCAAGCAACAGATCTTGAGCCGCTCCAATCTGGAAAAAATCATCTCGGATTTTGATTTGTACTCCGGGCCGGAATATCGGAATCTCTACCTTGAGGACAAGGTGGAGATGGTCCGGCAGCGGGCGGAAGTGGACGTGACCTCCTCTGGCCGGGGAGTCGATTCGTTTCGAATCGCCTTTACCGGCAAGGAACCCCGGAAGGTGGCGGCCGTGGCCAACGCGTTGGCCAGTCGGTTTATCGACGAGAGCATTTCCGTCATCATGGAAGAGGTTCTGGAGACCAATCAGTTTCTCGACGGGGAATTGGACGATTTGCGGGCCAAACTCAAGGAAATCGAGATGGGAATTCAGAAATACCGTCGGGAAAACATGGGCGAGCTTCCGGAAGAACTTGGCAGCAACCTTCGGATCATCGACCGGCTTCAAGCGCAGTTGAGCGAAAAACAGGAGGACGTCCGAGAGGGGCGTAACCGACTTTCGGAATTGGATGCACGGATCTCCCTCATCCAGGCCGCCTCGCAAAATTTGACTCCGGGCGTGGAATCGGCTTCATTGAACGCCCCCCAAAAGGTCGATTCCGAACCCAGCAAGCTGGAATTGGCGCGTCGAGAGTTGCGGGCGCTGGAAGGACGATATACGGCAAAGCATCCGGACATCGTCCGGATGAAAGTCTTGTTGGCCGAGTTGGAGGCGGAACAAAAAGCGCCGGATCAACCGGGCCAGCCGGATCAAGGGGACGCCGCCCCCGAATCGGTCGCCGGAGACGACGGTCTTGCCGCGGGCGGCAATCTCGTGGAGGCGCGGCGAACCGACACGCCTCCACCGATGAACGCCGATCTGAATTCCTTTCAACAACAACGGCTTGATCTGGAAGCGCGGCGGGAAAGCGTCCAAAGAGAAATTCTCCAGACCATTCAGGACATCGGGACGATCGAAAACCAAATCGCATCTTATCAAAAAAGGGTGGAAAATGCGTCCACCCACGAAATGGAGCTTTTGGCCCTTGAACGAAATTATGAAAATCTCCAAGGGTCCTACAAGGATCTCCTTGATCGAAAGCTGGAGTCGGACATTGCGGTCAATCTCGAGAAAAAGCAGAAGGGTCAAAGCTTCCGGGTAATTGATCAGGCCAAGGTGCCCCAGCGGCCGGTTTCCCCCGACATGAAAAAACTTTTGCTATTCTGTGTCGCGGCCGGTATGGGAACGGGGGGCGGTTTGATTTTTCTCTTGGATTTTCTTGACAGGTCCATCAAGATTCCGCAGGATGCCGAGCGGCAACTGGGCGTCCCCATTCTCGCCACCATCCCGGAAAGGCGATTCCCAAGGGACAACCTTCGCCATCGCTTGAACCAGGCGATGAGTTTGGCCTTTGCCATGGTCGGCGTCGGTCTGTTTTCCGTTTTGGCGGTCATGAGCGTGAGGGGAGTGGAGGCGACGTTGGATGTCGCCAGAAAATTTCTATAAGTCCAGATAACGGCTTTGCCTCCTTCCCATCAACGGTTTTATTGCCCGCTAAGCTTCCCGTCCAATCTACCATTTGGGTAAGAAAATTTGCATTTTGCCCTTTTCAATGCACTTCGCCCCCCCTTCCCTCGCCGGCTTTTTCGGGCCGATTTGTTCCGAGTTGCCCGTGTCCAAATCAATTCGCTTCGGCGGGGGCGGCGTTAATTTCGAGAATGGGGTGTAATGGCTGATTCTCCACATGCCAAGCCTGTTCCCGACCAGGGCCGCAAAGCCGACGGGGATATGGTGGACGATGGAAATTCGTTCCCGCTCGCGTCGAAGGAACGCTCGGGAAAATTGCCCGAAAAAAGGGCTTCGGTTTCGAAGCCGCCTTCTCCCATTTCCGAGCTTTTACACTTTGAGTCCGATCCTTTTAGCGGGGACCAATTCAAGACGATTCGGACTTGTCTTTATTACCCCCCCAACGGGGCGCAACTTCGATCCGTTTGTATTTCCAGCCCGTCGATGGGCGAAGGAAAAACCTACGTCTGTTCCAGACTGGGTTTTTCGATGGCCCAGAACGTGGACGACAAGCGTGTCGTTCTGGTGGATGCGGACATTCGGCGGGCCAATCTTCACCAGGTTTTTGGCTATTCCGAAAAAATGCCCGGCCTCAGCGACTACCTTTTGGGGCATTGCTCGCTGGAATCGGTTCTTTTGAAGCCGTTTAACGAAAACCTCCTTCTTCTTCCAGGGGGGAGCCGACCGCCCAACCCAAGCGAGCTTCTTTCCTCGAAAAAAATGCTTGATCTTCTAAAAGAACTTCATTCCAGTTTCGATAATCGGTATGTTTTGATTGATTTGCCCTCTCCCAAGCTGGTTCCCGAGACGGGCGTGATCGCGCGGAAAACCGATGGCGTCATCTTCGTGGCGCGCGCCGGAAAAACGCCAAGCGACCAGGTTGCGCAGATGATTGACTGGATTGGCCGGGAAAGGGTGGTCGGGGTTGTTTTGAATCGGTTCGACACCAGCCTGCATTCTTCGCTCTATCGAATGTACCGACGTTTTGTTCGACGAAAATGAAAAACGAATTCACTAAAATTTTCCGAAGAATTAATAATTTATGCTTCGTTTCTTAAAACAATATTATCCGGTTCGAAATGTGGTTTTCGTAATCGGCGAATTTGCGGTCATTTATTTTTCGGCAATTTTGGCCTTTCTGAGCTTGCGGGGCGCCGACGCCTTTTTTCAGAACAGGCTGTTGCCCGTGAACATTCTCCTGATCGCGATCACCTGCCAAGTCTGTTTGTATTACAACGATCTTTACGATTTGACGGTGACGGACAATTTTTCGGAACTCAGCATTCGGCTCTTGCAGGCCCTTGGGGCGACGGCGATTATTTTGGCGGGGCTTTACTCCCTCTTCCCGTCGCTAAACATCGGGTTGCGGGTCTTTATCGCGAGCATTGGATTTGACATCCTTTTCATTGTCACCTGGCGGTTTTTGTATACGCTGATTCTCAATCGAAAACTTTTTGATTTGCGTATCATTTTGCTGGGCTCGAATCGTTTCGCGCAGGATATCCTTGCCGAAATTCTGGATCGCAAAGATTGCGGCTACGTGGTGGGAGGGTTGCTTCTCGGTCGGGATGACGACAAGGACATCCCGTTTTATCGGGAATTGCTGAAAAATTCCGACATCCCCATTTTGGGAACCAGGAACACTCCCCAATTTTGCGCGTCGATCAAAGCCATGGGGATCCGGAAGATTGTGGTCGCGATAAACGATCCTGGAGAACTCCCGACCCGGGAGCTGCTAAAATGTCGGGTGGACGGGATCGACGTGGTCGAGGGGAACAGTTTTTTTGAAATGTTGACCGGCAAGTTGATCGTGGATCACCTGCGGCCGGAATGGCTCATTTTTTCCGATGGATTTCGCAAGCCGTTTTTTGGCCGAATTGCCAAACGGGTTTTGGATTTGTCTTTGTCATTGGCCATGTTGATCCTTTTGCTTCCATTGATTCTTGTCGTTGCTTTTTTGGTAAAGCTTGATCGAAAAGAGCCCCCGACGAATCCCCGAGATATCTGGTTTTATTATCCCAAAATGTGCAACAAGACTTTTTTGGAATGTAGATTGGATGTGGCGGGTCGAATTTTGGAGCGGGTTCGGACTTTTTTGGAATTGGGTCCGGAAGCCCCGGCCGCCGCAATTTGGAAAGGTTTCCATGAAGCATGCGCAAAGGAGGGTATGCCCCCCGCGCAAAAGCTGGTTGGTTTGTTGAGGGAGGAAATTGAAAGCGCGGATTCCCGGGGCGGCTCGAAATACCCGATCTTTTTTTCCCAGGAGCGGGTGGGAAAAGATGGTCGCACCTACATGGTCCACAAGTTCCGGTCCATGATTCCCAACGCGGAGCGCTATTCCGGTCCCGTTTGGGCGGGAGAAAACGACAAGCGGATTACCCGAATTGGAAATTTCATACGCAAATGGCGGATCGACGAAATTCCGCAACTTTGGAACGTCTTGAAAGGGGAGATGAGTTTCGTCGGCCCTCGGCCGGAGCGACCGGTTTTCGTCCGCCAATTGGAGAAAACCATTCCCTATTATCGGGAAAGGTTGACCGTCAAGCCCGGTCTCACCGGATGGGCGCAAGTCAGTTATGGATACGGCGCCTCCGAGGACGACTCCAAGGAAAAGTTGAATTACGATTTGTTTTACGTGAAAAACATGTCCTTTCTTTTTGATCTTGTCGTCGTTCTTCGCACCGTCAAGATTGTTTTGTTTGGCAAAGGCCGCTAGGCCATATTTCCGTCCAAACACCATGATTCCGCCTCGGCGGGCCGTCCGGGTTTTCCCTTTCGCAAAGGGTTCCGGGGGTTTCATTTTCGAATCGGATGGCTTCGCCTCACCGCGAAGTTGGAAACCGGCCGAAGTACAAACAAATTGTGCAAAGCTTTGCCGATTGTTTTCGGTTTCGGGAAGTGAAGGGGCGGAGCTATGTTCAAGCGGTGTATGGCCAAGGAGACGGAATGAGATTTCCCGAAAAATTCAAATTTTTTCTGTTCCTCTTTTTTCTTCTCACATTCCTTCTCTTTTGCTCCTGTTCTTCAGGTCCGCCCACAACCCCTTCGTTTCATCGAACGGAAAACCTGCGGGTGGCTTCCGCTCCCTATTTGGTGGGGAAAGGGGATTTGCTGGAAATCGTGACGTGGAAAGAGCCCGATTTTTCCAGAGAGGTTCAAGTGCGAATTGACGGGAAAATCAGCTTCCCGTTGGTCGAGGATATGGCCGCCGCGGGCCGCACCACGGGGGAAATTGAGGAGGAGCTGCACGAAAAGCTGTCCGAGTACGTCACCCATCCCGTGGTTTCCGTTTCGGTGAAGGAGGCCTTAAGCCAACGCTATTACATTGTTGGCGAAGTTTTGGAGCCCGGAGAATACCCCCTTCAAAAAGGAGTTTCGGTCATGCAGGCCTTCGCCTTGGCCGGCGGCTTTACCGAATGGGCCCGAAAAAACGACATCGTTTTGATTCGCCGGGACGGCGACCGGGAGAAATCCATCCCCATCAGTTTCGATGAGATTGTCGAAAAAGGCGCCCTTGACCAGAACGTCTTGCTGAAAGCGGAAGATGTTCTCGTGGTTCCCTGAAGAAATGGCCCGATGAAACCGGTTTTTCCCCCTTTTTTGGCGCCGGCTTTTTTGGGGCTGTTGATCTTCCAAATCTCAATATGTCACGCAATCGCCGGTTCAAAAGTCACGACCGAGCCCATTTTCACGTTTGAGGAAACCTATACCGACAATCTTTTCCTGGACGATGAAAACGCCGAGGAGGAGCTGATAACGACGGTTGGCGCGGGCGTGCGTGCGGCGGCCGAAAACCCGACGTCCGGCCTTCGCGTCGAGTATCGCCTGGGCTTTAGCCGTTACAGCCGGTTTTCCGAAAATAACGACGTTCGTCACGAAGCTTCCGCGGAAAGCTGGAAGGAAATCACTCGGCATGACCGGATTTCCCTGACAAACTCGTTCCGAATCACGGAAGAACCGACCGAAGATTTTTTGGAGATTGACCGGGATCCGGACGAAGCCCCGGAAATGGAGCCGGTCGAAATTGAAGCCGAAACCGTTCGGCGGACGAGGAATCGATATCTTGAAAACAGTTTCGATTTGAACTACTCTCGCCAATTTGGTCCGGCGGATACGCTAAACCTTCAATATCGGCACGATCTTTTGAGAAATGAAGACCCGACAATTCGGAACCGGGAGTTGCATCGTCCCTCCGTGAACCTTGCGTTTTGGCCGTTGCCGAATACCCTTCAAGTTTTGGCCGAGTCCGCCTACTCCCGAGAGGACGTGGAAAGCGCGGTGGACGATCCCGGTTTTTTTGAAGAAGAATTGGACTCGAGAGTTTCTCTTACCTACTGGATTCTGCCGAGGCAATTCTCCCTTCGTGGCGGGATCGAGTATGTTCGCGGCGTTTTTTGGGACGATGCGTTCCTCCTGGAGGCGGAATCGGGACGGCGCCGGGAAGACAATTGGTATGAGAGCCTGATTCCTTCGATCGGCTTCTATTACCGATGGATTCCCCGAAAAATGGAGTTTGAGGGCGAAGTTTCCCGAGAAAGGGCCGTCACCTACGGGGAGGACGGCCTTTCGGACGCCGAGGATGATTTCGAGACCTGGTCGGGGCGGGTCGCGATTACCTATTTTCTGAGCCGAAGACTCGACTTGTTGGCCGGATACACTTTCGCCGAAACCGATTTTTTTCGAGACGGGGGGAGAAACGAAGATTTCCTGGTTCACGGACCTTCGGCGGGGTTTCGGTATCGGCTTGGCGACGATTTGCCGGTTCAACTGACCCTGGGTTTTTTGGAGCGGGATCGGGCGGTCGGCGGCCGGGAAACCGCGATCACGGTAAACGGGACTCTCGGTCAATGGGAGTTCTATCGAAACGCCACTCTTCGGTTTGACGTCTCCAGCGGCTACACGGATTCCAACCTTGGGGCCGAGCCGCTGGGCTTTGGCTTCTTTTACGACGCGCAATTGATATTGGGGTATCGGTTTCACCGAGATTGGCTTGCCGAGTTTCGGGGATATTACCGAAAGAACCGATTTGTCGATTTTGAGGAGAACGAAGACCCGAGGGGAGAGGTTCGGGACGACCGAATTCAGGAGTATCGGACGGTTCTTTCCTATCAGATGAGAAGATGGCTGTCGTTTCAACTTTCCCACGCCTACCGGGACGTCAACGCCACGGAGACGGAAGATAGTTATACCGAAAATCGGGTCATGTTTCAGGTCGGCGTTACGACGCCGAATCCGTTTCGAGCGTATTGATTTTCGTCGGAGCGCCAGCTTTTTTTCCAACGATTCGTTTTTGCGCCAAGGAGTTCGCATGAATTGGAAACATACGGCGATCGCCGCCGCGATCATGCTTTGCGGCGTTCTTCTGACGCAGTTCGTCGGACACGGAGAGGACGTGGCCCTCCGGCGGCCGCTTTCCGAATTTCCAAACCGGATCGCCGACTGGGAGGGGCGGCAAGACCGATTTGATCAGCAAATTTATGATGTTTTGGGCGTGGACGATTCCTATCTCGCCAATTATCTCGCCCCGGAGGGGCGGCCGGTTCAGCTGTACATCGGCTTCTATCAGAGTCAGCGGAAGGGCGACATAATTCATTCTCCGAAGAATTGCATGCCGGGCGCGGGTTGGAAAATCGTCAAGACAAAGCTCCACGAATTCGTTCCGGAGGGAGCCTTGGAACCCGCGAAGGTGATTCAACTGACCCTGGAAAACGGCGGACGCAAGCAGGCCATGCTGTATTGGTTTCAATCGCGGGGACGAGTCATCTCTTCGGAATATTGGCAGAAAATTTATCTGGTGATCGATTCGGTGCTCCGCGGGCGAACCGACGGCTCTTTCGTGCGGCTGATCGCCCCGGTATCTGACAAAGGGGAAACCGAGGCTTTTCAGGATTTGACCGAATTTGCGTCTCATCTGATGCCGATCCTGGAGGAGTTCATCCCGTCATGAAGTCATTTTCCATGGAAAAATTTCAAGTTTCGACCTTCGCCCAGGTTGGGCTGTTGGCCCTCGTGTTTGCCTGGCTGTTTCAGAACACGCTTTCGGAGCTGATCGCGGACTGGTCCGCCAACGACAACTATTCCCATGGTTTTCTCATTCCGTTTATCTCGGCCTACATGGTTTGGCAGAAACGGGAAGCGCTCGCCGAAATTTCCCAAAAAACCAATTTTTGGGGGCTGGGGATCGTCGCTTTCGGGGTGTTTCTGCATCTGGTCGGCAATGTGGGCGCCGAGTTGTTCACGACGCGGTTTTCCTTGGTGGTCATGGTTGCCGGTCTAGTGGCCTACCTGTTCGGATTTCGCGCTCTTCGAGAAGTGGCGATTCCCGTCGCCTATCTTATTTTCATGATTCCGTTGCCGGCGATCATCTGGAACAAAATCGCCTTTCCCCTCCAGCTTTTCGCGGCGAAGCTGACCGCCGACGTGGTTCGCCTGATTGGGATTCCCATTCTTCGGGAAGGCAATGTTCTTCATCTGGCCAGCACCTCCCTCGAGGTCGTCGACGCCTGTTCCGGCCTGCGTTCGTTGACCTCTCTGTTGGCGTTGGCCGCCGCTTTCGCCTACATCGGCCCGCTGCGAAACTGGAGCAAGTGGATTCTTTTCCTTTCCGCCGTTCCGATCGCGGTTTTTGTAAATATCGTCCGGCTGACCGCCACGGCCATCATGGCCCACCGCATCGGGGAGGAAGCCGCCCAGGGCTTTCTGCACGACATGTCCGGGATGCTCGTTTTTGGATTGGCCTTCGTGCTGGTCTTCGCATTCTCCGCCGTTCTCTCCAAGGCGGAGAATCGACTTTATCCCGCTTCGGGCGCCGCTCCGGACGAAGAAGAATGATTTCCGATCGACTTTCCGGCGGGCACGTTCTCGTTATGCGCATGGGTTGCGAAACTAGTTTTTTGGCGCAAAAAATTTTCTTTTCATAAATCTTTCGGTCGTTCTCCATTTCCAGAAAGGGCGCGTGGCCGGAACCGGCGCGGGATTTTAATTTGGAACGGAAAGCCGGAAAACCGATCCGGCGGGTTGTTCGGAACGCTTTTCCAATCCGCAATTTTTCGTGGTGAATTCTTTTCCTGGATGTTTTTGTGATAAATAAAATTCTTCTGACCATCGACGTGGAAGACTGGTTTCAAGTCGAGAATTTCAAGCCCTATATTCCCGTTGACAGCTGGGAGCGGCGGGAGAAACGGGTGGAGGAAAACACCCGCCGCATTCTGGACATTCTGGATTCCGCGGAGGTGGCCAACGGCCGGCCGAAGGCCACCTTTTTCATGCTGGGCTGGCTGGCCGAACGGATGCCGGGAATGGTTCGGGAAATTGCGGATCGGGGTCATGAAGTCGGCTCCCACGGGTATGCGCACGAACTTTGCTCCGCTCAAACGCCGGCCGCCCTTGAATCGGACCTGATTCGGAGCAAAAAGCTCCTGGAGGATCTGGTCGGAAAGCCGGTGGCGGGGTATCGGGCGCCGAGTTTTTCGATTTCGGACGACATCCTGGGCGCCATTTCCTCGGCCGGCTACCGCTACGACGCCAGCTACAACTCCTTCGGGATGAACCACCGTTACGGGCGCGTTCGATTGAACGGCCACCCCCGATCGGGCGTCGCCTTCCGAATGGGGGCCGATTTCTGGGAACTTCCCGTCAGCAACCTCCGGATGGGGAAACGAATTCTCCCCTGGGCGGGCGGCGGCTATTTCCGCCTCTTGCCGGGACCGGTTTTCCGGAGAGGGATTCGTTCCATCCTAAACCGGGACGGGGTCTATTCCTTTTACATGCATCCCTGGGAAATCGACCCGGACCAGCCCAGAGTTGTCCAAGCTTCGCGTCTCAGCCGATTTCGACACTACCTGAATCTGGAACGAACCGAACCTCGCGTGAGGGCGATTCTTCGACATTTTCGAGATGCCGAGTTTCGGACTTGTCTTGGCTATCTGCGGGAAGTTGCGCCCGACTTTCCGGCCGGGGAAAAGGCATGACCCCGGTCGCCGGAATTTCCCCCGTTTCGGACGCCATTTTGCGCGATCCATCCGAGTTTGCAAAAACGCGTTACGATTTGATCGCGATCGGCGGCGGCATCTACGGCGCGATGGCCGCGCTGGAAGGGGTCCGGCGCGGGCTTTCCGTTCTGCTGATCGAGCGGGACGATTTCGGCGCCGGCGCAAGCCATGCCTACCTGCGAATTCTTCACGGGGGGCTCCGATACCTCCAATCCCTCGATCTGCGGCGACACCGGGATTCCGTCGCCGAACGCCGCTGGTTTTTGCGCCATTTTCCCGATCTCGCCCGACCCGTGGAATGCTTGATGCCCTTGTATGGCGAGGGACTCCGACGGCCGTCCCTATTCCGGGCGGCCTTTTTGTTGGACGCGTGGCTGGCTCGGGACAAGAATCGAGGATTGGCCGAGAAATCCCGGCTGGCATCGGGGCGGGTGATTTCGGCTCGGGAGGTCGGCCGGCGCTTGCCGGACCTAGACCCCGCGGATCTCCGGGGCGGCGCCTTCTGGAACGACGGTTTCGTTCCCGAGGCGCCGCGCCTCTTTGTGGAAATTTTGCGATGGGCCTGCGCCTTCGGCGCGCGCGCGCTGAACCACTGCCGGGTCGAGGAACTGCTCGCGGAAAACGGACGGACCATCGGCGTCCGGGCGACCGACTTGACCGACGAACGCCGTCATGATTTCCATGCGCCGGTGGCCGTCAATCTCACGGGCGTCGAGGCCCGGGATTTCGCCAAGCAGTGGGACCGGGACAAGGCGCGGCTTCGCCCGGGAATGGCGTTGGGCTGGAATCTCGTGCTGGACCGAACGCCCGCGTTTTCTGTGGGCGCCGCGGTGGCGCCGCGTCGGCCGGACGGCCGAACCTACTTTGTCCTCCCCTGGAAAGGGCGAATTCTGGCGGGCACCGGGCAAGTTGATTTGTCTCCCGGCGAACCCCTCCGGCCTCCCCGGGCTTCGGAAAACGACCGAATGCTTGCCGATCTGAACGAGGCGTTGCCGGGGCTTCAATTGGAGCCCGGCGATATTTCGCGGATTTTCTGGGGTGGAATGCCCACCGACGCCGCCGGCCGACTGGCCAAACGGCCGGTTTTCGTGGATCATGGCGCGGAAGGCGGTCCCGTTGGATTCCATAGCGTGTCCGGGATCAAATTCACCACCGCCCGCCAAGTCGTCAGTCGACTGCTGACGCGTTTGTTTCCGCTTCGTCGGCCCCGGGCCTACGGCGGAAATTTCTCGCCTTCTCCATTGCACGGCGTCCGCGGACTGGCCATCGAACCCCGTGAGACCGATGAATGGCGAAAACTGGCCGAAGAGGAATCCGCGCTGTCTTTGGCGGATTTGGCGGTTCGGCGGAGCGACCTGGCGGATCGAATGCCGCTGGCCGAGGAGACGCTGTTCTCGCTGGCCGGAATCTTCCCGGGGGAGGCGTCGGACCAAATCCAAGCCCTCCGCAGTCTTCTGGCGGAAGGCCTTCCATCCGGGGCCGAAATGGAATGACGGGTCCATTTCGCCCTCTTTCCGAGGGTTCCTTCTCAAATTTCGATGAAATTTGTTTTCGAACTGGGCGCTGGGAGACGTGTCCAGCCGACGCCGGATTTGCGGAAGGCCCATTTCCAACGCCCGAAGGCACTCCCGGGCGAAGACGGATGAACGGGTAGACTCGCCATGGCCGTTTTTTGGGACGCCCACGTTCATATATATCCGCATTTCAACCTGGACGCTTTTCTGGATGCCGCAGTCGAGAATTTTCATCGGGCCGCCGCCGGCGCGGGACTTGGGATGGAAGAGGAGATCGACGCCGTTCTCCTGCTCGCGGAGGCCGGCGAAATAAATGTTTTCGATCAAATGTCCCGACAAGCGATTGACGGGCGGAGGGACGGTTCATGGCGGTTTTTGCCCGCCCGGGAATCCCGAAGCCTCGTTGTTCGAAATGGGGAAGGGCAACGGCTGTATGTCGTTGCGGGACGCCAGGTGATCAGCGCGGAAGATATCGAGTTGCTCGCATTGGGATGCGGGACGAAATTCGAAAATCGACAAGTTTCCCTCCGCGAACTCGTCCAACGCGTGGCGGAACATGGCGGCGTTCCCGTCCTGCCGTGGGGCGTCGGGAAATGGATGGGCCGGCGGGGCCGGATTGTCCGAGAATTTCTCGACGCGCCGCCCGACTGCCTTCACGCCTTCGGAGACAACGGCAATCGCCCGCTTTTTGGGCCCATGCCGCCGCTTCTGGCTCGGGCGCAAAGGGAAGACAAATTCATCCTTTCGGGCAGCGATCCGCTGCCGCTGGCCGACCACGGTCGGCGGGCCGGCTCCTTCGGCGGTTGGACGAGCGAAAGGAAAGGCGGGGGCGGGCGGCTGGATCCCGAACGGCCGTGGGAGGATTTGACCGCCATCTTTGAGGAGGGGACGGCGGTGCGGTCTTTCGGTCGAGGGGCGGGGTTGGTTCGGTTTGTCCGCGACCAAGTGCGAATGCAGGCCCGGAAGGGGTCTCACGGTTTTTTCAAAAGGAAGGCTCGGTGAATCGGTCCCGTTTGCCCGCTTCGAATGTCCGAAGGGTGGCGACGCCGAAACCGAGTCGCGCGGGCCTTCCCACTGGCGACGGGAATGGATCGGCATGAACGAAGAGATACTCGTGGTGGGCGGCGCCGGATACATCGGTTCCCACATGTGCAAATATCTCCACGAAAACGGAATGCGTCCGGTGGTGCTCGACAATTTGAGCCAGGGACATCGATGGGCCGTGCGTTGGGGGCCGCTTTACGAGGGGGAAATGGATGATCCCGCGGTTCTTCGGGAAATCGTTCAGGCCCACGACATCCGGGCGGCCATGCATTTCGCCGCGTTTTGCTACGTGGGCGAATCGGTGCGCGAACCCCTGAAGTACTACCAAAACAATATCGCTTCGACGCTGGGGCTTCTTTCCTTTCTTCTGGAAAGAAACATCGACAAATTCATATTTTCCTCCAGTTGCGCCACCTATGGAGAGCCCCAAACGTTGCCCATTCCCGAGGAGCATCCCCAGCGCCCCATCAATCCCTACGGCCGGACCAAACTGATGATGGAGACCATTTTGGACGATCTGGACGCCGCCCAAAGTCTCCGTTCCGTTTGTCTCCGATACTTCAACGCCGCGGGCGCGGACCCGGACGGGGAGGTGGGGGAGGACCATGATCCGGAAACCCATCTGATTCCCCTGGTGCTGCAAACCGCGCTCGGTCTTCGGGGGCCGTTGAGCGTTTTCGGGGATGATTACGACACGCCGGACGGAACCTGCGTTCGAGATTACATCCATGTGGTGGATTTGGCCCAGGCGCACTTCGCCGCCCTTCGCGCGCTCCTGGCGGGCGGGGAAAGTCGGCGGTACAATCTGGGAAACGGAAACGGCTATTCGGTTCTCGAAGTCATTGAAACCGCCAAAAAAATTACCCGCGCGGAAATCCCCTTCACGTATCATCCCCGCCGGCCGGGCGATCCCGCGGCCTTGATCGGTTCCGCCGAAAAGGCGATTCGAGAACTCGACTGGCGACCGCGTTTCGCCACCTTGGAGGCCATCCTCCAGACCGCGTGGGATTGGCATGTGAAACACCACTCGTCCCAAAGGGAAAACAATGAAGGCGGAGAATAGCGAGAGTCTTTATTCCATGAAGGCGATGGTGCTGGCGCCCCAGCCCTTTTTCATCAATCGCGGAACCCCCATCGACGTCCTGCTGGTGTTGCGGGCCCTGTCCGAGCGGGGGGACGTTCGGGTGGACGCCCTGGTCTATCCGGTCGGAGAGGA
>JBKHDD010000041.1:0-29518 GCA_046541515.1 Desulfococcaceae bacterium
AACCTCCACAATCCGCTCGGCCCCATTCCCGTCCCCATAAATTTCCCCATCCAACGCGAACCGCCCCCCGCAACGCGCAAACCCATCCAAAATAGCCCCCGGATCGGCCCCCGCCAAAACATTTACCCCGGCTTTCACCAACTCCACCCACTCCGTCTCGTCCCGCAACGTCACGCAGGGAACCCCAAACCAATACGCCTCCTTCTGCACCCCGCCCGAATCCGTCGCGATCACCTTCGCGTTCATCTCCAGCATCAGCATATCCAAATACGGCACCGGCCCGCACAAATCCAACCCCTCCGGAACCAGCCCCGCCGCCTCCAGCTTCTTCCGGGTTCGCGGATGCAACAGAACCACCAACCGCAACCCGTCCCGGGCCACCCTCTCCAGCGCCCCGAAAATCGCCCGAAGCCGCGCCGGATCATCCGTGTTCTCGGCCCGATGAACCGTAACCAGACCATACTCCCCGGGCGCCAGACCGAACCGCTGCAAAACATCCGAGCGGCCCCGGGCCAGCTCCGCGTTGTAGAGCACCGAATCGTACATCACGTCCCCCACCTCGTGGACCCCCCGGACAATTCCTTCCTTCCGCAGATTCTCCACGGCCACCGCCGTGGGGCAAAACAACAGATCACTCATATGGTCGGACAGCACCCGGTTATGCTCCTCCGGCATCCGCCGATTAAACGACCGCAGGCCCGCTTCCACATGGGCCACCGGAACATGCAGCTTGGCCGCCGCCAACGCCCCGGCCAAGGTCGAATTGGTATCCCCGTACACCAGCACCCAATCCGGCTTGTCGGACAACAGCAAATCTTCAATCGCCATCAACATCCGCCCGGTCTGACGACCGTGCGAACCCGACCCAATTCCCAAATTCGCGTCCGGCCCCGGAATTTGCAGTTCCTGAAAAAACACCTCGGACATATCCCGGTCGTAATGCTGCCCGGTATGGACCAGAAATTCCTGGTGACCGGCCCCCCGCAAGGCCCGGCTCACGGGCGCGGCTTTGATAAATTGGGGCCGAGCCCCAACGATCGTGACGACTTTCATCCAAATTCCAAAAAAGAAGGTTTCAAATCCAGATCATCCACACGCGCAACCCCAAACAAGCCATCACTCAAACCGTCAACATTCCCGGATCATCCAGTTCATTCCCTACACCGGAACAGCCTTTGGCGCCTTCCGCCCCGACCGCCAGAATGAACATGGAAGCGAACCAAAACCCATTCCCCGGAATCTGCAAACTAAAATCCGCCACCCCATGAACCCATAACGCCACGACGGCCGCACTCGCCCCGATCCCGACCGCCTTACGGACCCGACTTTGACGATACGAAACTCGCCATCCCGCCAGCAGGAGCCGCCCAAACAGCCACGCCAGCAAAATCACAAATCCAATGCCCAATTCCGCCGCAAACTCCAGCCAATCATTGTGAGCAAAATAAAAACGCGCCCCCAAACCGGCCGGTTGATATTGCGGGAAAACCATTGAAAAAGTACCCGGACCAAAGCCCAAAACCGGCGCTTCCCGGACCATGCCGACAACGCCTTCCCAAGCCGCCATCCGCATCCCCAGGCTCATATTATCCGTCCCGGCCTTCATCGTTTCCGCGCGTTCCGTGGTGGGCGTTCCCGCCAGGATCATCAACAACAACACGCAACCGAACCCCAAACCCAAAACCACCGTCTTCCAGGAAGCCTTTCGACGGAGCCGCAAGGCCAATATCCAAACCAAGCCCGCTGCGAAACCGCACCATCCGCCCCGAGACAAAGTCAGCACCAGGGCCACCAGCCCCGCCCCGACGAACAACCATGCCGCCATCTTTCCGCCGGAAGTCCGGCAGGCGCCGGTCCAGGCGATCATCAACAGCAGGGCCATCTCCAGAAAAGCCGCGAAGTGATTGGGATTCCCGAAGGAGGCGCTCATCCGATTGGAATGATCCATCCAAATGTCGGGATACACCCAAAGGGGCACCCACTCCGGCGCCAACAGCTTCACAAACCCGATCCCCGTCAACGCCGCCGCCAGCCCAAACACCACCCAAACCAGCTCCCGCCGACGCCGCCGGGAATCGAACACCTGGGCCGCCAGCCCGTAAAACAGCAAATAGGTCGCCAGCAACCCCATGGCCCGCCAGCTCGCCGGCGGATACACCGAAAACAGCGAGGAAACCAGCGCCAGCCCAAACATCGCCAGCAACGGCCCATCCAGCGACGTCCGGTTCCACCGCCACTCCCACCGCCACGCCGCGTCCACCAAAAACACCCCGGCCGCCGCCAGCACCAGCATCTGAACCGCGGCGATCGCCCACTCCTGCACCCCGCCCCGGGCCAGCGGGGCGAAGATCAGGACCGAATAAAGAAAAAGGCGAATCAGCGTACGGGCGTTCATCTTGCCGTTTTATCCATCCAAATGGCTCCCGCGCCCGATTTTCCGCAATCCGGAATCCTCCCGCCGAGCAAAACCAGCCCCGCAGGCGGAGCAGGTCAACGCCTCAGAAAGCCGTTCGCCGCATTCGCACATCCAGCCGATTCGCCGGCCCGGATTGCCCACCCAGAGCGCGTAATCTTCCACGTCTTTGGTGATCACCGCCCCGGCCCCGAAAACGCATAGCGCACAACCGTCACGCCGCAAACGATGGTGCAATTGGCCCCCAGGGTGGCGCCCCGGCGCACCCGGGCCCGCCGCACCTGATCCATCTTCCGGCTTCCGGATTTCCGCCCGGGGATTGCGAATATTGGCGAACACCATGCTCGGTCCGCAGAACACCTCGCCTTCCAGCTCCACCCCGGCGTTCACCGAAACGTTGTTCTGTATCTTGCAACGGTCGCCAATCTTTACCACGTCGGCCACAAACACGTTCCGCCCAATGTTGCGGAATTTCCCGATTTCCGCCCCGCCGCACACATGCACCCCGTGCCAGATGCGGGCGCCGGCGCCGATTTTCGCGCCGGGATCGACGATGGCGGTTTCGTGAATCATTGGATCAGGCATGGGTTGATTTCATTTTTCATTTCAATTCACCGTTGACGAAAAATTCCGACTTAAAATCCCCCCGCCCCCTCTACAAAAGGGGAAAAGGCGATTGCGATGAACGGAATAAAAAAACGTTAGATTCCATCCACCTTCCGGCAAAAGGGGTGATATTCCCCCTTCCGGCCAACGGGTTCCGCGTTGCGGATAAAATGGACCGTTTCAATGCTGGGCCGGGCCTCCTGCAGCCCAAAGCCTCGCCCCGCAAGGATTTCCTCGTAACTTCGGGTGTGCAGATCGGTAAAACCGCCGGAGAATTCGATTTCCTCCCCGTCCACCGTGATGGACCGGTAGGTTCGCATCCCCTTCTCCAGGGCCTCATCGGGAAGATAATCGGCGTTGACGCTGAGAAACCAGCGAACCCGGGCGTGGGCCAGGCCCAGAAACCCGGACGCGGCGTCCGGCGCGTTCAAATGAACCGTCCGTTCTTGCACCGGCCCGAAAATCCAGCTCAACATATCGAAAAAATGAATCCCGATATTGGTGGCGATGCCGCCGGACTTTTCCGCGTACCCCTTCCAGCTCACGAAGTACCATCGCCCCCGGGAGGTCAAATAGGTGAGATCGATATCGTAGACCTTGTCGGGATTCTCCGCGATTTCCTCGGCCACCCGGTTGCGCAACGCGATCAAGCTCGGGTGCAACCGCAATTGCAGAATGTTCCACACCCGACCTTCGAAATCCGCCTCGATCTCCGCCAGCGCGTCCACGTTCCAGGGATTCAACACCAGCGGTTTTTCGCAAATGGCGTCCGCGCCCACCCGAAGGGCGAAGCGAATGTGAGCGTCGTGCAGATAATTTGGCGAACAAATCCCGACATACCGAACCGCCGCGTCCTTGCGGCGCAACTTTTCAATGTGGCGGTCAAACCGTTCGAATTCCGTAAAAAAGGCGGAATCGGGAAAAAAGCTGTCGATCACGCCGACGGAATCGTTGGGGTCCAGGGCCGCCACCAGCCGGTTTCCGGTTTCGGAAATGGCCTTCATATGCCGGGGCGCCACGAAGCCGGCGGCCCCGATCAACGCGAAATTTTGAGGCACGGTATTCAATTGACTCCTTTCCGAATTCAAATCCGTTCAAGTTTCGACAAATCCACCGGACATAGCTCCGCCCCTTTGGTTCCATGGGAACCGCCCGCAACAAACACCGCAAACCCAACACGAATTATTGCCGTTCAATTCGGGATTTCAAATGGACAATTGGGGCGGATTGGCCCGAGGCGTATTCGATGGTATCTTGCAAATTTTAAGTTGTTTTTTAAAATATCACATATCGAGATATTCGAAACCCAAGGGCAAGGGGGCCCGCCCGTACACCCGAATTTTCATTTCTCGAAGGCCCAGCCCACGCCGTCTGCAAACATAAACGAACGCCGTTGGATGTGGAAGGGCAACGCTCAAATGTATCGTTCCAGGAATTTTGGACAATCTACACAAAGGCGGCAGAGGGCGCAATGGGCAACCAGGCGTATCCGCCCTGGGCAATTTCCCCTACCCGGTGGGGAATTTTTCGCCTTTGGCGAGTTCCGACGGTTCGCCCGGGCCATGTCCGGCGGCGCAAGGCCGCCATCTCCACTGGGGACTTGCGTCTCACGCAAGCCTGCCGGAATGGCGAATGCGATTCGTCCCTTCATTTTTTGGATAGCTTCGATCGTTGGCAAAGAGGTCCCCTAGGGCGTGGAAGAGCGAGCGGCGCCGGCATGGGGATATAATCACACGGGACGGAACAGATCGTCCCGCCCTTCATATTGGCGAAAGCGACCACCTCCTTGGCCAGGACCCGTTCCGGAAGTCGCCGATTTAAACTTGATCCGGGAATTTCCCCCCGCCGCTATGATGGCTCTCAAATCCTCGTTCACCGCCGCTGGTCCTTCCTCCTGGCGCCGACCCGAAAAACCGAACCGCGTCCCGTTCCGCCGAAACCGGTCCCTCGTTTACAAAGACACATCCTCGGCATAACCGAAGACTTCGACGCCCAACTCGATGGCCACCCTTTGCGCCCGCTCGTCCACCATCGGCGAAATCACAATGAGCCGGTCGGCCTTCCGGCCGTGCAACTTCTCGTAAAACCGGGCCTTCTTCTCAAAAATCACCATATCCGACTTGCTCATGGAAGACTTGATCTCGCAGAGGATCAGCAGCCCGTTCCGGACGATGACGTCCAGCTCCACCTGGTCGGGGCGTCCGAACACCATCCCCTCCTCGTCCCGGAAGGTTTCGTTGCGCACCTCCACCCCGAAGGAGTCCCCCAAAATGCCGGCCAACGCCTCGCGAAAGGAGACTTCCGTCCGAAGGCCCCATCGCGCCCCCAAGGCGCCGATCGCACTGTCGTGTTTCCGAGACAACGCCCGGATATCGGCGAGCATCTCGTTAATTACGGCCTGATTCGCTTCCCATTTTTTATTCTGCTCTTCCCATTTGCGATTCTGCTCTTCCCATTTGCGATTCTGCTCTTCCCATTTTTTATTCTGCTCTTCCCATTTGCGATTCTGCTCTTTCCACCTGCGACTCTCTTCCTCCCACTTGCGGACGTTCTCATCCCATTTGCGGGCATTCTCCTCCCGGTCCCGCCGCAATTCATCCAGCACCCGTTCGAAGTTGCTTTGGGTTTCCCCCTTGTCCGCATACCGCTCCCGCGTGAGATCGATCACCCATTCACGCAACGCGCGGTCTTGGCGCAGAAGGCCGGGCAGCTCCCGGCGAATCAATTCGATCACCTGTTGATTTTCCATCGTTTCCTCCTTCGGAACCTTGCCATCTTCCCCCCTCTTTTCCAAAGGGGGCCGGGGAAATTTTCCCCAAGGGAGAATGCAATTCGCCCCTCCCCTCCGCCAAGGCAAGGTCGTTCACCCCCCTTTTGCAAAGGGGGTCCGGGGGGATTATTATGCAATCTATTGAAATGATTCAGCCCATATTTTGGAAGACGCTTCCGTTTCCATTGGCCGTCCCCCAAATTAGGCCATTTGCAACAAAGATCGTACCATGAATCCCCGGGAGCCAAAGCGTCGGATATCGACTCATTTGCAAATCGCTCAGGGTCCGTCCGAAATTATCTTGAACAATAGTACATTGATTTCATTCCTCGCCGAAGCGATCTGCGGGAAATTGAAATGCGATACGGGTGTATTTTTGTTCAGGTTATTTCCGGACAATTCCTTAACTCCGATTCCCGACCTTCAAAAATCCGGACGGATCTTGCCGAACAAAGCGATCCCCGCAAGCCGAACAACGCAAATCCTCCGAAAGCCGCTCGCCGCATTCGCATACCCAGCCGATCCGTCTTCCGGGGTTCCCGACCCACAGCGCATGATCTTCCACATCCTTGGTTATCACCGCCCCGGCCCCGACAAACGCGTAGCGTCCAATGGTCACGCCGCACACGATGGTGCAATTGGCCCCCAGGGTGGCGCCTCGGCGCACCCGGGTCCGCCGCACCTGATCCATCTTCCGGATTTCCGCCCGGGGGTTGTAAATATTGGTGAACACCATGCTGGGGCCGCAAAACACCCCGTCTTCCAGCTCCACGCCGGCGTAGACCGAAACGTTGTTCTGGATCTTGCAACCGTCCCCGATCTTTACCCCGTCCGCCACAAAGACGTTCTGGCCGATGTTGCAGGATTCCCCGATTTCCGCCCCGCCGCACACATGCACCCAGTGCCAGATGCGGGTTCCCGCCCCAATTTTCGCGCCGGGATCGACGATGGCGGTATCGTGGATGAAATAATCAGACATGTTTCAATTTCGTTTCCATTCAGGGAAGACGGAACATTCCGATTTTAAAACCCCCCTTTGCAGAAAGCGGAAAAGGGCGGAATCGCGATGAACGGCCAAAAATCGCGTTGTTATTCTTCGGATCGGAAAGCCCCCGCCGCGGATGATCCAGAATTCGTCCGCCGGTGCACATCCCGCCGCCGGCGACGATCACCGCCGGGCCGGCCATGTCCAACAGCTTGCCGTGGGATTCGTGGTTCTCCACCGCGTAGAGATGACCGAAGTGGATGGGATGGTCCCCGGCGCCCCGCAGGTCCCACGCCTCCCGGCCCCAAAATTCCGACAGTCGGGAATAGACCCGGGTGATCTCCAGCCCCAGCGGGGAATCGATGAACACCGGGACCGGGCCCAAGTGGCCGTTCGCGAACAGCCGGTCCAACTCGTAGATCGGCTCTTGGGTCCGCCCCGGGGAAAAGGCCGGGACGAACACCTTGCCGCCGTCGCTCAACGCCCGGCGCAGCATCGCGCCCAACCGCTCCACCCGCCGGGACCGGTCGTCGTGCAGCCGGTCGCCGTAGGTGGACTCCATCACCGGCGGATCGCAAGGTTCGGGCACGTCCGGGTCCGGCAGAATCGGCGTCTCGGCCGCGCCCGGGTCCCCGAAAACCTCGTTTCCGCAAAACGAGCGCCTCCCCGTTTTCCATCGGCGTCTCGGCCGCGCCCAGGTCCCCGGAAAACGCCGCCGACCGGCCGCCCGGGAATTCAAATCGAACCCGGCAGGAGCCGAGAAGGAGATCACTTCCTCCACCAGGCCCCAAACATCTGGAGGCCGAGAAGGAACGATCTTTCCATCAGCCAAATGTTTGTGCTCCTTGAAGCCCAGGGAAGGGCGGTGAAACGCGTTGTCATGGCGGAAAACAAGGGCGCCGTCCGAATAATGATACCGATAAGCATGACCCAATCTTTCCGACTTGTACTTCGCCTTCACATATTCCCGAACCAAAAGGACGGAACCGTTAATCAATTTCGCTTCCGAATGAATGACCAACCGCTTGCCCGAGCGAATCTCCTCCCGAAAAACAATCGATTTCGAAAGACCAAATGCTTCCAACTGATCCAACGCATCCCGAAGTTGATCGGAATGCTCACAAATCGACATATCGGATGCCTTCAAGCGCGGCGATGTCCTCCTCCGATTTTATCGAAAGCTCATATTCGCCAACCCGTTCGACATACTCAATGTCTCCTTGTTCCATATCTTCAGATGCCCCGTTTAAAAAAATTGTGAGAGGTGGTCCCGTATTTTGTTTCAAACCGAGCCGGATTTTCCCGGGAAATTTGGAGCCAGACCCAACCGTCCAATTTCCGATTGCATGGCTTCCCGGACCAAATGCTGAGCGTTTGGATTGTCATCGGCGTTCAGGATGACATTGGACACGTTTTACCTCCCGCTCTCCCGCGAGGCGTTATTTTCCCCCAACAACGCCTCGAAATAGGCAATGGTCCGCTTCAACCCCTCTTCCAGTTGGGCGCGCGGCGCCCACCCCAGCTTCTCTTTCGCCACGGAAATGTCGGGCTTCCGCTGACGGGGGTCGTCCGTCGGCAAGGGGCGAAAGGCCAGCTCGGAACGGGAGCCGGTGAGCGAAATGATCTTCTCCGCCAGCTCCCGGATGGAAAACTCCCCGGGATTGCCCAGGTTGACCGGCCCGGTGAACTCGTCGGGCGTGTCCATCAGCCGCAAAAACGCCTCCACCATGTCGTCCACGTAGCAGAAGGAGCGGGTCTGGCTTCCGTCCCCGTACAGGGTGATCGGTTCGTTTTTCAGCGCCTGGACGATGAAGTTGGAAACCACCCGGCCGTCGTTGGGGTGCATGCGCGGGCCGTAGGTGTTAAATATGCGGGCCACCTTCACGCGCATCCCGTGCTGCCGCCAGTAGTCGAAAAACAGGGTTTCCGCGCAGCGTTTGCCCTCGTCGTAGCAGGACCGCCGGCCGATGGGATTCACGTTGCCCCGATAGTCCTCGGTTTGGGGGTGAACCGTGGGATCGCCGTAGACCTCGCTGGTGGACGCCTGCATGATCTTGGCGCCCACCCGCTTGGCCAGCCCCAGCATGTGGATGGCGCCCATCACGCAGGTCTTGACCGTTTTTACCGGATTTTGCTGGTAATGGATGGGGGAGGCCGGGCAGGCCAGATTGTAGACCTCGTCCACCTCCAGAAAGATCGGGTGGACCAGGTCGTGGCGGACCAGCTCGAAATTGCGCCGGTCCAGCAGGGCCCGAATGTTGCGCTTGGCCCCGGTGAAGAAATTGTCCAGACAGATCACCTCGTGGCCCCGATCCACCAGCCGTTCGCACAGATGGGAGCCCAAAAATCCGGCCCCGCCGGTCACCAATATCCGTTTTTCCAAATGCATTTGTTTTATCCTCGGCTCAGTTTATTCTCGACTCCATCCGGTTCAGTCGGTCCGGCGGACTTCCCAGGAGATATCGGTGGCGGAGCGCAATTCCTTCGCTTCCGAACGAATATCGTCGAGAATCCGCTCAAGAATCGCGGGATTCACCATCGCGGCCTCCGTACAGGACTTGGCGGGTGTGGCGGTTGTGGATGTGGCGGAAATCCTCGAAATGTTTGCGGCCCATCACTTCGAAGCGGATTCGCGTTTCCGGAGACCGGTCCCGGGGCGATCGCCCGTTTCGCCGCGCCTGGTATTTCAACAATGCGCCCGCCCGGTTCGGTGCCACCCCGTCCACGGAACGATCCAGGGCTTTTTCCAGCGAAACGGTGAACGCCGGAAGGGAAAAATCTTCCGCATGGGGCTCCAGCAGAATCGCCAGGTCCACATCGCTCTCGGCCGTGGGCGATCCGCAGGCGATCGATCCAAGCAGCCACGCCGCCACGATCCGGGGATCGCCCGCGCAAACGGCCGCCGCGGCTTTTTGGATTTCTTCGACGCTCGGCGGGGCCTTGGACCGGTCGTTGCGTCCGCCAAACCGCGCTTCCCGAATTCCCATTCATCAGCCCCGGGTTGCCCGGTGTCGGTTCGCGGCGGCCTCCGGTTCGGCTTCCGACGCCGTGGTTTCGGCCTGGCCCCGTAGTTGCTCCGTCGCCCGTTCCAGGCGCCGTCGATACCCGCCGTGGTCCGGACGAATCCGGACGGCGACCCGCCAGTCTTTCAGCGCGGCGGCGAAGTCCTTGCGCCGCCACCGAAGCATTGCCCGGCGATGGAAGAGTTGATCGGACGGCGGTTTCTGATACTGGATGGCAAGACTCAGTTCCGACTCCACCCGATCCAGCTTCCCCTGCCGCTGGAGAGATTCGGCCAGCAGCAGCCGATAGGGCACATGCCTCGGTTCCAGAACGGTGGCCCGGTGGGCCGCCAGCTCCATGGCGTCCCAGTCCTGGTCGGTCCGGGCCATTTCCGCCAGCCGGGCATAGGCTTCGGCGCTGCGCTGCTCATCGCCCAATCGGGTCAACAGGTCCCGCGCCTCGGCTTTCCGGCCGGCTTCCGCCAGCGCTTTGGCCCGAATCAAGGCCGGAGCCTGACTATACACGAAAAATCGCGTGAGGGAAGGGGCGTAGCCTGCGAAATCCAGGAGCCGATCCGTGTTTTGGTGGACGGCGTACACCCGGCGAAGCGCGGCCTCTCGATCCGGGCTTATGGAAAGGGCCCGGTCGAAGGACGCTCGGGCGGCCTCCCTCTTGTCGTTGCGGAGCTGGAGTTCGCCCAACCGGAGAAAATCCCGCTCGCCGTTGCGGAAAGACTGGATGGCCATGGCGGCCCGGTAGTGTTCCAGCGCGCGTTTCCAGTCGCCCTCGTTTCCATGGAGCAGGGACATCAACTCGTGGGATTCTCGGGGCAGAACGTCGTCGGCCAATGCTTGTCGCACCCCGGCCCGGGCGGCCGCTTCCATCGTCGGGTTCCAAAAGGGTTCCCGTGCCATGGAGCGGACCGCCGGCGGATAGGCGTATGCCAGCCGCCGAACCTGTTCCGGCAGCAAGTCGGTTCTTCCGGCGACGTGGAGATATTCGATGAAAAGGGAGCGGTAGGCGATGCCGTGGGGGCGGAGTTCCAGCAGCCGGCGGAAACGGGCGACGGGGTCCAGCGGCGGGTCCGGGGGTTCGCCGCGATGGAGAAAGGCCAGCCGGGCTTCCGCCTGGGCCAGTCCGTGGGCGGCCTCCACGCAGGGGGGGCACAGGACGGCGGCGGCCCGGAAATCGGAGCGGGCGGTTTTCAACAATTCTTGGGCGGCGTCGAGATGGCTCTCTTCGGCGGCCAGCGCCAGGCGAGCTTCCCCCAGCGCAACATGGATTTGCTCATCCCGGGGACGCCGCTCCAAAACGGATTTCAGGCGGGCTTCCGCCTTCCGGTACCGGCCCGCCCGGAAATCGGCCCGTGCCGCCAGCCGTTCGCGGCCGATTCGGAAATTTTCACGGGGCCGCGTCCCCGCCGCCACCATCCCCGCCAAAACCAGTCCGCACAACGCAAGCCGGGCCCAACGGGGAGGCGAAGCGTCAGTCCTTGGCCGGTTCCGCATGGTAGTCGGAGTAGTATCGGTGATAATATTCGTAGTAGGCGCCCTTCTTAATATCCACCCGATTCAGAATGACGCCCAGAATCTGGGCATGGGCCACCTGAAGCTGCTCCACCGCCTTTCGGACCACCCCGCGTTTGAGATGGCCGGCCTTGACCACCAGCGCCACGCCGTCGGTTTGGCCGGAGAGAAGCACCGAATCGCTGGCCACCAGAACGGGGGCGGAATCCACAATCACAATGTCGTACCGATCGCCCAGATAGGAAAGAAAAAACTCCATCTGCCGAGACCCGATCAGTTCCGACGGGTTGGACGGCAGGGGGCCGGAGGGCACGAGGGAATAGGCCATATCCGGGCGCCGAACCAGAATGCCTTCCAGTTTCTTCTCCAGAAACAGATAGGGATGTTCCCCGCTGAGCGTTTCCTCGAAGAGCCGCTGGGGATCCACGAGATCGTTCTGGTTTTCGATGGAATGGCGCTCCGGATGTTCCGAAAAGTAAAAGGTCCCGGTTTCCATGCGAAGCAGGGTTCGGACCGCCTCCAGGGCGTGGAGGGTCAGAATGCCCTGAAGCTTGTCCGCGGGAACCAGGCCCAGACTGGCGAGAATGAAGCCCAGCGGTTTCCCGGAATCCCGTTGCTGGCGCAGGGCGATGTCCATGCTTTCCCGAGAAAGCAGACCATTGCGAACCAGCACCTCGGCCAATCGACTTTCCTCCGCCCGCGTCTTCCAGTCAATAAAAACGATCTCCCCCTTGTGAAACCGAAGGTCCACTTCCTCTTCAAGATTCGTTACGTGGAGGATGCCGCTGGCCCGTTGCAATCGATGCAGCGCCACCAGATCGGCCACGCCGTATTCGGTCAAGGCGCCGCTGCGGATATCGGCGGTGAGCAAATCCGACAACAGGCTGGTGAGCCCCTTGGGACCCCGGGCCCGGTGAATTCCGGTCAGCGCGTTTTTTCGGAGGTCGGCGTCGATGACCGCCACCGATTTGCCTGCCTGGGAGAAGGCATAGGCCAGGTTCATGGCCGTCACGGTCTTCCCTTCGGACTCTCCGGCGCTGGTCACCACGAACGACCGGATATTTTTCTCCAAAAGAAGAAAATGGATGCTGGTTCGCAGGGAACGATAGGCTTCGGCAAACCCGGAATGGGCTTTCTGGCTGGTGAGCAGCACATGGGGCGGGTAGGCCGATTGGCTGTTTTTTCGAATCAAGCTCACGGGAACGCTCCGTCTTGCGGATATTGTCAGGCCTTTTCGGCCTCTGGAATGACGGAAAGAACGGGCAGGCCCAAATGGCGGCTGACGTCCTCGTCCGTCCGAATTGTCTGGTCCATGTACTCCCGCAGAAAGGCCAGGCCGACTCCGGCCATGGCGCCCAGGATCAGGCCCAGGGCGAGATTCAACTTTTTGTTGGGGCGCATCGGCGCGCCGGGGACAATGGCCGATTCGGTCAGCCGAATGCCGGAGGTTTCAATCTTCTCGGTCAGGTCGGCTTCCTTGATCTTGGCCAGCAGGGCGTCGTACAGGTTCCGATTGGTTTCCACGTTGCGCTCATAAATGGAATATTCCAGCTCCTGCTGGTTGTTGGCCATGGCCTCGTTTTCAAAATCTTTCAGCACCGCCTGGAGCTTGTCTTCCCGGTCCTTCAATATGGCCATCCGGGAACGCATGCTCTCCAGTTCCTTGGTAATTTCCGCGCTCAACTTGCTCCGGATGTCCTCGATCCGGGCCTTGGCGCCGACCATGCGCGGATGCTTTTCCTTGAAGGTTTTGGCCAGGCGGCCCTGCTCCAGCTCGGCCTCCAGCAACTGGGCGTACAAATCGTCAATCAAGACGTTTGGCACCAGAGAGCGGACCCGAAGCACATCGGAACGGCGGCCAGTCCGCACGTTGCCCAGCTTGTCAAGCCGGGCCTGTATCTCCAGCCGGTCGTTCCGCGTTCCCAAGTAACGGCCGTTGATTTCGCTGATCTTCTGGTTGATCAACTCCTGCCGCCCCTCCACCGAAAAAACCTGCCGGTCTTTTTTAAAGGCGATGAATTCGGCCTCGGCGTCCTCCATCTTCTTTTGGACGTCGTACAACTGGCTGGTCAGCCACCGCAGATTGTTCTGGGACGATTCGGTTCGGTTTTCCAGGCTGAACCGGATGTAGGATGTCACCAAGGCATTGGCAATGTCCCGAGCCCGCTCCGGGCTTTGATCCTCCACGCTCACCTGAAGCAGGCGGGTGTCGCGCACCTCGGAGACGGCAATTTTTTCCCGAACTCGTTGAATCAGGGCCAACCGCTTTTGTTCCGGGGACGGTTCCGGCGCGGGCGCGTCCTTCTCCCGGCCAACGAGAGTTCGCAGATTTTCCAGGTAAGGCTGAATCATCGTCCGCACGGGATGGACTTCCAGCGTTCCCTTTCTTTCGGCGGCTTCAAAGTTCAATGCTCGGATCACCCGTTCAACGACCGGGCGGGTGGTGATCAGGTTGGCGTGGGTTTTGATGGTCATGGCCTGGGAAGCCAGCCCCCCCAGCCCCGCGGAATCATCTTGCAGGGGGGAAAGGGGCGGATCCTTGTCGATCACCATGGTGGCGGTGGCCTGATAAATGGGTTGGGCGGTAAAGGTGAGCCATGCGGTGATCCCGGCCACCAGCAACACGCAGCCCGCAATCAACCATCGGTGCTTGTTCACCACCTGCAAATAGTCCGAGAGATGAAAATCCGCTTCTTCCTCGGCCTCGTGTCCCATGTAGGATTCCGAATGTTCCATGATCGGGTCAACTCCTCAGTGCGCGCGCCTCTCCGGAATAGGTGAGAGGCCCGACGTTCGCAAACACCCTTCCCCTGGCCCGGAACGGGGCCGAGAAAAAGGCGCGGGCGTTCGAGATGTTCGGGGGAAAGTGAAGTAGAAAACCTTGCCGTCGAATCCGACTCGACGAATGAAACTAAAACCAGCTTTCCGGCACGTTGACCAGGTCCCCGGGCTTGAGTTGCAGGTCTGGTATTTCTCCCTCCCGCACCCGGTCCAGGTCAATGCGGATCACTTGTTGTTGGCCGTTCCCTTTTCGAATCACGCGGGTTCGGCCGGGAGCGGCATATCTGGCAAAGCCGCCGGCCGTCAGGATGGCGTTTAGAGAGGTCAGCCCGGGTTGATAGGCGTAGACCCCCGGATTTTGCACCTCCCCCTCCACGTAAATCTTATACTCCGCCACGTCCTGGGACTGTTCCAGCGAAACGTAGACCAGATCGCCGGGCTGGAGCGGGAGGTTCTGACTCATGTCCCCTTGATCCAGCAAGCGATCCAGATCCACGCGAATCTGCGCGTTGTCCTCCACCAGCTCCTCGACGGCGTCCTCCCCCCGGTCTTCGCCGTCCACGATTTTCCGGGCCGTTTCGACGCCGTCTCGCAAAATATAGGCCGTTTTTCCCCGATTGGAAGCGGCGCCGCCGGCCTTGGCGATGAGCTTCATCAGGGTGGAACGGGATGTGGTTTCGTAAAGGCCGGGATTGTTGACCGCGCCGGCGATGTAATAGCGCAGGCTGTGATATCCTTTGACCTGAACGTTGACTTCCGGATCAACGAAATAGTCCAGCGCCAACGGCTCGAAAATGCGGGTTTCCAGTTCCGTCGGCGCAAGGCCGGCCGCCTGGACCGGTCCGAGAAACGGCACATTGATGGTTCCGTCGTCGCTGACGGTCAGATCAAGCCCGACCTGCCGCTCCCCCCCGGCGAAAATGCTCAGGGCCAGAACATCCCGGGGGCCAATCTGGTAGGCGTCATCCTGCGCCATCGCGGATGTTCCCGCAAAAACCAAAAAAACCAGCGGAACCCAGGGTTGAATCCCGAAAAACGCGAAACTTTTCATGGCTATTTTATCGACGTCCCAGATCATAGAATGCGTTTAACGCCAGTTGCACGTAGGCGCTGTCGAAGTCAAAATTTGGCAGGTTGGAATCGCGATTTTCATAGCCGCCGGTCAGGACCAGGTCCATCCACCGACGAATTTGATAGGCGATCGACGCGTTCACCTGGTAACGATCGTCCTCGCGATCCAATCGCTCCCCGTTTGCCAGAAGCACCGTTTGCTGGGGATAGTCCGCGTTCAAATACAGCCCCTCGATTTCAAACAGCAGTCGATCCCGAAACACGTGGCCGGCCGTCGCTTCAAACTGAAGCGCTTCGAAAAAATCGTCTCGAAGGCCGGAGTTGTTGAAATTCTGGCCAAAACCCAATCTGAGGTAGCTTCGGGGCCCCATGGGCGTATCGGCGGTGCGTCCGGAGAGTACGAATCGGTAGTTGAACGTATCCTCGCTGGAGCGATCGCCGGCGTCAAAATCGCGATTCTGATAGCCGGCCCCGGCCTCCAGTTCGATAAATTTCCCGCGGGTGTTAAAGGTCAACTCCCCCTGATGGGCGGCGTAATCGTTGTCTTCCACGTCGTAATCCCGTTGCCAATACTGATAGTTCAACCCTATGGCAGCGGTGGGGGACAAATCGTAATAACCTTCCCACATGCCGCGGTGGCCCACCGAATCCTGGTCGGTATCCCGCTTGTAATCCAGCACCAGGCTGGTGTAGGAAAGCGCCGCGGAAAACCGATCGTTTAACCGATAATGGACGCCGGGGGTGAAGCGGTTGAGGAAATACCGGTCGCGCCCCACCTCGTTGGTGAACCGATCCGCCTTGTTCTCCTCCCGCGTGACCAAAAGAGAATCTTCCAAACGAAACGTCAGCTTGGGCGTGGGCGAGGTCTCCATGTTCAAGGCCAAGGTGTGCCCGATAAAGTCGTCGTCGTCCGCGGCGCCTTCCGGGCCGCCGTCCTGGTCCTGGTATTCGTGGACATCCACCGAATACAAAAGGCTCACGATACTTTTCGCCGTCTCGTAATCCAGCTGGAGACCGGGCCGAATCAGGTAGGTGTAGACGGTGTGCTCGTTGTCGTTGGTCTGAAAAAAGTTGTCTTCATACCGTCCGGAAAGAGACAGGGTTGTTCCGACGCTCCATCGATTGCGTTCCGCCGCGCCGCGCCCGCCCTCCTCTACCCGCATGGGCCTCAGCCGTATGCTTTGCTGCCCAAAGGCGTCGCCGCCCGAAAGCGATAGAAGCCCCGCGAGGAAAAACCAGCAGAATTTTCCAAACAATTTCCTGCAATTCCGAAATCCGATCATCGCAATGATTCCTTTTTTCCTGGCAAGACGCTTTCATCTGGGATTCATATGGGGCTCGCGGGAGAGGTGTCGTCATTTCTTCCTCGGTTTCCCGGCGGGCCAAATTTGAAATCATTCCGGCCGATTTGTCGACGAGCGGCGGTTAACGCGGCCTTGACCGCATCCGGCGCGTTGGGGCCAAAGGCCCGTTGGATCTGGTTCAAAGCGCCGGCAATGGTTTTCACGCGGATTCCGGGCGCATTGTGAACCCGGACGTTGGCCAACCCTTTGGTGGCCTCCCGCAAATGGGTGGCGGCCTCCGCGACGTTTCCCAAGGCGGAAATGGCCGGGACGGCAAGGTCGGCGCGCTGCTCGCCCCCGGGGAACAGCGCCGCGCTTTCCGCCTGGGGGATCAGGCGATCAACCACGCCGAGAATCTGGTTGCCCAGGGCCGTATTCCGCTCCCGCCGGGCCTGGATCGCCGCGAAATTTATGGCTTCGCCAAGTTGATCGAGCCCCTCCGCAATGCCGGCGGCCAGATCGAGGTCTCCGTACTCCCGCGCGGCGACCAGAAGCTCGGCCAACAAATCCAAACCGGCGTCCCCGGCGTCCGTCGCGTCCCCCGCCAATCCGGCGTTTTCATTGTCGGAGGCATGCCGGGCCCCCGCGCGGGCGGCTTGGACCACGGACCGGGCGAGGTTCAGCGCATTTTGGAATTGTTGCCGGGTCGGTGGAGACGCGGCCCGCAAGACCGGAAGGGCCTGCCGGGCCGCGGTCCGGGCGTCCCGAAGCCCTTGGCGGATATCCGCTTCCGCTTCGGCCGCCACCCCGTTTTGGACCGTTGTCAGCGCCGAATCGGCCTGGCCCTCCAAATCGGAAATCGTCGCGGCGGTTCCGGTCTCGGGGGCGAAAAGCGTCCCCGCCAAAGTCAAAAATATCGCGGCGCGGAAAATCCGGCCAATGGAGAATTTCATCCGAGCTTCCCTCCCGGGTGCGGTCCTTGGCAACGGCGCCGGAAAACGTTCGGACGCCGATTTTGGGTGTTTTTGCATTCCAACCTTCGGGGAATATTGTAAAGACTGTCCTCTCGTCTCACATTTCCGGAAACCCCGCAATGGGAACGCCGGGGTAATTTCGGGAAGGATTATCCTACCGAACCGTCCCATAAAAGCGAAAAAGAGCGGAGAAAAAGAGGCTTTTCGAACCAAAACATCTATTCGTCGATGGAACGGCCGAAGGGGGGGCGGCGAGCGCCCTTGACAGGAAAAATCAGTCGGCCAGCAGCTCCCGAATTTCCCGGGACCACTCCATTTCTCCTTGCTTGGACAGATTGGCGGCCACGGCTTCCAGACAGGCCCGGACGATCGGCGTTCGGGCGCCCGGCGCGACCATCTGGCAGTCCAGACTTCGCAAGTCGGCGATCAATTGGTCCAACGCCTCGTAGGGAAGGCCCATTCGTCCCGCTTCCGGTTTGATGCGGTCGACGATATCCGCGACGGCCGCCCGCCCCGCCGAATCCAGGCAAGGCTGATCTCCCAGGCGAACCGCCTTCTTTCCATGGACTCGTTCGGGCCGAACAACCTCAACGCCCGCTGCGGTGATTCCAATCCCGCCGGAAAGCGTTTTAAACGCCGCCAGGTCCTCCGTCATCAGTTCCTGGGCCACCTGTTCCGATTGCTCTCGGTCCATGCCTGCGGATTCGCCGATTTCATACATGGAAACCTGGATTTCGGGATCGCCGTCCGTCGCCGCGAAAAGTGCCTCCAAAAATTGCCGCCCCGGGTCCGCCGCGTCCTTCGCTCCCATTTCATCACCTCTCTTGGTTCTCGGATATCTCCGAAAAAATAGAAAAACAAATCAAACCGCCAAATAATTTAAACCATTGGGGAAGGCCCGCGCCCGAGGACGCGAATCCGGGGATCGGCAAGTTGCGTGGCCGCCTCCCCTTCCGGCCGCCCACCCCGCTCCGACGGACGAAACGAGACGATACGGGCAATATGCCGCTCATTTTGGCAAAAATTTGGGCGGGCGTATCGCGTACGCCCCTCCAAACAATCCGGCACGGTTGTCCGCTTGAAATCCCGAATGGAGAGGCGGGATCGATCCCCGGCGATCACGCCGGGCATGACAGAGCAAAATTCATTCTAAAACATCGGAAAGAAAAGGTCCCCCAGATGGCGACGGGTTCATAGCTATCGTTTTTTCTCCGAAATTCCAAGAACGAACGATCACTTTTTGGGAAAAAACGAAAATCGATCCAATCAAAAAAACAAATCATAAGAAACCTTTCCATCTCCACCAACGGGAGAGGAATCGGCCCCTTCGGGCCGACATTCCCTTCTTCCCCCAATCCTCCGTTGCCTTCCGACCGGAATTTTTCTATGGTGTCCCGGCCGAAAGGAGCGCGATTTGTCATTGAAAAATCTGGAACCATTGCCGGAAGCTTCAGCGGAAGCGGGGTCGGATCCAAAAAACGAGGCGTTGTCGGACAAGTGGTGGACCTTTCTCGCCGTGGCGGTGGGCGTGTTCATGTCCACCCTGGACGGCAGCATCGTCAACATCGCCCTGCCCAGCATCATGGCGGACCTGGCAGCCCCCATGGCGGTGGTGGAATGGGTGATGGTGATCTATCTGCTCGTCATCTCCTCTCTGCTGCTCAGCTTCGGTCGACTCAGCGACATTCGGGGGCGACGCTGGGTGTACACCCGAGGCCTTTTGGTTTTTTCCGCCGGTTCCCTGGCCTGCGGCATGGCCGAAACGGCGGGTTGGCTCGTCGCCTCCCGGGCCTTGCAGGGGCTGGGCGCGGCCATGATCATGGCCTGCACCCAGGCCATCGTCGTCGAAACCTTCCCGCGACAAGAACGGGGACGCGCCCTGGGCATGGTGGGCGCGGTGGTGGCCTCGGGCCTGACGTTGGGGCCGGCCTTGGGCGGGTGGCTCATCCACCATTTTTCCTGGTCGGCGATCTTTTACATCAACGTGCCCATCGGGCTGGCGACCGCCGTCGCCGCCGACCGGCTGCTCAAGGGGACCTCGTCGGATATGCCGCGCCGGGAGCCTTTTGATTTTTTCGGGGCGGCGCTGCTGGCCGCGTCGGTCGCCGCCATCGTCTTCGTCATCACCCACGGCCGGGAATGGGGCTGGACCCATCCGGCGGTCCTGGGCCTGACGGCGCTCTGGCTGGTGACGGGCCTGGGCCTCTTTGGCCAGGAAGTCGGCTGCGAGCATCCGATTCTCTCCCCCGCCCTACTCCGCGTTCGGCTGTTCAGTCTGCCGATTCTTTCACTGTTGGTGATTTTCGGAGCCCTGTTTTCCGTTGTTTTCCTCATGCCGTTTTACCTGATCCACCCGGTGGGCCTGCCGGTGAAGACGGCCGGGATGATCATGGTGACGCCGTTCGTCTTCCTGTTTCTGGTCGCCCCGGTCTCCGGCGCCATTTCGGACCGGATCGGCTCTCGGCTGTTGTGCACGTTGGGCATGGTCTGCATGGCCGCTTCCCTGTTCACCTTGGCCCGGCTCACGGCGGACGCGCCCCTTTTGGCCGTGCTCTGGCGGCTGGCCCTGGCGGGAATCGGCACCGCCGTCTTCATGGCGCCCAACAACGCGGCTGCCATGAGCGCGGTTCCCGTTCGACACATGGGCGTGGCCGCCGGAACCGTGGCCATGGTGCGAAACCTGGGCATGGTGCTGGGCATCGCCCTGGCGGCCTCCGTCTTTAACGCCGTGTTCGCCAACCTCACCGGCGGAATGGATCTCAAAGTCTATCGCCCCGAACTTCAACCGGCGTTCATGACCGCGTTTGGGGCCGCCATGACCGCGGGCGGCGTTCTGGCCGGGTTCGGAGTGCTGATCACCTATTTTCGCGGTCCGGAGAAACGATGACCCACACCCGAATCGACGCCGTACTGTTTGATTTCGACGGAACCCTGACCCGGCCCGGCGCCCTGGACTTCGGCCGGATGCGCCGGAAGCTAGGCTGTCCCGACGGTCAACCCGTTCTGGAGTTCATCGCGGAAATGGCCGGCGACGACGATCGAGACCGGGCCATGGAGGCGCTGGCCGAGTTCGAGCGAGAGGCCGCGGCCGAATCCGCGCCCAACGCGGGCGCCGAGGCGGCGATGAAATTTGCGCGGGACCGGGGACTCCGGCTGGGCATTCTCACGCGAAATCGGCGGGACGCGGTGGAACGGGCCCTGGAGAACTTTCCGTCGTTTTCTCCGGAGGATTTCGCCGCGATCATCACCCGGGAGGACCCGGCCGCGCCCAAGCCGAGTCCGGAGGGCGTCCGGCTGGCGGCCGAGCGGATGGGCGTGCCGCCCGAACGGGTCATGGTGGTGGGCGATTTCGATTTCGACGTGGCGGCGGCCCACGCCGCGGGGGCGCCGGCGGTTTTCCTGACCAACGGCGGGTCGAAGGCCGTCCCGCCGGACGCGGACCACGTGGTCCATTCGCTCTCGGAACTGCCGGCCGTGCTTCGCCAGTACATCCCGTTGCCCGGCGGAAAGTTTCCCAACGATTTGCTGGGCCGATTCCTGGACGGCGCGGGGCGAGCCGATCCGGCGTTGCTGATCCATCCCCGGGTGGGCGAGGACACGGCGGCGGTGGACATTTCCGGCGAGGAGGTGCTGGTCCTCAAATCCGACCCCATCACCTTCGCCACCGACGCCATCAGCCAGTACGCCGTGCTGGTCAACGCCAACGACGTGGTCACCGCCGGGGCGGTTCCCCGCTGGTTTTTGACCACCTTCATGTTTCCCGTGGGAACCACCCCGGCGGAGGTGACCGCCACCCTGGCCGAAATGGCCGACGTTTGCCGGAAATGGAACATCACCCTCTGCGGCGGTCACACCGAGATCACCGACGCGGTCAATCGACCGGTGGTCACCGGAACCCTGGCGGGAACCGTGTCTCGATCCAAACTGATCGACAAGCGAAACATGAAGGCCGGCGACCGGGTGCTGGTCACCAAGGGCGTGTCGGTGGAGGGCACCAGCATCATCGCCCGGGAAATGGAGGGGCGACTGCTGGAAAAGGGAATGGAACCGGCGGAGATCGAGCGGTGCAAGAATTTTCTCTCTCGCATCAGCGTGATGGAAGAGGCGCGGATCGCGGCGGGGATCGAGGGCGTCAGCGCCCTTCACGACGTGACCGAGGGCGGCATCGCCACGGCCCTGGAGGAGCTGAGCATCGCCGGGGGCCATCGCCTCCGAATCCACGCGGAGAACATCCCCATGTTCCCGGAAACCCGCTCGGTCTGCGAAGCCCTGGAGATTCACCCTCTGGGCCTCATCGGCTCGGGCAGCCTGTTGATCTGCTGTCGGGAGGAATCCACCGGCGACCTGATCCGGGCCGTATTCGCCGCCGGCGTCGAGATCACCGTCATCGGCCACGTCATGGCGCCGGGCGAGGGGATCGCGTCGTCAATTTACGGCGAACCGGCGGAGTGGCCCAAATTCGAGGTGGACGAGATCGCGCGGTTGTTCGGGGAGGGGGGATAAGCCGGATTATCGCGCCGCAGGGATCGCCGAACTGTCGGCCAAATTGCGAAAACTCAACCGCGAAAGATGTCCGGACGCAATCAGCTCCATTTCGCCTCCTTGGACAAATCCCCTTCCAAGGTCGCCAACATGGCCCTCAGCTCTCCCGAATCAAGGTCGTTCAGGGATTCGTTCGGCGTTCGGGGACGCTTGAGGAGCCGCTGGATCAGCTGAATCTGGCCGATGAGCTGCCCTTTTTCCATCCCTTTTTCCATCCCTTTTTCCATCCCTTTTTCCAACCCCTTCTCCAACCCCTTTTCCATTCCCTGGTCCATGCCTTGCTGAATCAATTGCTTTCCGGCGACCGTTTCCTCAAGGGGAGTCAATTCTATCATTTTTCGAATCTCCTCCAGCGTAAATGTCTTGAACCGCTGTAAAATGGCGTATTCCAGCAGTTCGTTCAGGGTCTTTCGCCGGCTCTCCGGCAGGCCCATGGCATCGATTCCAGATTTCCACTCGCCAACCGCTTTCGGAAGTTCCGCTTGGCTCCGGAGCGTCAGCGGCTTCAAAACCACCAGCGGAGTCGCGTTGTCCTCGATCTTTTCCAGGCATTCCATCAGGTCGCGTCGCAACAGACGATGGGGCGGCGCGGGAACCAGCGGAGGATTTCCGGGGTCGAGGGAACTATCGACGAACAGAATGATGGCCGCGAAGGGGCGGCCGCTTTTCCGCTGTTCATGGAACGCGCAAATTTCCCGGAACAGCCGCCAATAAATATTATTGTCCCGGTACCCCTGAATTTCAAGGAAAATATCGGGACCGGCGTCGTTGGCGTTTTTGAAATAGCCGTCGAATCGCTTTTCGGTACTTTTTACCGTGATACTCTCGAAGCGATACGGCCCCGGGGCTTCCAGCCGGACAAGCTCCAGAAGGCTTTCCGGGCTGAAGCGGAACAGTTCGTAGAACAACTCGTCGGTTTTCATGGCGCTTTTCCCACGTTCATTTCACCCTTTGGCGCCGACGGCAAGCCTTCGACCACGGCGATTTTTAAGGCGATTTGCGGAAATTTTCATACCGCTTCCGGGAACATCGAGTCCAACTCGACCCCGTCCTTCGCCCGCGCCCCGATTCGACAAGTGCAAATCGTCGATCCCGGGGGTAGAGGTGCGGGCTTTCCTGCAAATCGCCTAACGATTTGGCGCTTTTGGGTTTCGATTATCGGCCGCCGTGGAAACCGGTCTTCAGGGACTCCGCGCCAGAATCGGATCGAAAATGGAGCGGATGAATCGGTAGTCCATGTAGCGCTTCAGCGTCTCCCAGGTGTCGGGATTGCGGACGCCCGCGAAATCGGTCTGGTAGGCCACCCAGCCCATGGCCGACCAGGAAATGCCCCGCAGCAGCACGAAGGGATTCCGGAGGGCGAAACGCTCGTCCAACGTGTCCCGGAGGTGGGCGTCGCCCACCGCCTCGGCGTAGACCCGGAGGAATTCCCGGCGCTCGTCCTCGCTCATGCGATAGTCGGTCTTCCACATCGTGGTCAGCGGCGAGCAAAAATGGCAGAGATCGGCCGTCGGGTCTCCGTGACGCGGCATTTCCCAATCCACCAGCTGGACCGTTCCGGCGGAGCGGTTGACGATGAAATTGCCGGAATTGACCTCGGTGTTGACCACGCAGGGCCAGGGATCGGCCTGGAAATATTTTTCGCCGCCCCGGGCCTCGTTCATCCAGGCTCGCACGTCCCGCAGATAGGCCCGAATGTTGGGATCGGCCAGATCCGATTCGAAATAGACCGGCAACAGCCGCTCGCATTCTTCGAAGACGATGGACAGCGGCGCTTCCTCCCGGATCAGATGGTTCCGCTCCTCGGGAACCCGCGCCCGGTGAATCCGCGCGAAAAGCTTCGCCGCGTCCTCCCGCTCCCGCCGGTAATCCAGCGGCCCGCCGGGGAGGTATTCCATGATCAGAATCCCGCGATCCATTTCGGCCCCTTCCCCCCCCTTTTCCAAAGGAGGGCCGGGGGGGATTTCTCTCTCCGCGGCGCGGCCGGAGATTTCCACATGGCCCCGATCGTCCACGAAATACGGTACCGGCGCAACCCCGCTCTCCTTCAGCAGCTCCAACGCCCGATACTCGTAGAGAATCTGGTCCTCCCGCTCGATCTGGCTGCCCAGGTTGACCCGGAACACCAGCCGAACCGGCGGGTCGACCAGCAGGTAGTTGAGATTATATTCGCCCTGGGCCAGCGGTTCCACGCGGAAATTTCGGCCCGCCATGACCGGAACGTCGCGCCAGTCCCGATTGGCCAAATAGTTTTGCACCCGGGGGAGCATCTCCGCCATTGGGTCTTTCGTCCGGTCACTCATGATCGCCTTCCATTTTCTTTGTCGCCTCGGGAAAAAAGATTCGCACCCTGTCCGGGGGAAGCCGTAGCCGCACTTCCCGCCCCGGACGGAAATCTCCCCGGCCGGTCAACGCGGCAAACCGGGTCTCGCCGCATTGGACCCAAACCCGGGTGGCCGCCCCCTCGAAATGGGTCCGACGCACCACCGCCGGCAGCCCCTCGTTGTCTTCGGGCCCCAAGAGTTCCACGTCCTCGGGCCGGATGGTGGCGGTCAGGACCGCGCCGTTGCCGTTGGGCCGGGAGATCGGAAAGTCGCCGAATTCGGTCCGGAACCATCCCGCCTTCACCCGCCCGGTGAAAAAATTGCAACCGCCGAAAAAATGGGCCACCTCGGGATCGGCCGGCCGGTAGAACAGGTCCCGGGGCGCGCCCACCTGCCGGACTCGCCCGTCCAGGATCAGCGCCACCCGGTGGGACAGCATCAACGCCTCGGACTGGTCGTGGGTGACGAAAAGCGTGGTCACCCCGGTCTCGGCCTGGACCTCCCGGATCAGCTCCCGCATTTGCTGACGCAGATTGGCGTCCAGGCTGGACAGCGGCTCGTCCAGCAGGAGGACCGCCGGGTCCAGCACCAGGGCCCGGGCCAGGCTCGCCCGCTGTTGCTGCCCGCCGGAGAGCGCGTGAACTTTGCGGTCCGCCAAACCCGCCAACTGCACTAGGCCCAGCATCCGGTCGATCCGGCTTCGGGCCTCCTCGGCGGGAATCCCGAGCATTTTCAGCCCGAAGCCCACGTTCTGGGCCACGTTCATGTACGGAAAGAGCAACGGCTTTTGGAAAACCATCACCGCGTCCCGTTGCTCCGGCGGCAGTTCGTTCACGGACCGTCCATTGATGAGAATCTCCCCGGCCATGGGCCGCGTGAGCCCTGCCACCGCCCGCAACAGGGTCGTTTTGCCGGTGCCGCTGGGGCCCAGCAGGGAGACCACCTCGCCGTCGGCCACGGTCAGGTCGAAATCCCGCAACACCGGCGTTCCGCCGTAGCCCACCGTCAGTCCGCGCAACGCCAGCTCGCCCATCAGCCGATCCCCGCGGCGCTTCGCCCGCCCAGATACCGGGCGCTCAAAATCAGCGCCAGCAGGGCCGGCGCGACGAAGACCAGACTCACCGCCGCCGCCACGGGCCGGTCCCCGCCGTTCATCAGGGAGAAAAGCACAATGGGCAGGGTGACGACCCGGCCGCCGCCGATGATGAGAGTGCTCAGATATTGGGTCCAGGACAACAAAAAGGTGAACAACCCCGCGACCACCAGCCCCGGCCAGATCAGCGGCAGCGTCACCCGCCGGGCCACTTGAAACCGGGACGCCCCCAGGGAACGGGCCTGCTCCTCGAATTCGGGATCGTAGTTGGAAAAAACGCCCCACATCACAAAGACGGCATAGGGCAGGCAGACGGTGAGATGGACCAGCACCACGCCGGCGAAGGTCTCCGCCAGACCCAGTCGGATGAACCAGAGGTGCAGCCCCATGGCCACGCTCAAGGGGGGAACGATCACGGGCACGGCCAGCAGGATGGACAAAGCATCCTTGCCGCGAAAGGCGTAGAGTCCCAACGCCCGCCCGGCCAATGTTCCGGCGGGCGCCGCCGCCAACGCCGTGACCGCGGCGACGGCCGTGCTGGCCGCAATCCCGCCCCGTATCTGTGCCCCCGCCGTGCCGAAAGCATACCGCCACGCCCGGAGCCCCCATTCCCCCGGCCACAATTGCGGGTAAAACCAGCGTTCGGAAAAGGCCCACAAAAACAGGGGAACGAAGAGTATGCTCACGGCGAAGATCGCCAGCACGGCGGGGGCGCGCCGCATCCATCGGTTTTGGTACCCAATGCGAATCATATCACCACGCCCCTTCGCCGGGCCGCTTGCACGGTGATCTGCCCCAGCAAAACGGTCAACGCCACCACCGCAGCGATGATCAGCCCGGTGGCGATTCCCTCGGGCCGGGACATCAGGTCCACGTCGCCGTAATACCGGTAGGCCTGCACCGGCAAGGTCATGGGATAGGTCCGTCCCAACAGGAAGGGCACTTCAAACGCGCCGAAGGTATAGGCGAAAACGATGAGGCACGCCGCGCCCAGGCTGGGGAACACCGTGGGCGCCACCACGTACCGGAACCGTTGCCATGGCCCGGCCTTGAGAGTCCGGGCCACTTCCATCCGCTCCCGGCCGCCGTGGTGCAGGACGGACAGCAGCATTAGCGTGATGAAGGGGACCTCCTTCCAGACGTAGACGGTCAGAATTCCCACCGCCCAGGGATCGTTGACCAGCAGGGGAAAATCCCCCGGCCCGGAAATCAACCCCAGCCCCGCGGCCGCACGGCTGATCAGCCCGGCGGGCGCCAGCAGAAAGGCGACGGCCACGGCCACCACCAGGTGGGGAACCACCAGCGGAATCTGGAAGATGAAATGTAGGGACCGACCTCTCCCGGTCGCGCCGGAGAGAAGCAACGCCATCCCCAAACTGATCCCGGCGGCGATGGCGGTGGAAACCAGGGAGACGTAGAGGGTCAGCCCGAGGTTCCGAAAAAAATCACTGTCGGTCAGCACGTTCCGGAAATGGTCCAGGGTCGGCGTGTCCATCCCGGCCGATGGCAGGTATCCCAGGCTCTGGGCAATTCCCCAGGCCAGGCCCCCGCCGAACAGCAGAAGAACCACCAGCAGGGCGGGGCCGAGAAGAATCCAGATCGTCCCGGCCCGCTCCGGAACGCGGGTCCGGGCGTCGGCGCCGCTTCCGGGAATCATCGGGCCTTCAGCACCTTTTCTTGCCACCCCTGCTCCAGCCGAATCAGGATTTCCGAGGGCGGCTCGGGCAGCCGGTGGGCCTGGAGCACGGCGTCGGGCAGGGTCGCCTCGCCCCGGGGCGGCGCCTGGAATTTGGCTTGCCATTCCGGTTCCAACCGGCCGGCGTCGATGGCCGGCAAATCGCCCCAGACCCGGGAATCGGCCTTTTCAAGCTGGGCCTCGGGGGAAAGCAAAAAATTGGCGGCCACCATGGCCCCTTCGGGATCGCCCGCGTTGAAGGGAATGGCCACGAAATGGGTGTTGGCGATGGTGCCCTCTTCGAAGACGAAGGTCCGGACCGTTTCCGGGTAGAGACCGTCCTGGATGCGCTTGGAGGCTTCGGCGGGATGGTAGCTGAAGGAGAAGTCGATCTCCCCGTCCGCGAAGAGCTGGGAGAGCCGCACCGGCGATTCGGGATAGGTCTGGCCCTCCCGCCAGAGAAACGGTTTCAGCTCCCGGAGCGCCGCGTAGGTTTGTTCCGCCGCCGCGGCGAATTTCTCTTCGTCGAAGTCTCCTTGCCAGCCGACCACGTCGCCGGCCACATGGTAAAAGACGTGCCGGACGAAGACGGAACCGGTAAAATCCGGCGGCGCGGGGTACGTGAAGCGGCCGGGGTGGTCCTTGATCCACCGGATGAAATCGCCCATGGTTTTAGGCGGCTCCGGGGTCCGGGCGGTGTCGTGGATGAAAACCACCTGGGCGCCGCCCCAGGGCGATTCCATCCCCTCCACCGGTTCGCCAAAATCGTTTTTCACGGAGGGCTTGGCGAGGTCCACGTATCGGATGTTCGGCAGCCGATCCGCGTAGGGCCCGAAGAGCAGGCCGTTGCCCTTGGCGGTGCGGAAATTCTCGCCGTTGATCCACATCAGGTCGGCCTCGCCGCCTTCGGTCTTGCCGGCCTGGCGCTCCACCAGCAGCCTGCTCATCACCTCGGCGATGTCTCGCACCGGCACCTGGCGGAGGGTGACGCCGTATTTCTCCTTCAACGCCGGGGCCACGAAACCGTTGACGTAGGCGTTGGCGGCCGGGAAGCCGCCGTACATGAACCAGTCCACGGTCTGGCCCCGGGCCGCTTCCACCGTCGCCGCCCAGTCGGCCGGTTCCGCCGCGGCGGGGGCCGCCAGAGCGGTCAGAAAAAAAACGATCGTCGGAAGGCCAATCCACCATCGGACCCAAAACAAAAATGGTTTCGTCGTCGAGAGTTTCCGCCGGTTGTTCATTCAGCACCTCCTGGATAGAGGAATTCGCGCCACTCGATCGGGGAGCGCTCGGTGTTCAGTCGGTTTCGTCGGGGATTCCGGCCAGAACTTACAGACGGCCTCGGGCTCGCACGAGACGTTCCCGGTTCGTTCACCTGGCGAAAAATGCCTATTTTTCGGAGGGTTCGCAAGAGGAAATTCGGCGGCAAAGGAGACAATTCCGTGGTTGCGGTCCGGCGGGGCTTGGGTTATGGGAAGGAAAACTTGAAACGCGGGGGAAAACCACCATGCTGCTGGTCATCGACGTGGGGAACACCAACACGGTCATGGGGATTTATCGGGGCGAGGAGCCGGTCCGGGACTGGCGCATCCGGACCGAGCGGAACACCACCGAAGACGAATTCAACCTTCTGATTTCCGGCCTTTTCGCCGGTGCGGGCATCCAATTGGATGCGGTGACCGACACCATCATCTCCAGCGTGGTGCCGCCCATGGCCGCCATTCTCAGCGCTTTTTGCAGAAAATATCTGAACCACGAGCCGCTCTGGGTGGACGCCAAAACGGCGGCGGGCATGCCCATTCTCTACGACAATCCCCGGGAAGTGGGCGCGGACCGCATCGTCAACGCCGTGGCGGCATACGAAATCTATCGGACCGCGCTGATCATCATCGACTTCGGCACGGCCACCACCTTCGACGCCGTTTCGGCGGCGGGGGAATACCTGGGCGGGGCCATAAGCCCCGGGGTGGGCATTTCGGCGGAGGCGCTGTTCATGCGGGCGTCCAAGCTGCCCCGGGTGGACATCCTGAAGGCCCCGGAACGGGTCGTCGGACGGGACACCATCGGCAGCATCCAGTCCGGCGTCATCTTCGGCTACGCGGGGCTGGTGGAAGGCATCGCCTCCCGAATGACGGCGGAAATGGGGGCGCCGAAACCTCGGATCATCGCCACCGGCGGGCTGGCCCCCCTGATGGCCGACGTCTGCCCCGCCATCGAGGCGGTGGAGCCGGACCTGACCCTGGAGGGATTGCGCCTCATCCACCAGCGGGTTCGGGATTTCGGGAAGTAGCGAATGGCCGCTATCCGGCTTAGATCCAATACCGTTCACTTTGGCATTTCAATTGGCCAATCGTGAAAGATTGACCAAGGGCGAATGCAATTCGCCCCTGCCATTTTTTTGGTAAAATGAACGGTATTGGGCTTAGACCCAATACCGTTCACTTTGGCATTTCAATTGGCCAATCGTGCAAG